>NZ_JAXQNM010000037.1:0-67500 GCF_034427935.1 Chelativorans sp. M5D2P16 | reverse complement strand
CTAGTTCGCGTGGACAAACCTGATCCACTGTCTGATCGTAGCAATCTGAACGAACCCAAGGAAGCTTGCGGCCAGCTTGTCGTATCGTGTGGCGATGCGGCGTGAGTGCTTGAGGCGATTGAAGAAGCGCTCGATGCGGTTGCGCAGTGCGTATTTGGTTTTGTCGACCGGGCGCTGAACTTTGCGGTTCGACTTTGTCGGGATCACCGGGTCTGCGCCGCGCCGCTCAAGGTCGTCGCGAATGGCGTCGCTGTCATACCCCTTGTCGGCCAGCATCGCGGCCGGATCGGGCGCCTCCTCCTGCATCAGATCCTCGTAGGCGGCCATGTCCGAGGCCTGACCGGGCGTTAGGCAGAAGCCGATGGCGAGGCCCTGCGCATCCGTTCGGGTATGAAGCTTGGTCGTGAGCCCACCGCGCGAACGGCCAACAGCATTTCTCTGAATCCCCCTTTTCCGCCAGCTGCGTGCTGGTGCGCCCTCACGATCGTGCTGTCGATCATCTGCATCGCCGTGTCGGCCGCGTCGCTTTCGGCAAGGGCTGCCAGCATCACGTCCCAGACGCCGGCTTCCGTCCAGCGGCGATACTGGCGATGGACTGAGTTCCAGTTGCCGAAATCGGCCGGCAGGTCACGCCAGGGCGAGCCCGTCCGCGTGATCCAGAAGATGCCGTCCAGCACCTTGCGGTGGCCCTGCGGCCGCCGGCCGCCGCGAGAGCGGTTCTCGATCAGGAACGGCGCGAAGAACGCCCATTCCGCATCACTCATCAGTCCTCGAATCAAAGCTGCCCTCCTCAAAGAGCAGCTTTGAATCACGCGTCAGATAAAATGGGAACCGGGTTTGTCCACGCGGCCTAGCCTTTCTCTCGAACGTGACCGTCCATTGCACCACCACCGCCGCCTCTTCACCAAAGCGGCGGTGAAGCGGCGCACCCGAAGGGGTTTGCCGCTACTCGGCCAGCTTGGCGTCGATATCGAGCATCTCCTTCGGCACATAGGTGCGGATGCTCTCGACCGAGTCGAGCACGCGCAGATCGGTGTAGAGGACGCGCGGGATCTCAGAGGTCTTGCCCTGCATGTCCATGATCAGAGCCTCGGCGGAATTTGCGCCCATGCTGCGCGGATCGCGAAAGACTGCGACGCCGATCTTGCCCCGCGCGACCATCTCCAGTTCGTCGGGCTGCCCCCCCATACCGGTGACGACAACGTCGTCGAGCCTGCCGTCGGCCTCGAGCGCGGACATGCTGCCGAGCGCCATGACCGAATTCATGGCCACGATGACTTCCACCTGCGGATAGGCGATGAGAGCACGCTCGACCTCGTTATAGGCCAGCTCGCGCTGGAAATTGCCATAGCCCTCGTAGATCACGTTCGCCGTGAAGCCCTCTGTCTCCTCCATTCCCTTGAGAACACCGTTGCCGCGTGCCTGGCTGATCTCGGAGGCAACCGGCCCCCAGATCATGATGACGTTGGCGTTGTCCTTGTCCTGCGCTTTGAAGTGCTCGGCGATCCAGCGGCCGGTCTGCTCGCCCATCTCACCGTGATTGTAGACGGACCAGTTGAGCACGGCGTCCTCGAAGGGGAAGCTCGCGCCCTCCTCCGGCTCGTAATCGACCATCAAAAGTTTGGTTCCGGCATTGGCGACCTCGACCAGACCCTGGGTATTCTGGTCGAGACTGGTCGGACCGAACACCATGTAGTCGAGATTAAGATTGGCCATGTTCTCGAGGATGTTCAGCATCTCGTCGTGACGGTTCGAGGCGCTCGGCGCGGCCTGGAACATCTCGTATTTGATGCCCTCCGCGTCCAGCCGGTCACGGAAGCCGATCTCAAGCTGGCCGAACAGATCTGTGATGTCGTGCTGGTGAGAAACGAACCCGATGCGGAGCGGCCCGTCCTGGGCCATTGCCGCGCTTGCCGCCACGCTCAGCGTCGCGGCGGCCAGAAGTGTTGTCAGTCGCTTCATGTCCACTACTCCCTTTTGACTTTCTTTCCCCCCGGGCCGGCTTCACACCGGTCCCGATCTCCGCTGTTGCAGCTGCAGCGCCACGGCCGCGATGATGAGCAGCCCGAGGATCATCCGCTGGACGAAGAAGCCGGCGCCTGTCTGAATGAGCCCGTTCTCCAACATTCCGATGACATAGACCCCGAGCAGGGTGCCGATCATGGTCGAGCGTCCGCCGAACAGATAGGTGCCGCCCAGCACGACAGCAGCGATCACGTGGAGTTCAATGCCCTCCCCCATCGCCGCGGAGGCGGAGTTCAGCCGTCCCATCAGCACCAGCGCCGCAAGGCCGGCAAGCCCACCCTGTATGACATAGGTCGATGCGGTGATCGCCCTGACGTTGATGCGGGTCGCCTCCGCCGCTTTCGGATTGGAGCCGATCGCCGTGATGTAGCGGCCATAGAGCGTTCTCTGGAGGACGAACCAGCCGGCCAGCGTTACCAGAAGCGCGACCCAGACCGCGAGCGGAAGCCCGAGGACCCAGGCGCGGCCGACCGCCGTGACGATATTCGGCAGGTCCGTGACCAGATTGACGCCCATATAGTATTGGGTAAAGCCACGGTAGGCGACGAACGTGCCCAGCGTCGCCAGAAGAGGCGGCACGCCAAGCACCGTAATGTTGAAGCCATTGAAAGCGCCGAGCGCGGCGCCGATCACGATGGCGACCAGGATTGCCAGGACCGGGTCCAGCATCCCCGTCTCGAGGCCCGATCCGACGATTGCGCCGACAACGCCGATCATGGAGCCGGTGGATATGTCGATGCCGCCCGTCGTCATCACCAGCGTCTGGCCGACCGCGAGGATCAGGAAGACCGAGGCCGCGCGCATTATGGTGATCTGATTGTTTACGGTGTTGAATGTTTCGCCGGTGATCGCCGTCAGGATTACGTAGATGACGACGATGGCGACGGCCACGTTCAGGAAAGGCGCGGTGCGCAGGCGATCGAGGGAGAGGGTTGCCCGCGAGGGAGCGGTCTCGACCGAATTGATGCGCTCGTTCATTCTGTAGCTCCTTCGAGATCGCCGACAATCAGCCGGACGATATCGGTCTTGGTCACCTCCTTCGTCCGCCGCGTCGCAACGATGCGCCCCTGGCGCATCACGGCTATCCGATCGGACACGCTGAAGACATGCTCGAGATCGTGCGAGATGATGATCATCGTCTGTCCCTGCTCGCGTAGGGTCTGGATCAGGGCCAGCACCTTGCGCACCTCCTCGACACCGAGGGCCGCCGTCGGCTCGTCGAGGACGAGCAGTTCACGATTGCCCTTGCGTATGGAACGACCGATCGCGACCGCCTGCCGTTGACCGCCGGAGAGATTGGCCACCGGACGGCGCGGCTCGGGGATGTTGATGCGCAGCCGCTGGAGCGTCGCAGCGGTCTCCGTCGCCATCTTCCTCACATCGGGAACGGAGAACCACCCCATCCGGAACCGGACCGGCTCGTCGCCCAGGAAGACATTCGCCGCAACATCCAGCGAATTCGCCAAGGCAAGATCCTGATAGACCACCTCGATGCCGAGCGCGCCCGCATCCTTCGGCGAACGGATCGAGACGTCGCGACCACCAAGCCTTATCTGGCCGGTGTCGGCCGGCTGAACGCCGGCGATCGCTTTCACGAGGGTCGATTTGCCGGCGCCGTTGTCACCGACCAGCGCCAGCGACTCGCCCTCCGCGATGGTCAGCGACACGCCCTGCAGAGCACGCACGCCACCGAAGCGCTTCTCGAGATCGATGACTTCGAGCAGCGGTGTTTCAGTCTGCATTTCCTCCTCCCGATCCTTCGCCGGCCTGAGCCGGAGCAGGGCATGAGCGGCGCTGTCGCGCGGCCCGAACACATGGACGATCCTCCCGGGCGTCGATCATTTTGCCACCCCAGCTAGAACATGCACGACCTTCGTCATCGCAAGCATGCCGGGATCGTCGAGCCCGATGCTTCGCTCGGCAAAGATGCGCGCCCGGCCGGTCGTGGCCGGCTTGTCCCGGTAGTCATCGAGCGCCTTGTCGGCCGCCGCTACCGCAGCTTCAGCGATTGAACCCGCATCCCGCAGCCCTTCAGTTGCGCGCGCGACCGCATCCAGCGTATCGAGCACGGTCTTGCCTCCAACTGCCGATTTACCGCGCGCGGCCATGGAGTCGCGAGCGGCACCTACGAGATGCGAGATCTCCGCTGGCCCCGCGCTCTCCCGCCCTTTCAGTTCCTTCGCCATCGCCATGAGGCCAGTCGCCAGAAGAGTGCCGAAGCTCGAACCCGATGACCTGGTGAAAGCCTGCGCGCACATCATCAGGGCGCGCCCAAGATCGTCCGGAAGCTCATCGGCGGTCTGCGAAACGAGACGCATCCCGCGCTGCATGGTGACGCCGAGATCGCCGTCACCGAGCTTCGCGTCGGCAGCATTCAGCGCCGCCGCTTCACCGTCCATGGCCGACGAAAGCGCCGCAATCGCCTCTTGCAGCGCAGGTCGATCGATCATGCCGGTCATGCCCCTCAGACCCGCCAGAACGCGCAATTGCAGGGCGCCTTCAGCAGTCTCTCCATTTCGTCATCAAGTTTGCACAGGGTGAAGGAGACGCCCGTCATCTCCATGGAGGTCGCGTAGCGGCCCACGAGCGGCATAACGATCTCGACTCCAGCTTCCATCAGCCGCTTGGAAACCACGCGATAGAGAATGTAGAGTTCCTCAAGCGGTGTTGCACCCAGCGAATTGACAAGCACGGAAGCACGCTCGCCCCTGCCGAGCGGCATGTCCTCGAGCAGCTTGTCCATCATCTCGCTCGCCACCTCGTCGGCGCTGCGCAGCCGACCGCGCCACACGCCGGGCTCGCCATGGATGCCCATGCCCATTTCCATCTCGTCGTCTTCGATCTCGAATGTCGGCTTGCCGGCTTGCGGAACGGTACAGGGCCCGAGAGCGGCACCGATGCTGCGGCAGGCATCCGCTGTTCTCTGGGCGAGCGCGGTGACGGTCTCGAGATCACCGCCCTCCTCCGCCTTTGCCCCGGCAATCTTGAAGGCATAGACCATTCCGGCAACGCCGCGACGCTTTTCGGCCTCGCCGGGCGGGGCGGAAGCGACATCGTCGGCCAGGAGCACGGTGGTGGCGGCGATGTCGTCTTCGATCTCCACCAGGTCGCCGGCCATATCGAAATTCATGACGTCGCCGCCATAGTTTCCGTAGAGGCGCAGCACGCCGGCGCCCGCGTCGGCGGCGCGGATGGCATCTACCATCTGCTCCACCGAAGGAGAGGCAAAGACATCGCCAATGGCGCATGCATCGATCAGGCCGGTGCCGACATAGCCGGTGAAAACCGGCAGGTGGCCCGAGCCGCCGCCGGAAACGATGCCCACCTTGCCCGGGCGCTTCGGGTCGGCGCGCGCGATGACACGGCCTGTCTCACCGTGAAGACGGTAGACGTCGGGATGGGCCGCGACGAGGCCAGCCAACATTTCCTCTACATAAGCGTGTGGATCGTTGAGCAGCTTTTTCATGAGCAGGCCCGTCTGGTGCGTGAAAGGCTGTTAGGTGCGGATGGCGGCCAGAGCCGCCATCACTTCACAGTGGATGAGATCAGCGTTCGAGGGTGCCGGTGCCGGTATAGCGAAACGCTTCCTCCTCCATAGCGTCGATCGTATCGGCGCCGGAGTCCGCCGACACGATCGTGATGCGGCCGAGAAAAACGAGGGGGATGTCGTCCGTCCGCCCCTCCAGGTCGGCGCGGATCGCCTCAGCCATGGCAATGCCCACATCATCGCCCATGCGCATCGGCGTCGCGGCCAATTCGCCGAGCCGAAGTGCCTCGAGCTCGTCGCCGGTGCCACCCCAGGCCGTCACCTTGACGCGATCGCCAGCGCCGCTGGCCTGCACGGCAGAGACCGCACCCATCGCCATGGCGGTATTGGCATTGTGCAGCAGCGTGACCTCCGGGTAGGCGGAAAGGATTTGCTGAGCACCGTCAAAGCCGCCTTCGCGGAGGAAATTGCCATAGTGCTCATAGGCCATTTGCCAGTCCGAGTTTTCCGCCAGGCAATTTGCAAAACCGCCGGAACGCTGATCGTCGAGGGAGCCGGGGGTGCCGCGGATCATTGCAAAAGTCCCCTCGGTGCCTAGATTCTCGAGGACCCACTCGCACATGTTCAGTGCACCAGCCAGATGCGAGAAGGTGGCATACATCATCGGCTGATCGTCGCCCCAGGCCTGCACGACCGTGTCGTAGTTGAGCACGATGACCTTCTGTCCGGCATCGATCAGGTCTTTGATGTTCTCCTGCTGAAGGGAGAGTTCCGTCGGACCAAAGATGACGTAGTCATAGTCCTCCTGCATAACCTGTTCGGTGTAGGTGGCCTGAAGTTGATGATCGCCCATGCCCGAGGCGAACTGTGTGGAGTCGGTTTCGATGCCCAATTCCTCGAAGCGGGCTTCCATGGCCAGATAGGCGCGCAGCCAGAAATCGGAAACGTCCTGGCTGGGATAGATCACGGCAATGGAGATGGGCCCGTCCAGTTCAGCGGTGGTCCTTTCGGCCGGGCCGGCGACCACTTCCTGCATGGCTTCCAGAACCGCATCGTCCTGAACCTGATGGTACCACCAGAAATCGCGCTCGTCGTCGTCGTCGAGCGGTGTCAGCGGCAGAGTCTGCGCGGAAACGCCCGTCGCCATGCCGAGCGTCAGAACAGACGCCGCGGCGAGCTTCGCGAACGACCTTCCGTTCCAAGAATGTCGCGTTGAATTCATTTCTTCCTCCCTTGCAATGAGAACCGGTGACCGGTTCCGACACTCACCGGCTGCTATTCTTCCGCCCTGTCGGTCCTGCGTCGCTGCAGATAAGAGTAGAAGCCGATCGAGACGATGATGATCAGGCCCGAGGCGACCAACTGCCAGAAGAACTGGAAGCGCAAGAGCACGAGCGCGTTCGTGACCATCGACAGGAGCAGGACGCCGACAAGCGTGCCGACCATCGTACCGCGGCCGCCGAACAGCACCGTGCCGCCGACCACCACGGCGGCAATGGTGTGCAGAGCAAAGCCGTGCCCGGCAGTGGCCTGAATGGCATTTAGTCGTCCGGTGAGAAGAATGCCCGCGAAAGCGGCTGCACCACCCATCAACATATAGTGGTAGATTTTGTGGCGATTGATATTGATGCCTGTCAGGATGGCCGCCTCACGGTTGCCGCCGATCGCCACGGCATAGCGGCCGAGATGGGTATAGTGATAGATGACATAGCCGATCGCCAGCGTGATCACACCGATGATGGCGGCGGTCGGGACAACGTCAAAGAGGCGGCCGCGGCCGAGGAGAGGAATCGGCTCCGGAAAGCGCGCGAGGACCGCACCTGCCGCTAGCACGAGCGCGATGCCGCGATAGACCTGGTCCATAGCCAGCGTCGCAATGAGGTCCGGCACGTTCAATTTCGTGATTACCAGCCCGTTGGCGAGTCCGCAGAGGATCCCGATCGTGATTGCGGCGAGCATGGCCATGTACGCTCCCCAGCCATAATCCTTGATCAACATCGCCATCACCACGCCCGCGAGTGCCGCCACGGCCCCGATTGACAGGTCGATTCCCCGCCCGGAAATCACGATCGTCATCGCCATGCCGAGCACCATGTAGATGGCCGCATCTTGAAGGATGATCATCACGTTGGTGACGCCGAAGAAGCGGGGCTCCACGACCACCATCACGAGGCACACCAGAAGGATCATCACCAGCGGGCCGAGAATGTTGATGTAGCGCTCGATCAGCGGCAGTTCGCCTTTTCGGGACGGTTGCTCGATCGTCATCATCGACGTCATTGAGATTCAGCCCTTCTGCACATTCGTCTTGCCGCCGGCTCACGCATAGGCGTCGGCTGCCACGTCTTCCGATCCCACGATCAAGCCGAGGACCTCCTTGCGGGTCGACTTGGCGACCTCGACAACCCCGGCGGACCGTCCGCCGCGCATCACCTGCACGCGATCGGCCACGGAGAAGACGTTCTCCAGATTGTGCGAGATCAGGATGACCGAGATGCCGCGTTCCTTGATGCCGCGGATCAGTTCTAGCGTCTTTCGCGTCTCCTGCGGCCCGAGGGCGGCCGTCGGCTCGTCGAGTACCAGGACACGCAATTCCGTATTGAAGATGGCCCGCGCGATCGCCACGGCCTGACGCTGACCGCCCGAATAGTTGTGGACCGGGTCGTCCAGGTTCTCCAGCACGATCCCGACCCGCTCGCGCAGGATCCGCTCGGTTTCCCGGCGCATTGTGCGGTTGTCGATGAACGGCACGCCCATTACACGCCAGACGGGCTCTTGTCCGAGGAAAACATTGGCCGGCGCGGGTAGCGAGTTGACCAGGCCGAGATTCTGATAGACCGCCTCGATCCCGGCATCGATGGAATCGCGACGGCTGGTGATCTCCGCTTTTTCGCCGTCGATTCTTATCTCGCCACTGTCGGCCCGGTGGACCCCCGTCAGGATCTTGATCAAGGTCGATTTGCCGGCGCCATTGTCCCCGACGATTGCCAACACCTCGCCTTCATAGAGGTCGAGATCGACGTCGATGACGGCTCGCAAGCCGCCGAACGACTTCGAGACTCCGCGCAGCGTCAGGACCGCGCGCCTGCCACTTTCCATGTTTCCTCCCTCTGATGCGCCGATCCGGATTCGGGATAACCCGAACCTCCACCCGGCACGGCGCCGTCATGCTCCTCCCGAAAGGATAGTCGAGCATAGGACTCACGAAAGACAAAAGTCAATTCATATTGACAAGTGCCACAACGGCTCATTCTTATGCTTGAAACGATGTGGAAAGCCGGAGTCGGCAGGACTCGCGGAGCCATGGCATGAAGAACCGAAAGGTGTGCAGATGAACAGGACCGCTGCCATCGATCCCGCGTACAAGCCCTTGAGCGTGGACACGCTCGCCGAGCGCCTGGCGGGGGTGGAAGCTATCGCCGCCCGGCTCGGGGCGGACCGTTCGGCCTGGCGCTGCCGCGAGGTCGGAGACGGCAATCTCAACCTCGTCTTCATTGTCGAGGGGCGGGCGGGAAGCCTCGTGGTCAAGCAGGCCCTGCCCTATGTGCGCCTGGTCGGGGAGAGCTGGCCGCTGCCGCTCAAGCGTGCCTTCTTCGAGTATCATGCCCTCGTGCGACAGGCCGACCGGGATCCGGGCCGCGTGCCCGAAGTCGTCCATTTCGACGAAAAGCAAGCCTGTATCGCGATGGAGTATCTGAGCCGACACATCATTTTGCGGCGCAGTTTCATAGCGGGTGACCGTGTGGCGCGGCTGTCGGAGGCGCTCGGCCTGTTTATGGCGCGGACCCTGTTCCGCGGTTCGGATCTCAGCATGGATACCGCAACGCGAAAGGCCGACCTCACCCTGTTCGCCGGCAATGTCGAACTGTGCGACATCACCGAGAACCTGGTCTTCTCCGACCCCTATTTCGAGGCGGAGATGAACCGCCACACCACTCCGCAGCTCGATGGAGTCGTGGCCGAGCTGCGTGCCGATCATGCGCTCAAGATCGAGGCCCAGCATCTGAAGTCCGCATTCTGCAGCAATGCCGAGACTTTGCTGCACGGTGATCTCCACAGTGGTTCGGTCATGGTTTCCCGAGATGACATCCGGGTGATCGATCCTGAATTCGCCGTCTACGGACCGATCGGTTTCGACGTGGGAATGCTGATCGGCAATCTGCTCATGGCCTATTTCGCCCAGCGCGGCCATGAGGCGCAAGCCGGCGAGCGGGACACCTATCGAGAATGGATCCTCGACCAGGCATGCGAGGTCTGGTCCGTGTTCGAATCGGAATTCTCGCGCCTCTGGCGCACGGAACGCACCGGCATCCTCTACCAGCGCACATTGTACGAGGATCAGGGGCATGCGCTCGCGGCCGAGGCGGCATTGTCGCAAAGGCTTGCCGCGATCTGGCGGGACACGCTCGGCTTCGCCGGCATCGAGATGCATCGGCGCATCCTCGGCCTAGCCCATATAGCGGAGTTGGAGGAAATCACCGACGAGGACCTGCGCGCCGGTTGCGAAGAGCGTGCGTTGCGGCTCGGTCGTCAGCTCGTCGTCAACCGAGGGGCACTGCGTACGATGAACGAGATCTGCGCCCTCGCCCGCGCAATGGAAACGGAGGCCGTGACATGAAAGTGGAAGGTGTTCACTACCGCTCGATCTGGCCAGCCGCAGACGGCGCGACCGTCGAGATCATAGATCAGCGCTGGCTGCCGCACGATTTTCGCGTTGCCCGCCTGACCAGCCGCGAGGAGGCGGCGGTGGCGATACGTGATATGTGGGTGCGCGGCGCCCCGCTGATCGGGGCCACTGCCGCCTACGGAATGGCACTTCACATGCAGAAGGACGCTTCGAACGATGCGATCAGGGAGACCTGGCGCGTTCTGCATGAAACGCGGCCGACCGCGGTCAACCTGCGCTGGGCGATCGACGACATGGCCCGTCTTCTCGAACGGCTCGACCCGGGCAAGCGTGCCGAGGCCGCCTGGCGACGCGCTCGGGAGATCTGCGACGAGGACGTCGAGATCAATCGCAATATCGGCCTGAACGGGTTCGATGTCATCGAGAGGATGGCAGCAGCGAAGAATGGCGGCGCCGTCAACATCCTCACCCATTGCAATGCCGGATGGCTGGCGACGGTCGACTGGGGTACGGCCACGTCACCGATCTTCCAGGCGGCGGCAAAGGGAATAGAGGTGCATGTCTGGGTCGACGAGACTCGGCCGCGCAATCAGGGTGCCCTGACCGCCTGGGAGATGGCCGGACAGGGCGTCCCGCACACCTATGTCGTCGACAATGCCGGCGGCCATCTCATTCAGCGCGGCCAGGTCGACATGGTGTTGACCGGAACGGACCGCACGACCGCGACCGGCGATGTGTGCAACAAGATCGGCACCTATCTGAAGGCCCTCGCAGCGCACGCGCACGACGTGCCCTTCTATGTCGCGCTGCCCTCGCCGACCATCGACTGGCGGGTCCGGGACGGCGTTTCCGAGATACCGATCGAGGAGCGGCCCGGCGAGGAAGTCGAGCAGGTCTGGGGAACCGACGAAAAGGGAGAGATCGTGCGCGTGCGGGTGACGCCCCCGGCCACACCCTCCGGCAACCCGGCTTTCGACGTGACCCCGGCGCACCTCGTCTCCGGCCTCATCACCGAACGTGGTGTTGCTGAGGCCTCGGCCCAGGGGCTTTCCGCGCTGTTCCCGGAACGGGCCTCGCTTGGCGATTGAGCCCTCTCAGGGCTGCCCTCCGCTGTCGTCATCAAGCTGCAGGATCGCGGATGCGGTGGCGACATCCGTTACCAGATGTGTGACATATCCGCCGCGCAGCACCGAAAGCATAGGCTCCACCTTTTCTTCGCCCACGGAGACGAGCATCGCCATCTCGTATCCGTTCATGCGCTCGAGCTCGATCCCGATCATGCGCTCGTCCAGCGGACCGCGGACCGGTCGCCCACCGCCATCCACGAACCGGCCGCACAGGACTCCGCGTGCCCCCGCCTGGCGGTAAGCGGCAAGATCGCCGAGGCTTGCGACGCCGCTCGAGACGATGTGGCTGTCTTCCCGGCAGGAGCCGGCGGCAAAGACCACCTTGTTGCAACGCCCGAGCGCTTCGAGCTGGGCGGACAGAATCGGCTCGGCACGCAGCCGCGCCGCAAGCTCTGGGTCCGAAAGAATCGCCGGCGCATGCAGATTTATACAGTTGGCGCCGAGCCGGCGCGCCAGCAGAGCCGAGCAGAGCTCTGCGGTAAACCCGTAGGGAGTCGCCATCGAGCCGACGAGCTGCACGATCGTCAGATCGGGCATCCGGGACCGCTCGACCGCGTCGGCCATGGCATAAACAGTCTGCCCCCATGCAACGCCGATGACGTCGCCCGGCGCCAGCAGGGTCGGCAGCCAATTTGCGGCCCCGCGCACGACCCGGGAAAAGGCCTCGCCATCGCCGTCATCACCGTCCGGCAGAATATAGGCAGCTTCGAGCGCGAACCGCGATTGCAGTTCGATACCGTGCCGGTGCCCCAGGAACACGTCATGCGAAAGTGTCGTCCGGATGAAGCCCTTCTCGCGCGCCTCCTGAAGATAATTGACGACTGTTGCCCGCGACACACCGAGCTTCTCGGCCACCTCTGTCTGGTTCAATCCATCGTGATAATACAGCCACGCGGCTTCAACGACGATGTCTTCGCCGCTGGTCTGCCCTGCCGGCCGTCGCCTGATCATCCCTGCCATCTCGCCTTCCCGAAAATTGACAGACTATAGTGACATTTGTCAAAGCAAGCCAATACAGGCTCTGGCCAGTCTTTGCGATAGGCTTGGTGTCAGCGCCTGTCCAGATCGGCGGTGTGGCATCCCGTTCTCGCCGGAGCGCGTAGGATGGGGATGCGCTATCGGACAAGGCACCGGCAATGGGAGGTTTCGCCCCCGCGCGGACAGCTTGCACGGGCTCTGGAAAACAGGGGTATGGCCGCGGCGGCGGCCGGTTCCGGAGCGGCAGGCAGGAGCATACCGCAGGCACTGCCGACTAAAACCTCAAGCCTGTTCCAAAGACCTCGATCGCGTAGAAGTATAGCTCGGCATCGAGGGCTCGCTTGATGTTGCCGGCCTGGCGAAAACCGTGCTGCTCGCCGGAAAAGAGGATGTAGCCGACGGGTGTGCCGCTCTGCCGGAGCGTGGCAACCATGGCTTCGGTCTGGTTCGGCGGGACGATGGCATCCTCCTCACCCTGGAAGAAAATCACGGGCCTGGTCAGACGCTCGGCATGCAACAGTGGCGATCGTTCACGATAGAGCGCCTCTTCCTCGGGATAAGGCCCGATCAGCCAGTCGAGGTAGCGCGATTCAAACTTGTGCGTGTCCCGCGCCAGCGCCGCCGCATCGCTCACGCCGTAGTGACTGGCCCCGCCGGCAAAGAAATCGCGAAACGTAAGGGCGGCAAGGGTCGTATAGCCGCCGGCGCTGCCGCCGCTGATCACGATGCGCTTCGGATCGACCAGTCCTTGCGCGATCAGGAACCTGGCCCCGTTCACACAGTCGTCGACGTCGACGACGCCCCAACTGCGGTGGAGGCGCTCACGGTAGGCGCGGCCGAAGCCCGTGCTTCCGCCATAGTTTACGTCGAGAACGGCAATGCCGCGGCTCGTCCAATATTGGATGCCGAGATTGAGCGTGCTGGACGCCGCCGACGTCGGGCCACCGTGGCACTTGACGAGAAGCGGCGGCTTTTCGTCCGCGGGACCCGCAAAGTCGGGATTGTGCGGCCGATAATAGAGACCGAACGCGGTGTTCCCGCCGGTCGTGGGAAATTCGATCGTCTCGACCGAGGTTAGATAGCTGGCAATACCCGGCTCCGCTTGGTCGAGGATATCCGTCGCCTTCTTAAGAATCCGGTATTGGTCGGTGTCCAGATCGAACTCGACGACGCTCAGTGGATGAGAAGGTGCTCCGGCGACGGCCACGACCCGTCCGCCGTCGGCGCGGACCGAGGCGAAGCGCGTAAACGGTGTATCGAGCGTTCGCAACATGCCTGTCGCAAGGTCGACCACGGCAAGTCTCCCGAGTCCCGCTTCCGAATAGGTGCAGACGATCCTGTCGGGTCCGGCGAATGCATACGTCGACATTCCGAAGACCCATTGCGGCTGCCCGAACTCGGCCGCCATCGGCGCGATCGGCCGCAAGGCTTGCGTTGCAAGCTCGAAGCGGTGCAGGTTCCACCAGCCGGAGCGGTCGGATACGAACGTGACGGCGTTGCCGTCGGGAGTCCACTCGGGCTGGAAAACGGATTCCTCCATACCGCCTGCGATAACCTCGGGCTTACCGGCGATGGTGCCGGCCTCGTCCAGTTCGGCGAGATAGAGGGTAGTGCCGTTCCACGGCATATTCGGATGGTCCCATGCGAGCCAAACAAGCCGGCGTCCGTCCGGAGAAAGGCGCGGGGAGGAATAAAAGTCATTTCCTTCCGCCAGGACGCTTCCCGCCTCGGCGCGGGAACTCTTCAAATCCACGGTGACGATCGTGTTGACCGGTTCGCCCTCGCGCGTGTGGTCTTCGCGCACGCCGATCCAGCGGCTTCGGTTCTTATCGATAATTCCGTCGGCAAAATGCCAGCGGCCTCTCTGCCCGGAGGGATCGGGCGTCAGCGGCTGCGGCCCGGCACCGCCGCTATCCAAATACAACCGACCGTCGGCAAAGTTGGAAAAGTACAGCACTCCATCTTCCACGCTCCAGGCGCCACCTCCATATTCGTGGACCCGCGTTCGGACATTGAACGACGCGGGCGTGACATCGACGGCGTCTCCGCCCGCAGCGCAGGGACGCACAACCACAGAGCGCCCTCGCTCCTGCGGACGCCCCTCCAGCCAGTAGACGATACCTTGGTCGAGCCGAACTTCTGTAAGGCCGACAGCTTGCTCAACGATAAGGTCGGAGGTGATTGGCGACTTCCAGGAGCCGTAGGACGCGGTCTTCTGTTTGGTTTTCGGCATGGCTGTTCCTTTCGCATCTGGCTATCCGTCCGCCTGTTCGGCCACACGTCAAGCGCCATGACCCGTGGAATTGCGGCAACTCTGACGCTTTCATGGATTCTCTGCGGAAAGCCATCGGGAAGATTCTGCGCGACCGTAGCGAGTGCACCTGCGCCATGCCCACGACATTTCGATGGCGGATTTAGCAAGGTGTGCCGAAACCCCGGCGCTGCGGCTGTGGCCATTGCCATTCTAGCACGCTATGCCGTGACCACGAGAAATCCGGTTCCGAACCACTCAGTCCAATGGCGAGATCGCTTCGGCTTGAAACCTGTCGGCCGGGCTGGCTTTGCGTTCTCTCGATCCGACACGAAACTTTCCCACCCTCCCTCCGACTGGATAAGTGCATAGTGCACTCCCGCCGTTTTCTCCTTAGGAAGGTCATGCGCTATCGCACACCTCTCATATGGGTGGAGGAGCTGTCCAGCTATACGCTCGCGTTCCTTGGGCCGAACGCTATGCTGGTGTCGCCGCCGAGCGCGCTAAAGCGGGTCACAGGTACGCAGCAGACGCGCAGGTGTGAGCAGCGTCAGGCTACCGAAGCTGAACTCACAAGAGTGTATCGGTGATGCGCGGACTCGCAACCGGCGGTACCGACACGCATTGGCGATCTCTGCGTGACGGCGTCAAAAGCGGTCTTCAAGGAGATGCTTCACAGCGAACGATCCGTTAGCCACCGCTCGAGGGCGTCGCAAAAAGCAGCTTGATGTAGTTGCGGGTCAACATGATCTGCTCGGGCAGGATCTTCGTGCTGCCCGTCGCGCGGCCCAGCACCAGTCCGCCCTCGATGGCGGTCGAGACCATGTCGGCAAGTGCGTCGAGATCGACGGCTTCGGCGGGCGTGTATTCGGCGGCGATCGCATCCAGGTTCCTGCGGAACCGCGCACGCCATTTGAGCACGATCTCATGGTTCAATGCGTGAACGTCGCGGTCGAAAAGCCGCTCCTGATAGCAGAAGGTGGCGACCAGACAGCCTGGAAAGTCCTGCGGCAGATCGGCCATCTTTTCGGCCAGCAGCTTGAGACCGATCAGGAAGGCTTGCAGCGGATCGTCCGACAACTCGCGCCCGCGCGAAAAGACGGCGTCGAGCAGCGCCTCGTCGCGCTCCATATAGCGCTCGAGCAGAGCCAGTGCGAGTGCATTCTTATCCCGGAAATGGTAGAAGAAGCCGTTCTTCGTGATGCCGGCCTCCGCGATCAGTTCCTCGATCGAGGTCGCGCCGAAGCCCTTGGCCAGCACGGCTCCTTCCGCGATTTGCAGAAGCCTTTCGCGCATCTCGCTGCCGGTGAGTCTGTCGGACCGCTCCATTTACTGCACCTTGAGTCCAGTTGACGGCGCCGTCGACGTCCAACGCCGCGCGCACCCTGTAACGATACCCCCCCCATCCTACTGTTCTGGCTTGACAATTCGCGCTCCCTCGGACTGCACCGCAAGTCCACTGGAGACGTTGCGGCAGTCGTAGCACGTTCGCCCCCTGTTTGCGGACGCGAAACGAGGAGACGATCGTGGGACACAGCCTATCGACTGTCGCGGCGCTTGTCAGCCTATGCGCCTGGCCGGCGCTCGCCGGGTCCATGGACAGCCCTGTCATGCGCTTCGACGTGGCCGAGGACCACACCCGCTTCGCCTTTTCCGACGGCCGTGTGCACGAGGACGGCATGCCCGCCTATGGCAACCGCTTCGTGACCCGCGGTTATATCTACCCCGCCGGCACGCTCGACGACGCCGACGGCGTGAAGGAGAACGGCGATCCGGCCTTTCCGGACAAGGTGCTGGGCACGTGGACCTGCGACGGCTGGTTCGTCGCCGACGGCGCCCATACCGAGCAGGGTGTGTGGCTGATCAGCCGGCAGGTCTACGATTCGACGACGGCCGCGGCCTGCTGGTTTCCCAGGGCCCGGAATATGCCGATGTCGGCGAGCCCTACTGGCGTCCGATCACGGGCGCGACCGGCGACTACTCGGAAGTTTCCGGGGCGATCCGCCAGACCTTCCTGGGCTTCCACACCCATGGCGGGGTGAAGGCCCGCTTCCGCATTCCCCAAAACCAAGCCAATGGAGGATGAGACGATGCACACGGATGTATTGAAAAGCGGCTATGACAACGCCGAGCTCATCGGGCGCGACGGCGTGGCCGCACTTTCCCCGAACTTCGGCGGCACGTTGCTGCGTCCGGGCGACGCCGGCTTCAATGACGCCGCGACGGTCTGGAACGGCACCGTGGAAAAGCAACCGGCGCTCATCGCACGCTGCGTGTCGGCCCGTGATGTTGCGGCGGCCGTGCGCTTCGCCGCCGAAAACGACGTACTTGTTGCGGTCAGGGGTGGCGGGCACAACGTCGCCGGTACCGCGACCTGCAACGGCGGGCTGATGATCGACCTGTCGCGCATGAGCGATGTGACGGTCGATCCCGAGGCGCATCTGGCGTGTGCCGGCGGTGGCGCCACATGGGCGGACGTCGACGCCGCGACCCAGCCGCACGGTCTCGCCGCGCCGGGCGGGCTGGTCTCCAAGACCGGCATCGCCGGGCTGACGCTGGGCGGCGGACTCGGCTGGCTGCGGCGCAAGCACGGGCTGAGCTGCGATAGTCTGGTGTCGGTCGAGATCGTAACCGCCGACGGCGAAATCCGCACCGCAAGCGAGGCCGAGAACCCGGAGCTCTTCTGGGGCGTGCGCGGCGGGGGCGGCAATTTCGGAGTCGTCACGCGTTTCTATTACCGCATTCATCCGGTCGGCCCGGAGGTTATGTTCTGCTTCGTGCTCTACCCGCTCGAAGACGGCCGCTCGGTCCTGAAGGGGTGGCGCGATTTCTGCGAGCACGCACCCGACGAAGCCTGCTCGATCGTGCTGTGCGGAACAGTGCCCGGCGAGGAGCCGTTTCCCGCCGGGATCCACGGGCGCCAGTTCGTTGCCCTTGCCACGCTCTATGCCGGGCCCGTCGCGGAGGGCGAGCGCGTCGTGCAGCCGTTGCGGGAGCTCGGCACCCCCCTGTGCGACTTTTCCGGTCCGGCGCCCTATCTCGAGGTGCAGTCGAACTTCGACGACGACTACCCGGACGGGCTGCGCTACTACTGGAAATCGCTCTACCTCGAACGCTTCGATGACGACGCCATCGACATGGTGGTGAAGCTGACGCAGGAACGGCCGTCGCCGCTTTCGACGGTCGATGTCTGGCAGCTCGGCGGCGCGATGGGGCGGGTGGCACCGGATGCCACGGCCTTCGGCGAGCGCAGCGCGCCCTGGCTGCTCGGGGTCGAATCGAACTGGGACGATCCGCAGGCGGACGAACGCAACAGGTCCTGGACGCGCGAGGCCTGCGCCCGCATGGAGCGCTTCTCCGATGGCGTTTCCTACCTCAATTTCGAGCCCGACATCGATGTGGGGCCGCCAGGTTGCGATGCCCATCGCCGGCGCCTGGCCGAGATCAAGCGACGTTACGATCCCGCGAACCTGTTCCGCCTGAACCACAACATCCTGCCTTCGGCGTCACGAGGCTGACGCTAGCAGAAGGGGGCGAGGCCCCGGAACCGCAAGTCCGGTCATCCGGCTTCAAATCTCCAGCACTGCATAGGGCCGTCCGGTCGGTTTCTCGATCGGGTAGGCGACGTTGTAGACGCGCGTGCCGCCGGCTGTCCTGCCTTCATGGGTTCCGTGATGCGCATGGCCGTGCACGACCGCGCTGATACGGAAGCGGTCGATGGTCTCGCCCAGCCGCGAGGACCCCAGAAAGGGATAGATCTCCAGCGGCTCGCCCTTCACCGTTTCGGCGATGGGCGCATAGTGGACCAGGACCACCGAGCGCTCGGTGTCGAGCTGGTGCAGGGCATTCTCCAGCTTCATGGCTTCGGCGACCGTCTCGGCGACCATGGCCTTGATCGCCGCCTCGCCGAAGGAGGCCAACATGCGGCGCCCGAAACCGCCGGCAAACCCTTTCACGCCGGTGAAATGCACCCCTTTGAGCTCGACCGTCTGGCCATCCAGCAGATGCACGCCCGCGTCCCTCAACAGGTGCGAGATGTGGTCCACCTGGTCGCATTCATGGTCGTGATTGCCGAGCACGGCGACGACCGGCACGCCGCACCCGCGCAGGTCCTCCGCCAGGAGCTCGGCCTCGCGCGGCTTGCCGAGGTCGGTCAGATCGCCGGCGATCGCCAGCACGTCGGCCTCGCGGGCGATTTCATTGAACAGTTCACGATAGGAGACGGCCGCGTCCTCCTTCATGTGCAGGTCGGCGATGGCGGCGACCCTGACTGGCTTGTTCGTTTCCGTCATTCCTGTTTTCCGTCCTTTCCGTCGATATCGGCGAAATTCCATTCGCGCACATCGATCTCGTAGTCCGCGCTGGAGAACATGCGCCCGCGGCAGATCCTGGCAGAGGGCGGTGGCAGCTTGCGCTGGTGCCGAAGCCGGTCCAGGAGCTCGTCCAGCAGCCATTCCGGCACATGGTCGCGCTCGCTGGGATAGATCCACCGGAAATTCAGGAGGTGGATGAGAAGCACCTCCCAATGCATCTCCATGTGCTGGAGAAGCCGCGCCCAGTCGATCTCGCCGTGCGACCGCAGGATGAGATGTGCCACATCAGCCCCGTCATAGCGTTCGCGGTTCTGGATGAAGCATTTGGACCAGACGAGTTCCGTCGGCCCCACCAGCCGCACGGAATGGCCCAGAACGTCACTTTCGCGGGCATTTTCGAACCAGGTGTCGGTGACCGGCGAGGTGCCGTTGGAGGAGGCGAAGATGACGTCGAAGAAGGCCGCGCCGCGCTCCACCTTGCCCAGCCAGCGCTCGTCCTCGATGTGCACCCTGTCTCCCAACTCTTTGAAATGGGTAAGGATACGTGGCCAGTCCCCGGCCTTGCAGAAGATGTCCAGATCCTTGGTCGCACGCGATATCCCGGTATAGGCGCTCACCGCGAAGGTTCCCGCCACGAGGAACGGGATGCCGGCTTCGTCCAGCGCGCGGATCGCGTCCGCGTAGAAGGCCTCCGCCTCCGCGCTGTCGATTACGGGCGCGGCGCGCGCATGCAAGGCGCCGGTGTGCGGGGAACTGCTTGGCGGGTCGCTGGTCATGTCCGGATCCATCGCTTGTCGAGACAAACCCGCCGGCGGGCATACCGGTTCCGCGCCCGCCTCACCGCAACGCGTAAAGCAGCACCAGGCCGCCGAAATAGGTGATCAGGACGGCGATGGAATCGTAACCGAACCGCAGCACGGACGTGTCCCGCCGCTCCGCAAGCCCCGCCAGGAAGAGCGCGGTCAGGGCGATCGCTTCTCCAGAACGGGCGACGACGAAGCCGGCGAACAGGATCACCGCGGCGGCCGCAAATGTCTTGTAGAGAACCGGTCTCAGCCTGGATTCGTGCGCCTCGTCTTCCTGATATCGCTCGAGTTCACGCATCAGGGCGCGGTCGGGTTTCCCCCGCCGTGCGGCCAGCCAGGGCTTACGCCCTTCTTCGCGCGACAGGATCCAGACGCAGCCCACATAGGAAAAAAGACATCCCCACGACCAAAGGCCGACGCCCAGAACGGCGACGTCGCCCACCACCATGCCACTGGCGGCTATGGCCAGGAGCAGCACGCACATGATGCCCTGCAGCATGACCGTCGGCTCCGGCACCACTGCCGTGAGCGCCCGACGGCCGATGATGAAGTCGACACCGGCCAGCAATGCGACCTGCATGGCGATACTGCCGAAGAGATTGTTGATGGCCAGCGGAGCATTCCCAGCCAGAGAGGCGGTCGCCGTAACACCAATCTCGGGCAGCGAGGTAACCCCGGCAAGCAGCAGCATTCCGATCGCGGCATGGCCGAAGCCCGTCATCGAACTGATGGCGTCGGCATAGCGCGACAGGCGCGCGCCGGCGATAAGTACCGCCAACGCCGCTACGGCGAAGAGCGCCAGGTTGAGCGGAAGCGGAAAATGCGTGAATTCGAGCATAGCGCCCCTGTGGGAAAGGGGTGGCGCTGTCCGTCCCGTCCATGCGGCGATGTCGCGGCACTAACGAGTGGCGGCCACGCGCACCTTGGTGGCCAGCGGTCCCGTGTCGCCGACCTCCTCGACATAGTGGACCTCGTCGCCCACCCTGAGCTTGTCGAAATCGCCCTGCAACATCGCGTTGCGATGGAAGTAGAGGCTGCCGCCCTCCTTCGTCAGCAGGAAGCCGTGATCCTCCTCCGGGTAGATCTGCGCGACCTGGCCGAGAAACTGGTTCTGAGAATCGTGATCGGCACCCTTGCCGCGCCCCTCACGCGATTCCTTCAACAGCGAGAGCCGCCTTTCGGCGATCCCGAAGGCGTCGTTGATCGCGTTGCCGAGATCCGGCGACTGGTATTTGTGCTGAAGGCGGTCGGGTTCATAGGCGACCACGAGAGGCGCGATTCCCGGCAGGCTTATCTCGATGCGCACGACCGGCGGCAGCGTGCCTTCGACGTTCCGAGCGCGCTGATCCACGGTCACGCGGCATCCGACAATACGGTCGTAGAAAGTCTGCAGCTTGGCGACGCGGGCGCGGATTTCCTCCTCCGCCCAATCGGATTTCTCGGCTCTGTGAAATGCGATCTGCAGGGGGATGTCCATTCTGATCCTCGTATGAGACGTCGGGGCTGGCCCGAGTAATCGTCGCCTTAACGCCCGCGCAAATGACTTGTTCCGTTTGGCCACGGACCGGAACCCCGGCAAGCCAAGGTGCGTTAGTCTTTGTGAACCAGGGAGAAGTATCGTGAACGAGAAACCGAAAGTGACGGTCGAGCCGTTCCGCGGATCGGTCACCGTAAATTTCTCCGACGCCATAATCGCCTCGACGCGGGATGCGCTCTTGTTGAAGGAGTCGGGACACGATCCGGTCTTCTACATTCCGTTTCGGGACATCTATTTCGACTTCCTCTGGCGCTCCGACACCGAATACCGCTGTCCGCGCAAGGGGCTGGCGCATTACTGGAACATCGAGGCGGTGGGCGAGGCCGAAGACGACGTCATGTGGGCCTATGAGGAGCCGCTCCCGCAAGCCAGCGCCGTCCGCGAACACGGAGCCTTCGATCCCGCGAAGGTGCGCATCGAGGTCACGCCCGAGGAGGACCTGCTGCACCGCCCGCACGTTCCCTAAACGCGACCGGTAAGCCAATGAACCCGCCCAGGCAGAAGCCAGAGCACGAGGATCCGCCCACGGTCGACCGCCTGCGCCACGATATCGACAGCGGCAAGACCGGTGAGAAGGTCCCCTATCCCGACCCGGCCGCCGCGCCGCTCGGGGCCGATGACGAGGCAGCGGGAGCACCGCCGACCGCCCGCCGGCGTCGTCAGGCGGTCACGGAAAAGCCACGCGGCGAGCCGGCCCGCCGCAGCGAACCGGGAGTGCTCGTCCTCTATGCCCTGCTTATCGGCGGGGTGCTGCTTGTGGTCCTCGGTGCCGTGCTGCTTCTGCGGGCCTGATAAGGAGGACGCGATGCCCATACCGCCGCGCCCGGTGCCGATTCCCGATCCCACGCCTCCACCCGTGCCGCCGTTCGATCCTTCCCGCGAGCCGGAGCCGGTGCGCGAGCCCGATCCCGATCAGCTTCCGGACGAGACGCCGCTGCCCAACCCGGACGAGAACGACGAACCGCCGCGGCGCGCGGACAAAACAATGCCGAGAAGGCCGGACACCGGCTTTCCGTCCGCAACTGCGTGAATCAAGCATTCCCCTTGCCCGCGAGCCGTTGGAACTGATCTAGCGCTGCCGGTCGTCGTTGCCGTAAAGCTCCCGCGTTTTGGAGTTGCGCTCGGCTTTCTCTTCCGCGCTCAGCCGCCTACGCTTCAACAATGCGTATATGACGACGAGAGCGACGAGGAACGGGGCGATCCCGACGGCAAAGAACCACAGATAGTCCGCCATGAGGTCTCCAAACGGTTTGCCGATCGTCACCGTCCGAAAGGACGGCGCCTGTCCTGGGAGGAACGGGACCCCCGCGGCTTGGTTCCACGCGGCGGCGGCCCCGACGTCCCATGGCGGGCACTGCGCACGCGCCTGAACCAGCCCGGCAGGATTTCCGCCAGGAGGCTGCGCAGAAATGTACGGGTCTTGCTTGCCATTTCCGGTCAACCCGCGAAGCGGCGGCTTGTTCCGGCCCGCTCACGCTTCCTGGGCGCGCAGCCATCGGAGCACGAGGGATTCCTCTGCATCGAGCCTCTTCAGGGCGCGGCGGTTGCGGCGGCGTATGTCGGCAAGCTCGGCGGCAAGCCGCCCCTCCTGCCACGCCTCCACTACAGTCGGATGAATATAGCACCGCCGGCACACGGCGCGGGTGTTGCGCAGCCTGCGCGCGACGCGGTCGATTATCGTGTTAAGTTCCCGCGTTGCAGCACGCTTGCTGCCCGGCATCGGGGTTTCCGCCAATAGTACGGCCGCCGCCCGTGTCGCCCCCCATGTGCGGAAGTGCTTGGATGTGAACGCCTCTCCCGCGTGCGCGTGGATATAGGCGTTGACGTCGTGCGAATGCACCGGCCGGCGCTCCCCCGCCTCGTCGATGTACTGGAAGAGATGCTGGCCGGGCAGTTCCTGAATGGCACGTACGACCCGGGCGATGCGCCGGTCGGACAGCTTCAGCCTCCATTCCTGGCCCGACTTGCCGACAAAGGAGAACCGCAACTGGCCTCCCTCCACCGCAACGTGATGGTTTTCCAGCGTGGTCAGGCCGAAACTCATGTTCTCCCGCCGGTAGGTCTCGTTCCCTATGCGGATCATCGTCCGGTCGAGGAGCCACACGACAGAGGCGATGGCCCGCTCGCGCGGGATTCCCCTTCTGGAGAGGTCCGCATCCACCTGCTCCCTGAGCCGCGGCAGCCCATAGGCGAAAGCGAGCAGGCTGGAGAACTTGGCCTCGTCGCGCAGCGCCTGCCAGTCGGCATGGTACCGGTATTGCTTTCGCCCGCGCTGATCGCGGCCTGTCGCCTGGATGTGGCCGTCTGGCTCTGGCGAGATCCAGACGTCGATCCAGGCGGGAGGTATGGCGAGCTTGCGGATGCGCGCCAGTGTCTCTCGGTCCGAGATGCGTGTTCCGTCGGGCGCATGATAGCTGAAGCCCTTGCCCGCCCGCCGGCGGCGGATGCCGGGCTCCGTGTCGCTGACATAGACGAGATGCGCTCGCTGCGCGTCGGCGGCCGGGTTCCCGTTGCAAGGAGCCGGAATATCGATCTTGTTCAGGTCCGTGCTCCTTCTCCAGCACAAGCGGCGCGGTGTCGGAAATGAAATGCGGCCACGGCTGGTTCCACACCAACGGCCGGAATCGTCCGTTCCGTGAAACTTCCCCGTTGGCCTGCCGCGTTGCGATGCGCTATGACGGGCCGGACGGTGCCCATGCGCGAAAGGGCACCTGCTACGGCGATGGCGGTTGCCAAAAGCCCGACGAAGCGGCAAACCTGGGCGAAAAGGGCAAGAACGGGGTTACTTTATGAAGGGCAAGAACGATCCGCGCTCGGGCTCCGCGCGCAAGCCGGCTCGCGATTTTCCGCCTGAGGTGCGGGTGCTTTTGTCGGAAATCGAGAAGGAACCCGTTCCCGAAAGACTGCTCGAGCTTGCCAGGCAGTTGCAGGACGCGCTGGCACGCAAGCGCGCCGAAGAGGAAGAGCCCTCGGAGCGCCATGCCAGGCAAGCCGGCCAAAGGTGAGGATTCCCGGTCGCACCGGTCAGGCAGTCTGCCGATAGGTGCTGTCGGTGTCGCCGCGGCGCCTCCGCCGGCCTTCACTTTTCAGGCGGAACCAGGCGATTGTTTCCTCCAGCCCCTGCGACAGGGGAATACGGGGCTGCCAGCCCAGCAGATTGCGGGCCCGTGATATGTCCGGGCGCCGGCGGCGCGGGTCGTCCTCGGGCAGGGGCCGGTACACCACCGCCCCCGCCCCGGGCACTCTCTTGCGAATCATTTCAGCCAGTTCCCCGACAGTGAACTCGCCGGGATTGCCGAGATTGACCGGCGCCTTCGGGTTCGGCTCGACACACATGAGCGCCTGGAGCCCGGCCACCATGTCGCTCACATGGCAGAAGGAGCGCGTCTGCTTTCCCGTGCCATAGATAGTAAGCGGCTCGCCGCGCAGCGCCTGGTTGATGAAATTCGAGATGATGCGCCCGTCATCGGCACGCATGCGCGGCCCATAGGTGTTGAAGATACGCGCCACGCGCACATCCGCCCGGCCGAGCCGCAGATAGTCGAAACACAAGGCTTCGGCGGCCCTCTTGCCCTCGTCGTAGCAGGCGCGCGGCCCGGTCGCATTCACGTTTCCGCGATAGTCCTCCGGCTGGGGATGCACCTCCGGATCGCCGTAGATCTCGCTGGTGGAAGCCTGGAGAAACCGCGCCCCGTGGCGTACGGCCAGTGCCAGGAGATTGCCGGCGCCCACGACGCTGGTCATCATGGTGTGGATCGGATCGGCCTGATAGCGCGGCGGCGAGGCCGCGCAGGCGAGATTGTAGATCTCGTCGAGGGGCTCATCGATCGCGAGCGGTTCGCAAATATCCTGCCGCACGAGCCGAAAGGCGGGATGGTTGCCGAGGGGCGCGATATTGGCACGCACGCCGGTAACGAAGCTGTCGACACAGACGACCTCATGGCCGTCGGCCAGGAGCGCGTCGCACAGATGCGAACCTATGAACCCCGCCCCCCCGGCGACGAGCACCCGCTTGCGCACCTTTCCGACATTCACCGCATCCATGCAACGATCCCTTTCTCGTCGGCTCGCCTCAGCCCGTTCTGGCGAGCCTGCCTTGGCCGGCCCCCGCTTCCTTCAGCGCCTGAACCATGCCCCGCGCACGCGCGCGCCCCGTATGGCTTTTCAGAACCAGCGCCCGACCCGCCTTCGCCATGGCCAGCCGCTCGTCTTCCCGCATGTGCATGAGGGCATCGACGACCGCGTCGGCCTCATCGGCGATCAGGATGGCTTCGCCGTCGGAAAAGATCTCTTCGAGTCCCGGCCAGCGATCGCTGATGATCGGCGCCATGCAAGCCCCGGCCTCGAACAACCGCACGCTCGGCGACCATCCCGCGGCCACCATGTCGGCGCGGGTTGCGTTGAGGGTGAAACGCTGCCGGCTGTAGAAGGATGCGTGCGCTTCCGGCGGCAGATGCTCGATGCGCTCGACATTGGCGGGCCAGTCGATATCGTCCGGATACTGCGCCCCGGCCACCACGAAGCGCTTGTCCGGCAGGCGGCGCGCCGGGGCGATCAGGAGCCGTTCCAGCACCGGTTGGCGATCCGGACTGTAGGTGCCGATATAGCCGAGATCCCAGCGCGGCGGCTCGCCGGTGGGCCGGTAGCGCTCCGGATCCACCGAGCAGTAGAGCGCCTCGGGCCGCCGGGCACCCGCCTCCGAGCGCAGCCGGTCGAGGACTTTGCCGCCGGAAAAGGAGAAGTAGACGTCGAAGCCCGGCACCTGCCGGCGGGCCAGAAATTCCTCCTCTCCGCGCGCGAGCGCGGCGAGCGTGACCGGCGTATCGATATCGTAGAAGGCAAGAAGCCGCGGCCGCATCTCCTCCACCCGTTCGATGACTTCTCGGCCTTCCGGCACGAATGAGCCGACGACAACCGCGTCTGCATTGCGGATCGCCGGTGTGAAGCGGTCCAGATCGGCAAGGCTGTCGTAGTAGGCCAGGCGACAGAAATCCGGGTCGGGCATGTCCCGGTGCTGGGCGTACCACGGCACGTCGCGCTCCAGGAACAAGACCTGATGCCCTTCCTCCTTCAGCCCCCGCAGCAGGGCCCGGTAGGTCGTGGCATGTCCGTTGCCCCATGAGGACGATAATGACAGGCCGAGAATGACGATGGAGAGCGGCTTGCTCATTCAGCCGCCTCCACCTGGCGCGGTGAGATGTGGCTGGTGATGATGCGATGCACCTCGGCGGCCCGATGGGCATAGGTGTGGTCGCGCATGATGCGCGCCCGCGCGCGCCGGCCGATTTCCGCCGCCTGCGCCGGCGTCAAGGAGGCGACGGCGTCCGCCACGTCCTGGCCATCGCGCGCCGAAAGCACCTCTTCGCCCTCCTTCAGGAAAAGCTCGAGGCCTGTCCAGGCGTCGGTGATCAGGCAGGCGCCTGCCCCCGCCGCCTCGAAGACCCGGGTGGCCGGCGAATAGCCGTTGGCCGCCATGCTGGCGCGGCTGATGTTCAGCACCGCCTTGGGCGTGACGTTGAAGCAATTGTGGTCGCGCGTGGAGACATGGCCGATATAGCGCACGTTGGCCGGCATCGGCTTGTCGCACCAGCCCGACCCGCCGAGCAGGAATGCCGCTTCGGGCAGCTTCGCGGCAGCATCGAGGAAAAAGGTCTCGACCCGCGCCTCGCGATCCGGCAGGCGGTTGCCCAGGAAGGCGAGGTCGGCCGCGAAGCGGTCGTCAGGGCGCGCCGGACGATGGGTATCGGGATCGAGCGCATTATAGATGGGCACGCAGGCCCGCGCGCCGAAGGTGCGGTAGCCGTAGACGACGGGATCACCCCCGCCATAGGTGAGCACCAGGTCGACCTTTTGCAGTTGGCCGTGCAGCGGGTGGTCCGCCTCCTGCCCCAATTGCGCCAGCGTGGCCGGCGCGTCGACGTCCCAATAGATCTTCAGCGCATCCGGCCGCGCCGCCGCCAGGACGTGGTCCATCAACGCCTCGTCCTCGAAGCCGACCCCGCTCGCCTTGACGACGACATCGGCTTCGCGCGCCTCGGCCGCGGCCTCCTTCAGCGCCTCGCGCGTGCCTTCGTAGACGACCACCTCGCACCAGGTGGGCGGAACCATGTCGCGATGCTTCTGCCGGTCGTAGACGTTGGGCTCGTAGAAGGTGACCTGATAGCCGAGCTTGGCGAGCTGCCGGATGAGGCCCCGGTAGTAGGTGGCCGCGCCGTTCCAGTAGGAAGAAAGCAGGCTCGAACCGTAAAAGGCGATCTTCGTCATTCCGCGGCCTCCCTCGGCGCAAGTTGCGAACGCACCTTCTGCGTGCCGTGGCGCACAAGGTGCTGTAAGAGTTCGTCCACCCGGTGGGCGCAGCTATGCCGCTCGGCTATGGTCTCGAGCCCGTGCGCCGACAGGCTGGCCGCCAGTTCCGGATCGGCCATGAGCCGCCGCATCTGAGCGGCCATCTCCGCGCCGTCGCGGGCGAACAAGAAGTCTTCGCCCGGGCGGAACAACTCCTCCGCGTCGTCCCATGGTGCGGAAACAAGCGGGATTCCGCAGGCCAGCGCCTCGAAAACGCGGATGGTGGGAATACCCGGCAACGCCTCCACGTATGGTCGGCGCGGGATATGAACCGTCATGCGGTGGCGCGCGAAGGCGGCCGGCACATCGGCATTGGCGATCCAGCCGCCGTAGGCAAGTCCCGCTTCGGCGAGTGCCGCGCGCGCTTCCGCCGGATAACGCACGCCGCGCACGGTACCCTTCAGCCCCAGCCTCGCCGCCGGCCCCACGAGGAAGGTGCGGATCTCCGCCGTTCGTTCGTCATCGCCCCAGTTGCCGATCCAGATCAGGTCACATTCCTTTTCCTCCCCGGCAAGCGGGCGGAAAAGACGAGTGTCGGCCGCCTCGTGCCATGTGACCACCTGCCGGCCCCATCCGGCCCGGCGATAGCGCTCGCTGAGCGCTTCACCGAAGGCGAGGATCAGGTCGTAGTCGGCAAGATCCAGCCCAGCGATCTCCGGCCGTGCCGAGACCGCCCGGTGATGGGTGTCGTGGAAGGCGAGCGTGAAATCGCCACCGGCCCGCCGTGCCCGGCCGATCCGGGCTATGAGCGCCGGATCCGTCCATTCGTGCACGATCACGACATCGGCGTCGTCCAGCACCGCTTCATGCGGGAAATCCGCGTCATAGACGCAAGAGACCAAGCTGGGGAAATCCCTCTCGAAGCGCTCCAGCGCCGCCTCGCCCTGCTCGCCGACAAGATTGCTGCGGCTCCAGCCGTCACACGGCTCCAGCGCCAGCACATCGTGGCCCTCCCGCACCAACTCACGCATGACGCCGCGCAGGAAATGAGCGTTGCCGTGGTTCCAGTCGGAAACCAGTGAATGGGTGTAGAAGACGAGTTTCATCTCAGGCCCTCGCCACCGGCGCGTCCGTCAGTTCCCGGTAGAGTTCGGCCATGCGTCGCGCCTGCACATCGGGCGTGAAGCGGCGCGAGCGGGCAAGCGCCCGCGCGCCCATCTCGAGGCGCAGGGATTCGTCCGCAACGAGCCGGTTGACGGCCTCCGCCAGGGAATCCGGGTCGTGCGGATCGAAGAAGAGGGCAGCCTCGCTCCACAGTTCGCGATAGGTGGGGATATCCGACAGGACCAGCGCCGCCCCGGCGCGCGCACCTTCGAGTGCGGCCAGGCCGAAGGGCTCGTAGAGCGAGGGAGAGACGACGATGGCCGCCTGCCGCACCTGCGCCAACACCTTGCGGTGCGGTATCTCGCCGAGAAGGCGAACACGGGAAAGCCGGGTTTTCTGGCCCGAGGGACTGACGTCGGCGCCGGCGAGAATGATCGGCCAGGAGATCTTCGCCGCGGCACGGTCCAGCGCACGCGCATTCTTGCCCTCATCCCACCAGCGCCCGGCGCCAAAGACGAAATGCTCCTTCTCGCCGCCCTGGAGAAAGGCGCTGATCCCGTTGTGCACGACGTGGAGAAGCGGCTGCTCGCCATAGCAGCGCACGAGCGCCTGGGCATAGCTGCCGCTGGGTGACACGACGGCATCGGCACGCGCCATGCCGGCGGCGTTCAGCCGCTTGATCCAATCCCATTCTCCAGGCAGCGGCGTGCCGTGGACCGCATTCCACCACGTCACCATGCAGGAATGGGACACCACGACCACGGGACGGCGCGTATCGAGGCCGGCGGCCTGCGTGGGCAGGTTGAGGTGCAGGAGATCCGCCCCCTCCTCTTCCGCCAACTGTGCCAGGGTTGCCGGGATCTGCGCCAGAGCTGCCTCGTCCCGCGCCATCCAGTCGAGCGGCGCGTCGAGCCACAGAACGTCGCCCAGGGGTTTGACCTCCTCGATCTTCTCGCGGGTCGGCCGCGGACCGAGACCAGCGAACACAACCTCCACGCCATGCGGCCGCAGGCCACGCGCCAGTTCGATGGCGTAGCGCCAGACCCCGCCGACGGCATCGACCGTCATCAACACGCGCCGCCGCTCCCCGTCGCCGTAGCGGCTCAGGAAGTCCAGAGCTCCACTGTTCGCCACGCCTGTCATTCGCAGCATGTTCATGCCGTCAGCCTTTCCTTCTGGGTTGCCCGCCCCGGTACACGTTCTCCCCGCAACCATTCCGCAAGTTGCCTCAAGCCGTCACGCCAGCCGGTCTTCGCCTTCCACCCGAGCTGGCGCTGCAACCGACGCGTGTCGGCAACGAAATAGTGCTGATCGCCCGGCCGCCAGTCGTTCCATTCCACAGCCGGGTCCCGTCCGGTAATGTCGCGGATCTCCTCGAGAACCATGCGCAGGCTGACGGCGTTTTCGATCCCGCCGCCAAGATTGAAGGTCTGTCCGTTCACCTGCGGGATTCGGTCCAGAAGTGCCCGGTAGGCCGCCACCGCATCGGCTACGTGCAGAACGTCGCGCACCTGCTTGCCGTCGCCGAAGATGGAAATGGGCGCGCCGGACAAGGCCCGGATCAAGAAATGGGCGACCCAGCCCTGATCCTCCGTGCCGAACTGGCGCGGGCCGTAAATGCAGCTCATGCGCAAAACGGCGGTGGGAATGCCGTAGGAGGCCGCATAGTCGAGCACATACTGGTCGGCCACGCCTTTCGAGCAACCGTAGGGCGTGCAGAACGAAAGCGGGCGCCCCTCACCGATTCCGTGCCGGCGGACGTCCTCCGCCGCCGGGACGTAGCGGTCTTCCAGCGCCACCATCTCCAGATCCTCGAGCGCGCCGTAGACCTTGTTGGTGCTGGCGAAAATGACCGGCACCCGCCGGCCGCCGCGCCGCACCGCCTCGAGCACGTTCAGCGTACCGCGAGCATTGACCTCGAAGTCCTCGAAAGGCTGACGCAGGCTGGTCGTGACCGCCGTCTGCGCCGCAAGGTGGAAAACGGCCTTGGCATCTGCAAGGGCCGGCTCGATGGCCCGCAGGTCGCGTATATCCGCCACGAGCGGATGGACACGGGGCCCGTACGCCTCCCGCAGCCATGTCAGGTTCCGATCCACGCCCGGCCGGCTCAGATTGTCGAGGATGACGACGTCCTCGCCGGCGGCGAGATAGCTTTGCGCCAGATTGCAACCGATGAAGCCGCTGCCTCCGGAAATGACGATCGGCCTTGCCTTTCCGGAAAGGGCGGTCATGACACCAGCCCTCTTTCCTCCAGTTGCCGTCGCATCTTGGCCGCGTTGTCCACGGCGCCGACGTCACGCACCCAACGGGCGAACGCGCCGACCGTGTCCTCCAGCCGGTACTGCGGCCTGAAGCCAAGCAATTCCCGCGCCTTGGAGATATCGGCGAAGCAGTTGCGGATGTCGCCCGCACGCGCCTTGCCGAGGATCTCCGGCTCCAGCTCGGGGGCCTCCATCGCCTCGGCGACGATCTCGGCCACCTGGCGGATCGAATAGGCGTTGCCGCTGCCGATGTTGATCACCTGGCCATCGGCACGCTTCTGTTCGAGCGCCAAGCGGAAGGCGCGCGCAACATCGCGCACGTGAACGAAATCGCGCTTCTGGTTCCCGTCCTCGAAGACAAGCGGCCGTTCGCCGTTGGCAAGCCGCGAGGCGAAATTGGCCAGCACTCCCGTATAGGGATTGGAAAGCGCCTGCCCCGGCCCGAAGACGTTGAACAGCCGTAGCGCCACCGCTTCGACGGGATAGGCCTCGCCGAAGATCAGCACGGCGCGCTCCTGGGCATATTTCGTCAGCGCATAGATGGACGCCAGGTCCACCGGCTTCTCCTCATCGGTGGCGACCGGCGATATGGGCCGGCCATCCGCATGGAGCGGCTCCCACCGGCCGGCCTGGACCTGCTCCTTGCGCCGACGCGCCGCATCGAAGCGGGCGCCGTCCTCGCTCCGGTAGAGCCCCTCGCCGTAAACGCTCATCGAGGAAGCAACGACGATGCGCTCGACGGGCCGGTCGATCAGACATTCCAGCAGGACGGCCGTGCCTAGATCGTTGGCGCCCACGTAGCGGGAAATCTCGTACATGGACTGGCCCACCCCCACTTCCGCGGCGAGATGGACCACCATGTCGACACCGTTAAGGGCGGCGCGCACCGCCTGCGGGTCGCGTACGTCGCCGAAGCGATACTCCACCTTCTGCTGTGTGGCTGCTCTTGCCTCTCCGTGTACCTGCTCGACGAGGCTGTCGAGAACGACAACCGAATACCCGTTATCCAAAAGCTCTTCCGCAACCTGCCGGCCGATGAAGCCGCAGCCTCCGGTAACCAGGACTTTCTTGCTCACGGTTGCTCCCGAAAACCAATGAAGAAGGTATGTGTCGGTTTTCAAACACCGAAACGGGGTTTTTGTTCCCGCTGCACGATGAGCCGGCGAAGCGCACACCCCTCGCCGGCAGGAACAATTTCCGGCCGCATCGTGTTCGCTGAACGTACAGCCGGCGCCTGCCGGTGCAGAGCGCCGCGCATCGACATACGGGAACCAAAGCGATGAGCCAGGCCAGCACCACCACCGACCATGACACCATCCGCAAATGGGCCGAGATGCGGAACGGCCGCCCTGCGCGCGTGAAGACCACCGAGCCCGGCGGCATTCTGCGCATTGATTTCGGCGAGCCGGAAGAAAGCCTCGAGGAAATCGACTGGGACGAGTTCTTCCGTGTCTTCGAGGATCGGAAGCTTGCCTTCCTCTATCAGGACAAAACGGATAGCGGAGAGACCAGCCGCTTCAACAAATTCGTCGACCGGCAAGCTTCTGAATAGCGCACGAACTGCGTTGCGAGACGGCGCGGCTTGCCGCGCCGCCACGATATCTCCTTAGGATTCAAACTCTTCCGTTCTTCTTCAGCTTCTTCAGCGGGAACAACGCCTCCGGTCCGTGGTTGGGCGGCCGTAACCGTCACAGGAGAACGGCATGCAAATCACGATGATCGGCGCTGGCTATGTGGGCCTGACCACCGGCACCTGCCTGGCCAATATGGGCCATGATGTGTGTTGCTATGACATCGATTCCCGGCGCATCACGCGTCTGGAACGGTTTGACCTTCCCATCTACGAACCGGGTCTCGAGAACGCGATGCGGCGGGCCGTGGAAGTCGGCCACCTGCGTTTCTCCTCGAAAATCCGAACCAGCGTCAGCGAGGCCGACGCCGTATTCATCGCCGTCGGCACGCCGTCGGCTCCGACCGGCGGCATCGACTTGACCCATGTCTTTTCGGCGGCCCGACAGATCGCACCGCATCTGAAGCGCGGCGCCGTCATCGTCATCAAGTCCACCGTGGTGGTCGGCACGGCGCAGCGCGTCCGGGAGATGATCGCCCGTGAACGCGGCGCCTTCGACATCCGGGTGGCCTCGAATCCGGAATTCCTGCGCGAAGGCTCGGCCATGCGGGACTTCGCCGAGCCCGACCGGATCGTTCTGGGGGCCGACGATGCCCGTTCCAGGCGGCTTCTGCGTTCCATCTACGGTACGTTCGAGAAAATCGGGATCCCAATGGTGGTGACCAGCACGGGCAACGCCGAGCTCATCAAATATGCCGCCAACGCTTTCCTGGCCATGAAAATCGGCTTCATCAACGACGTCGCCGATCTTTGCGAAAAGGCCGGCGGTGACATCGCGGACGTGACGCGCGGCATCGGTCTGGACCATCGCATCGGCGACAGCTTCCTGCAGCCCGGCCCAGGCTTCGGTGGTTCGTGCTTTCCCAAGGACACGCGCGCTTTCGCGGCCACGGGGCGGCAGTATGGCGCGCCGCAGAAGCTGATCGAGACGCTGATCGCCCGCAACGACCAGCGCAAGACGGCGCTCGCCCGGCGTATCGTCAAGGAGGCGCGGCTGGCGCCGGGCAGCAAGGTGACGGTCCTCGGCCTAGCTTTCAAGGCCAACACCGACGACGTGCGCGAAGCCGCCGCCCTCTCCATCATCCCCTTTCTGCGCGAAGCGGGCATGCACGTCACCGTCCACGATCCCAAGGCCGCGTTCAACGCACGCGCGCATCTGAGCGATGTGACGTGGTCCGATTGTCCCTACAAGGCCTGCAAGGATGCGGCCGCTGTCGTCTTCCTCACCGAATGGGAGGAATATCGGGCACTCGATCTCGGGCGGCTCGCCAAGACGCTCTCGGGCGACTTCCTCTTTGATTACCGAAACCTCTTCGAACCACGCACGGTCGCCCGTCACGGACTGCGTTATGCAAGCCTCGGCCGGTCGACGATCTTCACAAGGCAGCGCGCCGACGTCTCCTCGCTGGAGACATGGCCGCGCCAGATCGCCGCCCCCGGGCACATCTAACCCCCGACGCGACGAGAATCAGCGTGTTATGCTATGAAAAGGCATGGACCAACTGCTGAACGACGGGACCGAACAACTTGCGGCTCTGACCGAAGCGGCGCCGGACTGGCTGGTCTCGTTCGTTATCCTGCTTGTCGCGATTGCCGTCGCGCTGGTGCTGCACCAGGTCCTCCACCGGATGCTCCTGCGCCTGGTGCGGCCGTACGAGCTCTTCTGGCACCAGCTCGTTGCGCGCACCAGACGCCCGCTGCGGCTTGCCTTCGTCCTCGGCGGGCTCGCCCTCGGAGCGACTTGGGCGCCGCTGAGGGAAGAAGGCCAGGCGCTGATTCACCACATATTGCTAATCGGCTTCATCGCCGTCCTGATGTGGCTCGCGCAACTGGCGCTCAACACCTTCATGGCGCTGCATCTGCAGCGCTTCGAGCATCAGACCGACGACCCGTTCCTGGCGCGCAGGCACATCACCCAGTCGCGCATTCTGCAACGGATCGCCGGTACGCTAATCGTCGTGGTCGGCACCGGTGCGATGCTGATGACCTTCGATACGGTGCGCCAGTACGGCATCAGCCTGCTCGCCTCCGCCGGTGCGGCGGGCATCATCGTCGGCCTGGCGTTACAGCCGATGCTGAAAAACCTTTTCGCCGGCATCCAGCTCGCCATCACGCAGCCGATCCGCATCAACGACGCACTGATCGTCGAGGGCGAGTTCGGCAATGTGGAGGAGATCACCTCGACCTATGTCGTGGTGCGCGCCTGGGACCGCCGGCGCCTCATCATCCCGCTCAACTACTTCATCGAGCAGCCGTTTCAGAACTGGACGCGCGACGAGACGGCGCTCACCGGCATCGTCGTGCTCTATCTGGACTTTTCCGTGCCGCTCGACATGCTGCGTGAAAAGGCGCGGGAGATCGTCGAGGCCTCGCCGCTTTGGGACGGCGAGGTCTTCGCCCTGCAGGTAACGGACCTGCGCGAAACGTCCATGGAAGTGCGCATCCTGGCGAGTGCCGCGAATTCGGGCAACGCTTTCGAACTGCGCTGCAACATCCGTGAACTTCTGGTCGCATTTCTCGTTCAGAATTATCCGCAGGCGCTGCCGCGCGTGCGCGCCGAGACCGAGGGCGGCAAACCCTCAGGCCGGGTCTCGGCCGCCCGCCGGCAATTTAACCGAGAGGGAGGCTCGCAATGAACACCGCCAATCTGCAGATGGAAGGCGTCTTGATGGCCATGTCGGCGCTGTGCCGCATCATGCGCGAAAAGGAGATCGCCAGTAGCGAAGAGATCGATACCGCTCTGGCCGAGGCAGAGGCGGTGCTCGCGGCGGACAGGCTACGTCCCGAGAAGATCTCGCATGCCAATGTCGAGGCGGTGCTCTTTCCGCTGCGTTTTCTGCGCGAAGCCAATCGCCGCGAAGCGCCGGGAACAAGCGCGGCCTATACCGAAATCGCGACCCGCGTGGGGCGCCGCCGCGGCGAGACAGCCTGACGCCGGTCAGTCCTTCTTGCGCGAGGGGATCTTTCCCTCGCGCACCCGGCGCTCGTTACGCCGCGAGGGCAGTTCGTCCTGCCAGTGGTTGACTCCGTCGCCGTGAAGCGAGAGGTCGACGGGCTCGATCTTCTCGCCGCCGCCGACATTAGCGACCTCCGGCACGTCGGCCGCGGTCGGCTGTTCGGTGCGCTCGAGCACCTGGCGGTCGCTTTCCGTCGGCGTGCCGCGCTTCTGCTTCCGGCGGACGTTCCTTTTCGCTCTATTAGGCATAAGCGCTCCCCGAGACCTGTGGCTTCTGCTCAAACCGGAGGGCGAGGCGAATGTTCCCGTGTGGAACGCACGCGCCCGCGAACGTGTTGACGGATAAAGGCGAGGAGACGTTCGGTGGCAGACGACGAGAAGAGGCGCGAAGACGGTGGAAGCGGCCCCGGCCCGGCCTATCCCGCCCGGTATGTACGGCTGGGCCGCGTCAATCTCGCCAGGCCGAGCCGGCGCGCCATCCTGAGCGCGGGAGCCCTCCTGCTTCTCGCCCTGCTGTTACTCGCGATCCTCGCAAGCTGAGCCCCCTCTGCCGAATGTCAGGCAGAAAGGAACCAATTCCGCCTCCTCCTGTTCTTCTTCCAAACGGTCGAACATCGGGCGCCAGGAATGTCACAAACGCTTCATCGCGCAGCATCCTCCCCTCCCTCCCTCTCCACACGCAACTCCATGCAAGCCGCCGTCCTGACCGGTCCCGGAGAACTGGAACTCCGCGAGGTGCCCGTGCCGGAGCCGAAGCCGGGAGAGGTCCGCGTACGCCTGAGGGGCTGTGGCGTGTGCGCCTCCAATCTGGAGCCGTGGAGCGGGCCGGACTGGATGGCGTTTCCCACGCGCCCCGGCGGCTTGGGACATGAGGGGTGGGGCGTCGTCGACGCGCTCGGCCCCGGCGTGACCAGCCTGGCACCGGGGCAGCCCGTCACAACCCTTTTCTACAACAGCTATGCCGAGTTCGACGTGGGGCCGGCCGAGAATGTCGTCCCGCTCCCACCGGCGCTGGAGGACATGCCCTTTCCCGGCGAGCCGCTTGGCTGCGCGATGAACATATTCCGCCGTGCCGGCATTCGGGCGGGGCAGACCGTCGCCATCGTCGGCATCGGCTTCCTGGGCGCCCTCCTCACCCGCCTTGCAAGCGAGACCGGCGCCCGTGTGGTCGCCATCTCAAGGCGCCCGTTCGCGCTGGAACTGGCCCGCCGCATGGGCGCGGCGCGCACGATCACGATGGACGACCATACAAGGATCGTCGAAAAGGTCGAAGCGCTCACCGGCGGGCGCTTTTGCGAACGCGTTGTGGAGGCGACCGGCAAGGCATGGCCGCTGGCGCTCGCCGGCGAACTGACCGGCGAAGGCGGCCGGCTCGTGATCGCCGGCTATCACCAGGACGGCCCGCGCGAGATCAACATGCAGCTTTGGAACTGGCGCGGCTTCGATGTGATCAACGCCCATGAGCGCGATCCCATGGCCTATACCAGCGGCATGCACGAGGCGATCGACGCGGTCCTGTCCGGTCGCCTCGAGCCCATGCCGCTGATTACCCACGCCTATCCGCTCGTTCGAACCGACGAGGCGCTGGACGCCACCCGCGACCGCCCGGACGGCTTTCTCAAAGCAGTGGTGAGGATGCCATGACCATCCCGCTTGGCGACCAGGCACGCACAACCGCCTGTAAGCGGCCGCGCCTCGGTTTCCTCGGCGTCGGCTGGATCGGACGGCACCGCATGAAGGCCCTTCTGGACTCCGGGATCGCCGAGGCCGCGGTGATCGCCGAACCCTCGCCCGAATGCCAAGACGAAGCCGCCAAGCTCGCACCGGCGGCGCAGCGCATGGAAACGCTGGAGGACCTGCTCGCCGCCGAGGTGGACGGGATCGTCATCGCCACGCCCAGCGCGAACCATGCCGAGCAGGCGATCGCCGCTCTTGGTCACGGGATTCCGGTCTTCTGCCAGAAGCCGCTCGGCCGGAGTTCAGAAGAAGCGAACGCGGTCATTGCGGCGGCCAGGGCCGCGGACAGGCTCCTCGGCCTCGACCTGTCCTATCGGCATACCGAGGCAATGCGGCGGATCCGGCCGATCGTCGCCGAAGGCGGCATCGGCCGCATCCATGCCGTCGATCTCGTCTTTCACAACGCCTACGGCCCCGACAAGCCCTGGTTCTACGACCCCGCCCTCTCCGGCGGCGGCTGTGTGATCGATCTTGGCGTGCACCTGGTGGATTTGGCGCTCTGGACCCTCGGCTTCCCCGCGGTCACAAGGGTCGAAAGCCATCTCTTCAACGCCGGCGAGCCCCTGCCGCCAAATCCCGATATCGTCGAGGACTTCGCCGTCGCCACGCTGACGCTCGAAACCGGTACGGTCGTCCGTCTCACCTGCTCCTGGCGGCTGCACGCCGGCCAGGACGCCATGATCTCGGCAGCTTTCTACGGCACCGAGGGCGGGGCGGCGCTCAGCAATGTCGACGGTTCGTTCTATGATTTCGTGGCCGAGCGCTTCGACGGAACCGCGCGCACGCGGCTGGCCGCGCCGCCGGACGACTGGGGAGGCCGCGCCGCGGTTGCATGGGCTACACGCCTCGCCACGAACAACCGCTACGACCCGCAGGCCGAACAGTTTGCTACAGTGGCGGAGATACTCGACCGCATCTACGGGAGAAGCCCACAGGAAAGCTGAGCGCAAGGGAGGCTCACCCATGTCCCATCTGCCCACCGACGAACTTGAAGGCCGGCTCAACGCCCAGCGCGAGACGCTAGCCATCATCGCCGCCCATATCGCCTATCTGGAGACCTGCTGGCGGCACTCGGCAACCGGGATCATCGAGACGCTCGAGGAGCACGTGCAGTTCCAGGATCACCAGGAGGACCCCGGCGCCGTTCCGACCGGCACGGCGTTTGCCATCGAAGGCGGCTCGACGCGCGAATTTCGGCTGATCCTCGAAGAGGTTCGGGCGCGGTTTTCGGAACTGCGCGAGAGCTGACGCCTTTCAGACCTCGTCGAAGCGTCCACCCTCGCGCGCATTGTTGCGCCGGAAGACCTCTTCCTCCTTCTCGTCCGGCAAGGCTTCGTCGCTTTGCTGATAGGGATTGTCCTTGCCCTCGCCGTAGTGCTCGTCGGTACGCACCCTGCCGGCACGGTCGAAGGGAACCGTCTCGCCTTCGGCGTCTTCGGGCGTGAACTCGACACCTTTCACCGCGTCCCAGTCCTGCTCCGCCCGTTCAGGCGCCTCCTCGGAGACGTCCTCGGGCGGATGCTTCTTGTTCTTCTCTTTGCTCATCCCGATGCTCCCTTGTGTTGGCAAGGCGAGGCCGCGCTCACGGCCGCGCCTCGCTGTCGCCCGTCTGGGTGTGACGCCCGCCGGGACGCGAGATACCCGTCAGCGCTTCGCCGGACGGACGCAGTCCTTCGGTGATGGCCATGTCGCCGAGCGACAGGATTCCCACCAGGCGCTTGTCGCGGTTGACGACGGGGATGCGCCGGATCTGCTGGTCCGCCATGTTGCGGGCGATGTGATCGGTGTCCTCGTCCTCGAAGCAGTATTTGACGTCGCGTGTCATCACGTCGCCGACAAGCGCGTTCGACCCCTGGCCCTGGGCCACGGCGCGGATAGCGATATCGCGGTCGGTGATCATGCCGACCAGCCGATCGTTGTCGCCCACCGGAAGTGCGCCCACGTCCATTTCGGCCATGACCCTGGCGGCTTCCTGGATCGTCTCGTCGGGATTGGCCACGCGCACGTCGCGCGTCATCTCCTCGCTGACTTTCATGGCTGAACTCCTTTGCCGGATTTTTCCTGGCTCGATGTGTGCAAGCTCACCAAATCAAACGGGGCCTCGCCGCCGAATGTTCCGGGGGTGCACGGATTTTCCCGTGTTTCTGTCGCCTACCGGGCTTGGAACAATCGGCGCCGGCCTCCGGTTGGATTGGCAGAAGAAAACGGCTTTCACCAAACCCGCGAGAGGAACGAAACCATGACCGCGACCGGGCTAGACGTCATCGACAGGACGCTGCAGACCACGAATATCTGGCTGGATGAGATCATGGACGAACTGGGCCCCGACCGTCAGTTCGCCTGGCATGTGCTGGGCGCCGTGTTGCGCGGCCTTCGCGACCGGCTTTCGCCGGAGCTCGCCGCTCACCTCGGCGCCCAACTGCCGCTCCTCGTGCGTGGCACCTATTACGACCGCTATCAGCCGTCGAAAACACCGGAAAAGGTGCGTTCGCTCGACGAGTTCCTGTCCGGGATCGCCGACGAGCTTTCAACGACGCGGCCCGTGGGCGCCGAAGACGCGTTCCGTGTCGTCTGCCGCATGCTCGACCGCCACATCGAAGGCGGCCAGGCGCAGAAGGTATGGCAGGCCTTGCCCGAGGACATCCGGCGCGTGGCCAGCCCGTCCTGAGGTCGCCGACGGTCTCTAACCCAACTCACGCACCATCTCCGCTTCCCGTTCCAGGACAGCGGCCACTTCCTCACGCGTCAGATGCGTCAGCATGAGGCTGATGCAACACTCCAGATAGGTAAGCGACGACCGGCGCAGAAACTCTCTCGTCTGTTCCCGTGACAATCGGTCGATCTTGCTTTCCCGCTTCGACATCATCGTAACTCTTTGGTACCGGAGGACGGCCATGGCCGTCATTCCCGCACCCAATCGCCAAGGCCCGCCGAGGTTCCCTGCCGGACCGGTCTTTCATCGCCCTTGCGCGCAGGAAGACAGGGCCACCATGGCGATCCCCGACCACGCAATGCCGAAAAGCGACAGGAGGCAGAGGGTCCGGGAGATTGCATCATAGACCCGATGGTCGTCCGCCTCGTCGCCGATCCCGAACAAGCGGCCGGTGCGGCGCTGCAGGAGGACGGAGAGCGCCAGCGGCACGAAGGCCACAGCCGTTGCGGCCAGAAGGATCGTTGTGGAGACCGATGGCGCACCGCCGAGCGCGCAGACGAGCGTGTGCGCGCCATAGACGACGAGAAGGTGCAGCCCCCATACCAGCGGCCCCAGCATCAAATAGGCGAGCATCGCGACCACGGAAGGCTCGCGTTCGGCATGGTGCAGTTCCGCCATCCCTGCCTCCTCAATATGCGATCCGCGGGAAGCCGTGGATGACCACGAGCCCGAGCAAAATTTGCGCCACCGCGTAATAGTAGAGCAGCGCCGCGTTGTCGAAGCTGAGGCGGCGCACATTGTCGAGCTTGCCGGCAACGTAACGGGCGATGGCGAACCCGGCCAAAACGACGCATGCGAGGCCGACCTGCAGATTGAGGAAGCTCGCCATATAGACCATCGCCCCATAGGCGTTCGCCGTGGGGCGCAGCCCCGTCGACCAGTGCCCCCAGGCTTCCAGCGCCACGGCGGAAGCGAGGCATACGGCGCCGATGGCGATGAACACCGGCGCCAGTACCCGCCGGGTGCCCGGGGCCGGCAGAAGGCGCCCGCCCGCGAACATCGAAGCCGCGCCGCCGACGACCAGCAGCGCTGACGCAAGCGGCAGGACGGGATCCGGCAAAGCGGGAGAGCCCTCAGGGGCCCAGACATCGGGCGAAACGACCCAGAGATAGAAATAGGAGAAGACATAGGCGATGTAGAGCGAGGAAGCGACGATGATGAGGACGAACATCGCCCACCAGGAATGTGACGTCGGACCGGTCATATAGGTCGGCACCTTGACGCCGGCGCCGATATCCACCGGCCCCGTGCCCGGTCCGTGATCAAGCCCCCATGCCCAGACGATGCAGGAAGCGACCGAAATGACGCCGCATATGAGGGCCGGCACCACCAGCTTGACCGTCAGAAGCAGGAAGAAGCCGGCCATGAAAACCGCCGCCACCACCTGCGGCCAGCCGGGCCCCGGCATGCGGATGATGTATTGCGGCCGGGCGTCGATCGGGCTGGTGACGATTGTCTCCCGCCCGCCCGTGGGCGCCCCCGGCAGAAAGTGCCGTCCCTCCTCGACCTCGCGGGTGAGGTTCGGCTGGTCCCACAGCGGCTCCCGGCTGGTGACGTAAGGGATGCTGCGCGTGGAATAAACGCCGCCCGGCAGCCATTCGAGCGTGCCCGCATCCCACGGATTGCCCTTCCCCCCGGCAGCGGACGGCCGGAAGTGCAGGGCGAGGTCGATCACGAACACGAGGACCCCCACCGCCAGCATATAGGCTCCCACGGTCGAGATCATGTTGAGCCCGTTCCAGCCGAGATCGTCCGGATAGGTCCAGACGCGGCGCGGCATGCCGATCAGACCGGTCAGGTGCATGGGGAAGAAGGAGACGTTGAAGCCGAGAAACATCAGCCAGAAGACCCAGCGCCCCAGCCGCTCGGACAGCATGGTGCTGCTTGCCATCGGTGCCCAGTAGTAGAAGGTCGCAAAGAGCGGGAAAACCATGCCGCCGACGAGGACATAGTGGAAGTGCGCGACCACGAAATAGGTGTCGTGTACCTGCCAGTCGACGGGCACCAGCGCCACCATCACGCCCGTCAGCCCGCCGACGGTGAAAATGAAGAGGAAGCCGAGCACGAAGAGCGACGGCGTGTTGATGCGGAAACGCTCCTTGCCGGCGGCAATGGTGGCGATCCAGGAAAAGACCTGGATGCCCGAGGGAATGGCCACGGCCATGCTGGCGGCCGAAAAGAATCCCAGACTGAGGGAGGGAATGCCCGTGGCGAACATGTGATGCACCCACAGCCCGAAGGAGAAGAAGGCCGTCCCAATGAGGGCGACCACGATCAGCCGGTAGCCGACCAGCGGATGCCGTGCCATGGTCGGCACGATCATCGAGACAAGTCCCGCCGCCGGCAGGAAGATGATGTAGACCTCCGGATGGCCGAAGAACCAGAAGAGATGCTGCCACAGGAGCGGGTCGCCGCCCTTGTCGGCGGTGAAGAACGGCCAGCCGAATGCGCGCTCGATCTCCAGAAGCATGGTGGCGAGGATGACGGCCGGGAAGGCGACGATGATCATCCCCGCGAAGACCAGCATCGACCATGCGAAGATGGGCATTCTGGCCAGCGACATGCCCGGCGGGCGGGTGCGCAGCGCCCCGACGATGATCTCGATCGCCCCGGCGATGGCGGAAATCTCGATGAAGCCGATGCCGAGCAGCCAGAAATCGGCGTTGTTTTCAGGCGAGAATTCGAGCAGCGTCAGCGGCGGATACATGAACCAGCCGCCCTTCGGGGCAAGGTCGAAGAAGACCGTGAGGAAGAACACCGTGCCGCCGACGAAATAGGCCCAGATGGCGAAGGCCGAAAGCCGCGGGAAGGGAAGGTCGCGCGCCGCCAGCATCTGCGGCAGGAGGAGGACGCCCAGCGCCTCCACAGCCGGCACCGCAAAGAGGAACATCATGGTGGTGCCGTGGACGGTGAAGATCTGGTTGTAGAGGTCCTGGCTCAGAAAGTCGTTCTCCGGCACGGCAAGCTGCGTGCGCATGAGAAGCGCCAGGACGCCGGCGGCCAGGAAAAAGACGAAGGCGCCGCCGACATAGGCGATGCCGACCACCGTATTGTTGACCGCCGTGACGATGCGGAAGCCCGTGGGCGTCGCCCAGATGCGCTCGAGCTCCTCCGTTTCGCTCTCGGGCCGGGGCGCCTCGTTCGGCAGCTTGGCTTCCTGCTCCATGCACCTACTCCAGGCTTTCCAGATAGGCTGCGAGCGCCGACAACTCCTCCTGCGAAAACTGCTCGAAGGGCGGCATCAAGTTGTCCGGCTTGATTTGCTGGTTGTCGGCGATCCAGCGCGCGAAGGCCTCGCGGTCGTTCGGCAACACCGCCGCCGCCAGCGAGAGGCGGCCGCCGACATGGGTGAGATCCGGACCGATCTCACCCCGGGCCCCGACGCCCCTAACGCGATGGCAGGCACCGCAGCCGTTCTCGAGGAAAAGCGTGCGCCCACGCTCTTGCTGTTCCGTCTGCGGTTCGCGCGCCGGCTCCGCCTCTTGTGTCAGCCAGGCATCGTATTCATCTTCCGGCATCGCCACCACGTAGAGCGCCATGAGCGCGTGTGCCCCGCCGCAATATTCGGCGCACTGGGCGCGGCTGACCCCGGGCTCGCTCGCCTCCACCACGAGTTCGTTGGTGCGCCCGGGGATCATGTCGAGCTTGCCGGCGAGCTTCGGCGCCCAGAAGCTGTGGATGACGTTGTCGGATTCAAGCTGCAGGCGCACCGGGCGCCCGACCGGCAGGCGCAATTCATTGGCGCTCACCACTTCTTCGCCGTCGGCCGTGGCGTAGGTGACTTCCCACCACCAGCGTTTGCCAACGATGGTCACCATGTCCGCGTCCGCTGCCTGGCTGCGCACCATTCCCGCCTGCATGACGACGAGTCCATAGACGAAAAGGCCGGTGAGCACTGTCACCGGAAAGACGATGCCGCCGCCGATCACCACCCAGTCGCTCGCCAGGCGCGAGCGCCAGCGTGCCGGTCCGTAAAGGGCGATCGCTACCAGCGCGAGGACGATGAAGGTCACGACGACGCCAACCCAGGTAGCGGTCCACAACAGCGGATCGATTTGCAAGGCCTCCACGCCGCTCGGCGACAGCACGGACTGTACACCGGCGCATCCGGCTGTCGCCGCAACGGGCGCATGAATCATGATGCGAAGGAGCAAACGTGCGGCCCGCCTCATCGCGCCGCCTCCCTGGCCGACGTTTCCGCCGCGCCGCCCGATGTACCGAGGGATGCGAAATAGGCGGCGACGTCCTCAATCTGCTGTTGGCTCAATCTGTCAGCGACGGGCGCCATGATGTCCGCATAGACCGTGCCCGAACGGACTCCGCTGCTGAAAAGTGAAAGCTGCGTCGCGATATATTCCGCCGGGAGGCCGTCGAGCCGCGGAAACTGCCCGGAGGTCGCGGTGCTGTGACAGGAGAGGCACGCGGGAACGTTGCCCTCTGGCGCGCCGCGCAACGCTATTGTCTGGCCGCGGCGCACCGCCTCCGGATCCAATGCACCGGGTGACAGTATTGGTTCGCTCTCACGCTCGGCGTAGCGGCGGGCCAGCGCTTCCATCTGTCCTTCTCCGAGCTCGGATGCCACGGTTTCCATGATTCCGCTCTGGCGCCGGTTTTGCGAATATTCAACGAGCGCACGCTCCATGTAGTCGGGCTTTTGTCCCGAGAGCGGCGCTGCAAGCGGGTGGACCGGCGCCGCACCCGGTGCGCCGTGGCAGGTGTCGCACATGGCGGTCACATCCGCCGTCTCGAGATCCTGGCCGAACTCCAAACGGGTGGCGCCGGCAATCTCTTGCGTATCCAGGCCCGTCATTTCCGCATAGGTCTCGGCATCCATTTCCGGCAGACGCTCCAGGAACGCGACCAGCGCCCAGACCTCCTCGACGCGCTCTCGCCCCGGCCAGGCAGGCATGCCGGTGAATTTCAGCCCGTTGTCGACGATCCAGAAGAGCTCCTTGGTTTCCCAGTGCTCGACCGCCCGCGACAAGGGTGGAGGAGCTGGATACATCTCCGCGGCAACCGGATTCTGCGTTGCGGCCGGCGAGGCGTGGCACGGCGCACAGCCCAGGGCGAAATGCCGCCCACCGAGCCGCGCCAGAGCTTCCTCGGAGAGATCGGGCGGTTCGCCGACGCCGAAGCTGTGGGTCTCCACCGACCGGCGCAGCGTGAGCCGGATCAGGGCATTGGTGGCATCGAAATGGCGCACCGTCGCGCCGACATTGTAGACACCCGAAAGGACAAAGATCCCGCCCAGGAGGAGACCGCCGACGACAGCAATAATGACGCCGAAAAGCAGCGCTTCCCAGCCTGGCAGCGAGATCCAGCGCATGTCAGCGGCTTTCTTCCGGCAAATAGGTCGGCGGCCGGCGTTCGATGTCGCGGATCCAGCGTGCGGCGATCACCACGCCCGCAAGGACATAGGTGAGCGGACAGGCGATCAGCATCAAAAGTCCGGCAAGCTGCTGGTCGGACAGCAACGCGGCGGCGGAAACCGGCCCGCCCATGTGGATCTCGGCGGCCCGCGAATAAAGGACGCGCGGTGCGAAGGTAAGCAGCGCACCAAACAGGCAGAACAGCTTGCCCGTGATGGCCAGCGCCCCCAAGGCCCGCCAGCGCGCCTCCTCCGCTTCCTCGAGGACGGCGCGCCAGAACCAGAGTGCGGAAAGGACCAGCGTGCCGTGCATCAACATAGTGCCGCCCGGCGTGCCGAGCGCAAACGCCATTGGCGCAGGGAGATGCCATGCCCAAAGAAGCGTTATCTGAACGAGCGCCGCCGGTCCGACCCAGCAGGCATAGCCTGGCGCGGGCCCTCCGCCTCTCCACAGGCGCCACGCGACCACCGCCAGCGGCGCCCCGATATTCATCGCCAGGATATGCGCAATCATGTGCTCGGTTAAAAAGCCGGCAGCTTCCATCATGTCGCCTGAACCAGAAAACCGCTAAGTTGTTCCGCCAGCCGCCTCATTCCGCGGCTGTTTTCATTGGTGATTCGTCGCCTGCCGCCACGCAGGCGCCCACCTGGTCGCGCATCTGCCTCTCGATCCGCCGGCGCTCCGCCTTGGAGCGAACCTGGTGCGTGGTGACGCTTTCCGACCGCAATATACGCTGCCCCATCCTTTCCACGATCTCGTAGTCGCGCTGGGCGGCGACGGGCCTGTCCTCCGATCCGTAGGTCGCCACGATCGTCAGCGTCAGCGCGCGGACGGAGGCGATATCCCTGCCCGTCTGGCCAAGGCTGTGCTCGATGATCTTGTGATAGGGACCGAGTTCAACGGATCGGCCGCTGTTCAACGGCCCCTGATAGCCGTCCACTTCGGACTGACCTTCCGGCTCCACCCGTCCGCCCCAGTCGGTGATGGAACAGACGATCGTATCGTCGGGGCCGTCGCTCTTCAGTTCCGCGATCACGCCTTCGATATAGATCGCCTCCGTGCTCATGTTCGTCACGACGCATTGCGTGCCAAGGCTGTGGCCGTTGGCGCGGTTGATGAGAATCTTCGCGTGCCGCGCGCGCCGGTACCCGTTGAGCAGCAATTGGAAGTAGAGCACCCACACCACGAGCATGAGCGAGTTGAGAACGACATTGAGCGGTTCGTTCTGTTGGCTGATCCAGTTCCACATGTCGTGCCCGCCTTCCCCCCACCATTCACCCGAACGCCGAAGGGGGGCAATGGTTTCGCGGCGGTGACGGAAAAGCCTGGGCAAGGGGCGGCAACCCTTACGGTAATTTAATGATATAATGGATGAAATCAGACCCAATCTTGCCGTACATATGGTGTACGCATCGGTTTGGGCTACGGGGTCATTTTCAACCCTCCGTTGCTCCCGAGACCGTGCATTGGAGAACTGAATGTCCTGGTGGAAGCAGGCCCTTTTGAGCCTCCTGATCCTCATGGTCGCGGCCGCCCTTTGGTATCGCTTCTTTCCCGGCGCGGCGGAAATCGCCAGCCATTGGGGACTTGCGGAGGGTCCGGCCGAAGCGGCCATTTCACAGGAGGAAAGACGGCACGGCGGGAGCGGAGGCATTGGCGGGCCCGGCGGCATACAGAGCCCCGTCATCGCCAAGCCGGTGACCAGCGCCACCATCAACGACCGCCTGACCGCCATCGGCACGGGCAGCGCGCTCCATACGGTGGCGGTGCGGCCCTTCACGGCGGGAAGGCTGACGGAGATCCTCGTCGAATCGGGCGCGGACGTCGCGGCCGGCGATGAGATCGCCCGTCTGGACTGGGAAGTCGAAAGCATCGCGGTCGACCGCGCCGAACTCGCCCTCGACGACGCGCGCGCACGCCTGGAGCGTGTCATCGAGCTGCGCTCGAGCAATACCGTGACCGCCGTCCAGCAGACCGACGCGGAGTTGGCGGTGCGCAATGCCGAGCTCGAGCTGCGCACGGCGCGCCTGGCGCTGGAGCGGCGCCGGATCGTGGCGCCGATCAACGGCGTGGTGGGCATATTGCCGGTTTCTCCGGGTGACTATGTCACCTCCTCCGACGAGATCGCCACCATTGCCGACCGTTCGCAGATCCTCGTCGATTTCTGGGCACCGGAACGGTACGCGCCGGCGATAACGATCGGTGCGGCGCTGACGGCGTCCTCCGTCGCGCGGCCGAACGAGTCCTATCGCGGCACCGTCCGCGCGATCGACAACCAGGTCGACCCGGAAAGCCGGACGATCCGCATCCAGGCGCTGATCGAGAATCCGGCCGATACGCTGCGCTCGGGCATGGCCTTCCGGATCAGCATGCGCTTCGAAGGTGAGACCTTTCCCGCGGTCGATCCGCTGTCCGTCCAGTGGGGCACCGACGGTGCCTATGTCTGGGTGGTACGCGAGGGCATAGCGCAGCGCACGCCGGTGGAGATCGTCCAGCGCAACGCCGACGCGATTCTCGTCGAGGGTGAGTTCGCCGAAGGAGACCAGGTCGTGGTCGAAGGGGTGCATGCCGTGCGCGAGGGTGTGCCGATCGCCGGCGGCGGGGACAACGACCTCGCCGTGCGCGGCTCGTGAGGGATGCGCCGATGACCGCGGGGAACACCGATCAGGCCAGCCGGGGCATCACGGCGCTCTTCATCCGCCGTCCCGTCTTCGCTTTCGTGGTGAACACGCTGATCGCGGTGGCCGGCCTGGCCGCGCTGTTCGGGGTCGAGGTGCGCGAGCTGCCCGATGTCGACCGCCCGGTCATTTCCGTCACCACGCGCTTCGACGGCGCGGCCGCCGAAACCATCGACCGGGAGATCACCGCCGTCATCGAGGGCGCGGTCTCGCGCATCGCCGGCGTTTCCGCCATCTCCTCCTCATCCTCGTTCGGCAGGAGCCGGATAACGATCGAGTTCCGCGAGAGCGTGAACCTGGATACCGCCGCCTCGGACGTGCGCGACGCGGTCGGGCAGATTCAGAGCCAGTTGCCCGACGATGCCGACACGCCGACCATCGTCAAGGCCGACGACGATGCGCAACCTGTCCTGCGCCTGGCGGTCACCTCCGAGACGATGAGCGTGGAGGACATGACCGTCTATGTGGAGGACGAGATCGTCGACAGGTTCGCCGCCGTCCCCGGGGTCGCGAGCGTCCAGGTCTACGGCGATCGGGACAAGATCTTCCGCGTCGACATCGACCAGGCCCGGCTCGCAAGCCTCGGCATGACGGTCGGCGACATCGGCAACGCGCTGTCCAGCGTCGCCTTCGACAGCCCCGCGGGATCCCTGACCAACAACACGCAGGACCTCGTCGTGCGCGCGACGGCTTCGATCACCACGCCGGAGGACCTGGAAGCCATCCAACTGACGCGCAACGTGCGATTGGGCGACGTGGCGACGGTGACGCTCGGGCCCGATATCGGCGAAAGCCGCCTTCGCTCCAACGGCAAGCCCGGCATCGGCCTCGGCATCGTGCGCCAGGCGCAGTCGAACACCCTCGACATCTCGACCGGCGTGCGCGCGGCGGTGGAGGAGTTGAGGCCCATCCTGCCCGAGGGTATAAGCATAGCCGTCACCAGCGACGACGCCACCTTCATCCGCGGCGCCATCCACGAAGTGGAAATCGCCCTCGGCATTTCGGTGACGATCGTGCTGCTCGTCATCTATCTGTTCCTGCGCGATGTGCGGGCGACCATCATTCCGGGCGTGGCGATCCCCGTCGCGCTCATCGGCACGGTCGCGGCCATCTACCTGGCGGGGTTCTCGATCAACATCCTCACCCTGCTGGCGCTGGTCCTGGCAACCGGTCTCGTGGTGGACGACGCCATCGTGGTGCTGGAAAACATCGTCCGGCGGCGCAACCAGGGCATCGGGCCGCGGGCCGCCGCAACCCTCGGCACCGAGGAAGTCTTCTTCGCCGTCATCGCCACCACGGCCACGCTGGTTGCGGTGTTCGTGCCCCTTTCCTTTCTCCCCGGCCAGGCCGGAGGCCTGTTCCGCGAGTTCGGCTTCGTTCTGGCGATCGCCGTGTTCCTGTCCTCGATCGTCGCGCTGTCGCTGTGCCCGATGCTGGCCTCGCGCCTCCTCGCCACCGGTGACGTTGAGGCGGAGGAGAGACGGCCCGGAGTGATCGAACGTTTCGGCGGTGTCCTTGCGCGTCTTTACGAGAGGACGCTGCGCTTCTGCCTCAACGCCCCCGCCGTGGTGCTGCTCGTCTCCGCGCTCTTCGCGGCCACGGCCTACGGGCTGTTCGGCACGGTGAAATCGGAGCTCACGCCGAATGAGGACCGTTCGGTCGCCTTCATGCGCGTTTCCGCTCCGCAGGGCGTCAGCCTCGACTATCTTGCCGGCAAGATGCGGCAGATCGAGGGGTTGATCGAGCCCTTGCGCGAGCGCGGCGAAATCCGCAGCACCTTCTCCATCACCGGACGCGGCAGCACCAACAGCGCCTTCCTCGTCCTGGGCCTAGCCCCATGGGAAGAGCGCGAACGCAGCCAGCAGGAGATCCTGGACGAGGTGAACGTGCTGGCCGCCCGCGTGCCCGGTGTGCGCGCCTTCGCCTTTCAGCCGAACAGCCTGGGCATCCGCGGCTCCGGCAGCGGCCTTCGTTTCGCCGTCGCCGGAAGCAATTACGAAAAGCTGACGGACGTGGCCATGACCATCGTCGCGGAGATGGAGAAGGATCCGCGCTTCGACCGCCCGCGCCTTTCCGAAGACGCCACGCAGCCGCAGCTCAAGATCGATATCGACCGCCAGCGCGCCACCGACCTGGGAATCAGCATCGACGGCATGGGCGAAGCCATCCAGGCGCTGCTCGACGGCAGGCAGGTCGCTTCGATCTTCATCGACGACAAGAGCTTCGACGTGAAGCTTCTCTCGTCCACCAACCCGGTCAACGATCCGACCGACCTCGAGAACATCTTCGTCAGGACCGGCGACGGACGCTTCGTGCCGCTCTCCACCATCACGACGCTGCGCGAGGAGCCGGTGCCGCCTTCGCTCGACCGCGAGTCGCAGATGCGCGTGGTGGAGATCACATCCGGGCTCGGCGACGAATTCGCCCTCGGCGCGGCGCTTGCACGGGCAAAGGAAATCGCCGAGCCCCACCTGCCCCCCGGCGCGCGCATCATCCCGCTGGCCGAGGCGGCGACGCTCGGCGAGACCGGCAACAGCATGCTGACGATCTTCGGCTTTGCCGTGGTCATCATCCTTCTGGTGCTCGCCGCACAGTTCGAAAGCTTCGTCAGCGCACTCATCATCATGGCCACCGTACCGCTCGGGCTCGCCTGCGCGGTTTTCGCCCTGCTTCTGACCGGCACGAGCCTGAACGTCTACAGCCAGATCGGGCTGGTGCTGCTCGTCGGCATCATGGCCAAGAACGGAATCCTGATCGTCGAATTCGCCAACCAGCTGCGCGACCGCGGACTGAAGGTGCGCGAGGCGATCGAGCAGGCCTCGCTCATTCGTCTGCGCCCCGTCGCCATGACGATGATCTGCACCGTGGTCGGCGGCGTGCCGCTGGTGCTGGCGAGTGGCGCAGGGGCCGAGGCGCGCATCGCACTCGGCTGGGTGATCGTCGGCGGGCTGGGCCTCTCGGCGCTCTCCACCCTCTATCTCACTCCCGTCGCCTATCTCCTTCTCGGCCGCTTCATAACGCCGAAGGTGGAGGAGGAGGCCCGCCTCGAACGCGAGCTGAAGCACGCGGCGTCGCAGTCCCGATAGGCACCGGCGCGCGGCACGGCGCCGCACCATACGAACACCGCTCTCAAGCACCCTCATGACATCGCCGGCACAGCACGGTATCTGTGCGCTGGGCGGCAGGCGACCATGCGCGCTCCCCATGCTGATTGACGGCGCGTCACCGGTGCAGCATGGGATTGGTGCCCGTCGGGCGAATCGGCGGGCGCGGTGGCAAATGGAGAGTGATTGGTTAGGGATGGAAACGATAGGGATTGACGAAGCCAAGGCGATGGTGGGCCAGGAGGTGGGCATTTCCAACTGGCGCACGGTGTCGCAGAAGATGATCGACCAGTTCGCCGCCGCGACCGACGACTACCAGTTCATTCACACCGACCCCGAGCGGGCCGCCCGCGAAACGCCCTATGGCGGCACCATCGCCCACGGCTTCCTTTCCTTGTCCCTGCTTTCCACTATGATTTTCGAGGCGGTCCCGCGGCTCGAGGGCGCGCAGATGGGCGTGAATTTCGGCTTTGACCGCGTCCGGTTCCTGAACCCGGTGAAATCGGGCGCTCGTATTCGCGCCCGCTTCGCGCTGGCCGAGATGAAGGTGCGACCGTCGGGCATCGTCGAATCCCATTACGACGTGACGGTGGAAATCGAGAACAGTCCCAAGCCCGCCCTCACCGCGCGATGGCTGACATTGGCCATGCCGGACCGGACAGGGGAAGATGCGGCGTGAGCGCCCACTCCGGCCCGCCGTCGCCTTTCGTGAAAGCATGCTTGACGCCGCAGCCGCAAACCGGGAAAAGGCCGGTGAACCGCTGTCGAGCGCCTTTTCGCCCAACAAATCGATGAGGAAACCGGTCGATGCAATCTGGAGCGGGTGAACGCAATACCGCCACGAGCCTGCCGCGCAACCGGGAAAAAGGGGCGCTGAATGGCGTGCTTTGACGGGCTGACGGTTCTCTTGACGGGAGCAACCGGGGGCTTCGGCCGGCCTCTGGCAAAAAAGCTCGCCGCAGCGGGCGCGCGTCTCGTCCTGTCGGACCTCGACAAGGCGAGCCTCGAAGCTCTCGCGGCTTCGCTGGATGCGGAGACGGCGGTGCTGCCCGGCGACGTGGTCGACGAAAGCCTCTCGGAAGGGCTGGTCAACCTGGCCCGCGAGCGCTTCGGCGGGCTCGACATCGCCATCAACAATGCCGGAATCGCCCAGACCTTCGTGAAGCTCCATCTCATCCCCTCGGAGGAGGCCCGCCGCGTCATCGACGTCGACCTGATGGGTGTCTTCTATGCGATGAAGCACCAGTTGCCGGTGATGGAACGGCAGCACCGCGCCAGCGGACGCAAGGGTGCCATCGTCAACGTCGCATCGGTGGCCGGGCTCGCCGGCGCGCCGCGCCTTGCCGCCTATACCGCTGCAAAGCACGGGGTCATCGGCCTGACGCGCGCTGCCGCCGCCGAATACGCCACCAGGGGCATCCGCATCAACGCCGTGTGCCCCTCCTTTTCGCGCACGGAGATGGTGACGGAAACGCTGAAGATGTCTCCTGTCGCAAGCACCAGGGCAGAGGCCGGCCTGACGCGCGGCGTGCCCATGAAGCGGCTGGCGGAGGTCGACGAGGTGCTGAACGTCATCCTGTTCGCCGCCGACCCGGCCAACAGCTTCATGACCGGCCAGGCACTGGCCGCCGACGGCGGCATCACGGCGGTGTGACGGAAACGCCCTCGATGCAGCGCCCCCGGCCTGGGCGCCGCAGGCGAAGGTGCCTCACCGAGGCGATGTTGAAGATGGTGAAGTTCGACATCGCCGGCCTGGAGGCTGCCCACGAAGGCAGGTGAACCTCGCCTACACGACCCCGCAGGCGCGGATGAGCTTCAAAAGCCGCGGCAGGGACGGAATCTTGTTCATGGCACAGTAGGTCTGGCGGCTTTCGCCGCCGTAGCCTTCCTTGTGCCTGGCCAGCGTCTGGGTGGGATAGACCAGGCGCTGGGCGATCGGATTCGTGTAGATGAAGCGAAAGGCCCGCCGCGTCAGCCAGTCCTTGGTGAACTCCTTGTCTTCAATCCGATGGAAGGGCATGAGCCCGAAATAAAGGCGGGGAACGCCTTCATGCTGGAACGTCTCGATTGCCCGACGCACCAGGAAATAGGCCGACAGGGGGTCGGCATCCGGAAGCCAGCGGCGTGTCGCCGAGAGATAGCCGACAATCCTGCCTTCTTCATAGAGCGGGTCGAAGAATGCGAACGCGACCGGCTTGTCGTCACGATCGAGCAGGAAGAACTTGCGCACGCCCGGCTCGTCATGAAGCACGACGGGGCGCACGAGAAAGGAAAGCTCGCGCCGCTTGGTCGTCCGCGTGCGGCGCCAGCCGAGCGATATGGCTTCCAGCCGGGCAGGATCGAACACACCCAGCGGCATCTCCGCGACGCGGTGCCCGCTTCGGGTGAGCCGGTTTTCGGCGGTGCGGAAACTGCGCTTCCTCGGCCCCGAAAAATCATATCCGTCGAGATCGATCCAGTTCTCCAGGCCCAATTCGTTGACGCTGAAACCGCGCCCGGCGAGGATCGCGGCCATCCCGTGCGAGACCTGCCAGAACGTCACATCCTCCTTCTGCGCCACGAAGGCGTCAACGAGGCGCTCCCATTGCGCGCGCGGCGCCAGCGGATCGGCAAGTGCAAAGGCCGTGCGGCCCACCATCCGATAGGCGATGAAGCCGGTCTCATCGCCAAAGCGCAGCAACCCCGGCTGAAACGCCACGGAATAGGCAAGAGCGAAATGCCCGTAGTGCTCGAGCAGCGAGCGTCTGGCCGACTCGAGGACGAAACCTTCGCCCACTTCCTGATCGCGGCGGGCAAGCGCTGCAGCAAAATAGTTCACGAAAACGCCGATCCGACTGCTGCGCCCCTTACTATGGATGCACACGAACGGACGATTCGGCAAGCCCCACCGCGCACCGCGAACATGGCGGCGCAGGGCCGTCGAAGACGGTGGCGGCTATTGGTCTTCCGGCAGGCACCTTGCTCCGGCCGACAGCGGAATCAGGAATGCGAAGCGATAGCCGCTCGTGGCGGGCGATTCGATCGTCCCGCTCCATTTACGCTCGATGATAAGTTGCATAAGCTTGGAACCGAACCCGGTTCCGTGTCCGTGCGCGTGGCCGGCTGCCGTTTCATCGCGCCATTCCAGCCTGAAGCATTTCTCCCCTTCGGCATCGTCGACCACTGACCAGCGCAGGTCGACCATACCCTCTTCCGAAGCGAGGCAGCCATACTTGACGGCATTTGTGGACAGTTCGTGCAGCACGAGACCGAGATCGAAGCACAACTCCGGCGGCAGCAGCACGTCTTCCCCGTCGAGGCGCACACGCTCGCGAAAGGGCTCCAGCGTTTCTTTCGCCAGGGCCGAAAAGCGCGTCAGCGACCAGCCGCCCTTGGCAATCAGGTAGTTGGCGCGTGAAAGGGAACTCAGCCTGCTGGAGAATATGCGGTGGGCTTCGTCGAGATCGCGGTCGGGAGAAAAGGTCCGATGCGCCAGCGTATCGACGAGTTGCAACAGATTGCCTGCCCGGTGCGCCATTTCGCGCACCAGCAGCAGACGATGATCGACGGCGGCGATCTGCCGTACACTGTTGGCAACGATGTTGGCGAGCGCGGTCAGAAACTCCGTGTCGGCACGGTCGAAACGCCGCAGCTCCCGCGTATGCACCCCGAATATGCCGAAGGGCCTGCCGGCCGCGCCGGCGATCACAGTGCTCATCCCGCTGACCACACCGTGAACATGCAGGTCTTCCGGCCCGCTGAAACGGGTCTCCGTGCGCAGATCGTCCACCACGACCGGACGGTTCTCCAAAAGGGTGAACCCTGCCTGGGAGTCCCGGTCGACGCCGATGGTGCCGCGTCCCACCAGACCTTCGTTCCAGCCCACACCGGCGATCAGCCGCAGTTGGTGGCCCTGGTCTTCGAACTGCAGAATCTCCGACAATGGCACTTCGAGCACCTCGGCGGCGATCCTCACCGCCCTGTCCGTCACGGCCTCAAGGCTCGACTCGCCGATGGCAAAGCTGCCGAATTCCTCAATCGCCTTCTGCTGCCTCAGCCGGCGCTGCAGCTCGTGCTCCGCTTCAACGCGATCCGTGACGTCCAGGCAGATGCCGGTGAGCCAGGTGACACCGTCCTCCGACACCAGTCCGCCGCGGGCCTCGATCCAGCGGAAGGTGCCGTCGGCCTTGGGACGGGTACGGTAGACGACGTTGTAATCGGCGCGATCGGCCACGGCCTCGGAAACCGCCTTCCACACGCGGTCGAAATCTTCGGGATGAAGATCGCGGCGAAAGCTCTCGAGCGTGCCGTCATAGGCGACATTGTCATCCTCGTGCACGGATTCGAGATTGTCGGTCCACAACAGTTCGTCGCCATCAACCCGCCACCGCCAGACCCCCACTCCGCCGTGACGGAGGCCCTGCAAAAGCTCCTTTGCACCGACCAGATAGCTGGCCTGCCTAGCGGCGGGATCGTACATCCGTCGATATCCTGACTAAAAGCGGCGAATACGCCAGCGGGTGTTCTGATCGGCGATCATCGCCTTCAAAAATTCAATAACAGTTCAACGCATATTGCAAGAAAATCTGGTCGACGGCCACCATCGGGAAGCGACCGCCCTCGTCTTGCCGTGCAACGCGTGGGCGCACGCGCAAAGCGGGTGAGCAGCGCTCGGCAAGAACTCGTCTCGGAGGAAATGCCAGGAAGGACAAAAGAGGCCGAAACATGCCCTCGCGGTGGCTATTTCTTCTTTCCCGGCGGCCCAGCATGGGTGCTCGTGGTCGCTGACACGGGGTCGCTGGCCGGAAAGGTGTCCTCCAGGCCTATTTCAAGATTCTCATCTTCCGCGTCGTGCTGCACGGCGCGTTTTCGCTTCTTCGCGAGCTCACCGGGAGCGCCGGTCCTCGTGGCGCGCGTCACCGACACGGGATCGCTGGCGGGGAAGGTCTCTTCCAGGCCTTCTTCCAACTCTTCTTCGCGTTCCTGGGAGTCGGGAGCATCACGGTCATTGCGCTTGTCGGGTCGAGGCATGAGACGGGTTCCTTTTTCACGGCAACGCAGGAGCAAGGTTCCAGGTTCCCGAACCGCTGATTGCAACGGTACTGCCGTTCTGCGCCAGGTCGCGCGGGCCGGTTTTCGGGTGGCCCGCCCCACCCTGCGTCTGCGAGCAAGGCGATGTGCAGGCAAACGGCCGGTGCAATAGCGAAAGGATGCAAAAATGTCTTCACTGGAAAACAAGGTCGCCATCGTCACCGGAGCCAGCTCCGGCATCGGGCGGGCGGCGGCGAAACTCTTTGCCGAAGCCGGCGCACGGCTCATTGTCAGCGCGCGGCGCAAATCCGAGCTGGAGGCTCTGACGGCGGAAATTCGCGCGGCGGGCGGAGAAGCCACCGCACTCGCCGGCGACGTGGCCGACGAAGCGCACGCCGAAGCGCTCGTGGCCCATGCGCGGGAGCACTTCGGCGGCCTCGACATCGCCTTCAACAATGCGGGCATCGTCGGGGCGCTGGCCCCGGTGACGGAGCTGGAGCGCGCGCAATGGGAAGAGACGCTGACGGTAAACCTCACGGCTGCCTTCCTCGCCGCCAAGCACCAGATTCCGGCCATGCTGGAGCGTGGCGGCGGCGCCCTCGTCTTCACCTCCAGCTTCGTCGGGCACACGGTCGGCATGCCGGGGATGAGCGCCTATGCGGCGTCGAAAGCGGGCCTCGTGGGGCTCAGCCAGGTGTTGGCCGCCGAATACGGGCCGAAGGGCATTCGCGTGAACGCCCTCCTGCCGGGCGGCACGGACACGCCGGCCGCCACCTTCAAGACGGCGGAGCAAAGAGCGTTCGTCGAAGGACTGCACGGACTCAAGCGGGTGGCGAAACCGGAGGAGATCGCCCGCGCCGCGCTCTTCCTCGCCTCCGATGCGGCCAGTTTCGTAACCGGATCGGCCATGCTCGCCGATGGCGGCGTGTCGATCAATCGTACCTAAACCTGTGCAGGATAATTTTGGCCTTCGCCCTCATGGTGAGCCTGTCGAACCACGAGGGGCTGCAGCCGTCTTCATTCCGCCGCTTCGGCTTCCCTCCGGCCGGACCAGCGCTGCCGGAGGCGTGCGACCCGCTCGTGCACGCGGTGGCCCAGCAGGAGCATGCAAGGGGTCAGGATCAACGTCAGGAAGGTAGCGAAGGCCAATCCACCGGCCACCGTGGTCGAAAGTTCCGTCCAGTACTGGGTGGACGGCGCGCGATACTTGATCTGGCGATTGAGCAGATCGATATTGAGCGCCAGCACCATCGGCATCAACGCCAGAATGTCGGTGACGGAAGTGAGAAGCACCGGTCGCAGGCGCTGGGCACCGGTGCGAACCGCTGCCTCGCGCATCTCATAGCCCTTGGCGCGCATCTCGTTGTAAGTGTCGATCAGGACGATGTTGTTGTTGACGACGATGCCACCCAGCGCGATCACGCCGATCCCGCCCATGACGACGCCGAAAGGCCGTCCTGTGATCAGGAGCCCGATCATCACGCCGGCGATGGAAAAGACGATCGCGCTCATCACGACCAGCGCCTGGTAGATGCTGTTGAGCTGGGTGACGATCACCAGGAACATGAGCGCGATGGCAGCGAGGAAAGCGCTCAAAAGAAAATTCTGGGCGTCGCGGATTTCCTCCTGCTGTCCAACGAATTCGGCCGTCACGCCCGCCGGAAGACCGGCCTCCTGGATAGCGCTTTGAAGCTCGGCGGTCTTTTCGGCCGGAAGCAGACCTTCCGCGACATCGGCTTCGACCGTCACCACGCGCCGAGAGCCGACGCGATGGATGATGCCCGTGCGCGGCGCGGGCTCTATCGTCACGAAATTGGTGATCGGCGTCTGGCCGCGCTCGGTGGGCACGGTCAGACGCGAAAGACCGTCCAGCGTGCGCTCGCGGGCGGGAAAGCGCACGCGGATGTCGACCGCGTCCTCCACGTCCGGCGGCCGGTATTCGGCAAGCTGCAGCCCCTGGGTGAGAAGCTGCACGGCCTGCCCGAGCATCGTCACATCCGCGCCGAAACGGGCAGCGCTCTCACGGTCGACAAGAAGACGCCATTCGACACCTGGCACCGGCCTGTCATCCGCGACATCGGTGAAGCCGCCCAATTCCTCCATCAAGGCGCGAACCTCTTCCGCCGCCGCTTCCATGGCTTCGCCGTCGCCGCCTGAAAGGCGCAGTTCCACCGGCTTGGCCTGGCCCGGTCCCGCCTCCTGTTCGGCCACGAGAATATCGATCCCGGGAATCTCCGCCGTGCGCGCCCGCACCTCGTCTATGATATCAGCCGCACGTGGCCGCTCGTCCCAGTCAAGAAGGTCGAGTTGCAGGATCCCGATCGTATCGGCAGAGACGTTCTCGGCGCCGGCACCTTCGTCGACCGTGCGCGCATAGATATTTTCCAGCCCCTCCGTGCCGAGCACGGCATCTTCCACCTGGCGCACCAGCGCATCCTTCTCGTGCACGGAAAGATTGTCGCGCGCCTTCACCGTCGCCTGGATGAAACGTGGTTCGATCTGCGGGAAAAACTCGACGCCGCGGCCGAAAAACCCGTAGGCCGTCACGGCCGCAACTAGGAGGAGCGCGGTCGCAAGCAGGATGGTGCCGGGCCAGCGCAACGTCCGCCGCAGGATGCCCACATAGCCCCGGGTGAAGCCGCCCAGATCCTCCAGATCGCCTTCCTCGGCGGCCGCCAGCGATTTCTCCTCCTGCGCGGCACGTGGATTGCGGCGGCCGATCAGTCCACCCAGAACGGGGATGAAAACCAGACCCATGACGAGCGAGGCGGACAGGACGAGGATGACCGTCATGGGGAGAAACTTCATGAACTCGCCGACCACGCCGGTCCAGAACAGAAGCGGGAAGAACACCACCAGCGTCGTCAGCACGGAGGCGAAAATCGGCCAGGACATGCGCTTGGCCGCCGCCCGGTATGCATCGTTGGGCGCCAGACCTCCGGCCGTGCGGCGGTCGGCCAGTTCGGTCGAGACCACCGCCGCATCGATCACCATGCCGAGAACGAGGATGAGGCTGAAAAGGACGATGATGTTGAGCGTGAACCCCATCCACCAGATGATCAGGATGCCGGCGAGGAAGGAGCCGGGAATGGAAAGTCCCACCAGAAGCCCGTTGCGCCAGCCGAGCGCGGCCACGATGACGATCATCACCAGCAGGACCGCCGCCATCACGTTGTTCTGCAGATCGCTCAGCGTCTCGCGCACCTCGGTCGACTGGTCCTGCAGATAGGTGACCGACACGCTCTGCGGGATCATGTCCCGGCCGTCCTCGACGATCGCCTTCACCGCCTCGACCGTCTCGATGATGTTCGCGCCGATGCGCTTCTTGACCTCGAGTGCCACGGCCGGTTGGCCGTTGATACGGGCAAAGCCGCTCGGATCCTCGAAGCCGCGGCGCACGACGGCGACATCGCCCGCCGTGACGACCGCGTCCCCGGAAACCTTCAGCGGGATATTGCGCACGTCGTCGATGTTCTCGATGACGCCGGGCACCTTGAGCGACAGCTTGCCCGCACCTGTGTCGATGGCGCCCGCAGTGACAAGCTGATTGTTGCGCTCGATACCGGCAAGCAGTTGCTCGAAGGGCACGTCGTAGCTTTCGAGCGCCGTCGGATCGATCAATACTTCCAGAACCTGGTCACGGGCACCCCCGATATCCACCTCCAAGACATCGGTGAGCGCTTCGAAGCGGTCCTGGAACTCTTCGGCCAGATCGATCAGCGCGCGTTCCGAGATCGGGCCGGAGAGCATGACCGTGAGAACCGGAAACAGCGCGACGTTGACCTCGCGCACGACCGGCTCTTCCGCACCCTGTGGAAGCTCCGCGCTCGCCCGGTCTACGGCCTGGCGCACGTCCTGCTCGGCCTGATCGGCGTCGAACCCGGCGATGAATTCGAGCGTGACCGCGGCGTAGCCCTGGGCGGCGACGGAAGACATTTCGTCGAGCCCTTCTATGGACTGCAGTTCCGTCTCGAGCGGGCGCAAAAGAAGCCGCACCGCGTCCTCGGGCGAAATGCCCTGCTGGGCAACCGATACGTAGATGACGGGGATGGGAACGTCCGGCGCCGATTCCTTGGGAATGACCGTATAGGCAAAGGCACCCGCGACCAGGATCAGCCCGAAGAGAATGGCCACCACCCGGTTCCGGCTGAAAGCCGCGTCGATGATCGCCCTCATTGCGCGCCGCCTCCGATCGTGTCGCCCGACGGAGATGGCGGTGCATCGCTCGCGGCACCGCTTCCGCTCGCACCTTCGGGACCACCGTCGGTGCCCTGGGGCGAAGACCGCTGCAGTGAAGGCGTCGGTATGACCGGTGAACTCGGCTCGACCGAAGGCGCCCGGGGCATGATGCCCGTTTGCGAAGTTCCCGCATCGGGCATCGCCGTCGATCTCGGCGCCGGCTGTTCCAAGCCCTCCGTGCTCCCGCTTCTAGAGCCCGGCTGCGCCTCCTGCACCTCCGCCGCGCCACGGGAACCGGACTGCACTGCGCCGGTTAGCATCGAATTCGCCGCCGTGCCCCGGCACAGCTCTTCCGCCGGCGGTGGATCGGCGAGCGCCTCCGCGCCTTCGAATTCCGGAGATTCGACAGTGGCCGTCGGCAGTCGCGCGCCGCCGGCCGCCCCGCGCGCGGCGGTTTCCGCCCCGCCATCCCCCTCGCGGATGCGTACGCTCTCCCCTTCACGCACGAACCCTTGCCCGATGGTGATCAGGCGCAGCCGTTGCGGAAGGCCGCCGACCCAGATGCCGTCGCCCTGCGCGCGCACGATCTCGACCGGATAAAAGCGCACCCGGCCGTCTTCGTTGACCGCCTTCACGCCGAGATCACCCGCATCGCTCAGCGCCAGAATGGCCGGGGAGATGAAATGGGCAGCGGCCTGCCCGGTCTGGAACCGCACCTCCGTGCTGACGACGGAGGGGATCCGTCGCTCGGCATTGGGCACGCGTATTTCGACGCGGAAGGTGCGGGTCTGCGGGTCGGCCGCCGGCGCCACGAAGCACACCCGGCCCTTGGCGAGATCGCCGGTGGCGAAGCTCACCACGGCCGCACGGCCGACATCGACGCTGCCGATGTCGCGCTGCGAAATGTGGAGCGCGACGCGCAGGGGAGCGTTGTCGACGATGCGCGCGATCGAGGTTCCGACCGGCGCGGCCTCGCCGCTGTTGACGAAGACGTCGCTGACGATGCCGGAGATCGGCGCCTCGATGGTGGTATCGCGTATCTCCTCGCGCACACGCTCGAGCTCGGCGCGGGCTTCTTCGAGCTGCGAGCGCAGTTCGCGTACGCGCGCCGGTGTTGCAAAACCCTGCGCCTCGAGTTCCAACAGCGCCTCGAGATCCGCCTCGAGGCTTTCCACTCGCGCCTCGGTGCTGACGAGACGGCTCTGGCGCGCATCCAGCCGCACCCGCGCCAGCACCGTGCCCGCCTCGACGGTGTCGCCCTGCTGTGCCTCCACCGCGGCGAGCGTGCCGCCGACCGTGGAGATGACCTCCGTCGTGCGATAGGGCTCGGCCACGCCCTGGGCGTAGATGTATTGGGGAACTTCTTCGGCCGTCGACGGGCGGACCGCCACCAGGGTGGGCTGCGGCGCCGGGGTCTCCGTCGCCTCGTCCTGCCCGCGGCCGTCGATCAAGAGCCCGCTTGCAAGCCATGCCGCAACGGCGACGAAAATGCCGATGGCTATCCAGATGGACGTCCTCAAGAAGACCCTTTCGGCGCGTTCTCCGCTGCGAGGCCTAACCGAAAAGCCGGAGTACTGTTCCCCTTTTTCGGGCTCGACAAAAGCCCGGGACTTTGCTATCTGCGATTAGCCTGCGGTGGAATCCTGCCGCGGGATGGTGGTGTTGAACCCGCTCGAGCTGGGGTCGGACCACCGGATATCAACGCTTCGACAGGAAACGAGAGAGTGCAGGTACTCGTCCGCGACAACAATGTTGATCAGGCGCTTCGCGCGCTCAAGAAAAAGATGCAGCGCGAAGGCATCTTCCGCGAGATGAAGATGCGCGGGCATTACGAGAAGCCTTCCGAAAAGCGCGCCCGCGAAAAGGCCGAGGCGGTCCGCCGCGCGCGCAAGCTGGCGCGCAAGCGCGCCCAGCGGGAAGGCATCATCGGCGGACGGGCCGCGGCGCGCTGAACGCCCAGATTTCGTCTCTTTCCGCGGTTTTGGTGCGCAAGGTGGCGCGACGAGTCTCATCGCCGCCACCTTTTTTATTGAACGGCTTTGGCCCGGGGGCGGGGGACAACAGGGAAAGACAGGAACTGCGATGTCTGATGCGATGACCGCCGCGAACCGGTATTTCCGTGCCGGGCGAACCGCCCTCGCCCTGACGGCGATGCTGTCGCTGGCCGCCTGCAGCACCACCGAACCGTTGAGCAGCCTGGCACCGATCGATGCCGCGCAGGGCTCGGAGGAGAACATCGCCTCGCTCACGGCGGTGATCGAGCGCACGCCCAACGATCCGGAAGGCTATAACATCCGTGGCAGCGCCTACGGCCGGGCCGGCCAGTACCGCGAGGCCTTGCGGGACTTCGATCAGGCGATCGCGCTCGACCCGCGTTCCTTCCGTGCCTATGCAAACCGGGCGCTCATCCACCGCTATATGGGCGACCAGCAGAAAGCGCTGGCCGACTACAACAAGGCCATCGAACTCAATCCCCGCTACGACGCCGCCTATATCGGCCGCGGCGAGATCTACCGCCTGGCCGGCCGCACGAGCGATGCCTTTAGCGATTTCGAGCAGGCGATCCAGCTCGATACCACCGACCCGCGCGCCTACTACCGGCGTGGGCTGCTTTACCAGGCGAGCAACCAGCACCAGTTCGCCATCGAGGACTTCGCCTCCGCCATCTCGCTGGCGCCCAGCCAGCCTTATGCCTATAACGGGCGTGGGCTGTCCTATCTCGCCATCGGCGACGAGGAAAACGCCTTTAGCGATTTCAACACCGCGATACGCCTCAACGAAGACCTGGCCGAGAGTTGGGCCAACCAGGCGCTTGTCTATGAAGGGCGCGGCGAGAACGACCGTGCGGCGCGCTCCTACGCCCGCGCGCTGCAGCTCGACCCCGAGTACGCACCGGCCCGCGAGGGACTCGCGCGCACCAAAGGCTCGAGCGTCTGATCACCCTGCGGCCCGCGGCCTCTCGAAGGCCGTTTGGAACGAACACCGCCTCCTTCCGTTTGCCCGGCAGGAAAAACGGGAGTTCTCGATCATGCGCAAAGGCACAGTTCTCATGGCCGCCGCGGCGTTTACAGCCGCCACCTCCGCCCTCCCCGCCGCCGCACAGGAGCGCACGGAAGTGGGCTTCCTCGATTGTATCATCGAAGGCGGGATGGAACTGGCGGTCATCTCCTCGAAGGAGTTTTCCTGCACCTTCCAGCCGGCCGACGACACACGCCCGCCGGAAAGCTATGTCGGCGTGGTCAACCGCTTCGGGCTCGAGATCGGAGCGACGAGCGAACGCGTGATGCGGTGGCTCGTACTGGCCCCGACGACGGCGGAACCGAACGCCCCCGGCGCGCTGGAAGGCAATTATGTCGGCCCCAGCGCGGAAGTGACCGCCGGGGTCGGCGGCGGCGCCAACATCCTGGTAAGCGAGGGTGACCGCAACCTGGTCCTCCAGCCGGTCAGCCTGCAGGCCCAGACAGGTCTCAATATCGCCGTCGGCGTCAGTGCCTTTCAGCTGCGCTCGGCCCCGTAAGCTTGATGAAGACAGGTCGGCCGGAATCCGGAGCAAAGCGGGAATGTCAGTGCCGGGCAGCAGCATTACGGTGCGGCCCAGGCTCCCGCGCCGACACCCCCTGAAAATCGGAATTGCTTTCGCACCACGCTGTAGCCGGGCGTGACAGGCTCTAAAAAGCCGCGCCCCACAACAGAAGCAGGAGGCCCAGAACGAACAGGAGCGCGCCCAGCCAGTTGCGCCCGAAGCCGAGGAAGCGCAGCCCCTGCCTGGGAGGCTCCAGCGTCGTATCGTCGGTGCCATGCTGCGATCGCGGCGGATCGCTCAGCCGCCGGCTCCAGAGAGTCACATAGGCCATGTGGATGAGGCCCAGGATGACCAGCAGTGCCCCGAGCCAGATGAGAGCAACCATGTCCCTGGTCTCCGTTCGCACGGTCCGTCGTTCCGGGATATCTAGGGCGGTCGGCTCTCGGGGACCACCAACGAAAAAGCCCGGCGCGAGGGCCGGGCTTCGGATTGCTTGAAACGAGCACCTACTGTTCGAGTGCCTTGACGATGTCCTCGGTCATTTTCTTTGCGTCGCCGAGCAGCATCATGGTTCCGTCCTTGTAGAACAGGGTGTTGTCGATGCCGGCGTAGCCGGAGCCGAGGGAGCGCTTGACGAACAGGCAGGTGCGGGCCTTGTCGACGTCGAGGATCGGCATGCCGTAGATGGGCGAGGCCTTGTCGTCGCGGGCGGCCGGGTTGGTGACGTCGTTGGCGCCGATCACGTAGGCGATGTCGGCCTGGGTGAACTCGGCGTTGATGTCTTCGAGCTCGAACACCTCGTCGTAAGGAACCTGGGCCTCGGCCAGAAGCACGTTCATGTGCCCGGGCATGCGGCCGGCGACCGGATGGATGGCGTATTTCACCTCGACGCCCGCCGCCTTCAGCTTGTCGGCCATTTCTCTCAGCGCATGCTGGGCCTGGGCCACCGCCATGCCGTAGCCCGGCACGATGATCACCTTCTGGGCATTCTGCATCAGATAGGCCGCATCGTCCGCCGAGCCCTGCTTGACCGTGCGCTCGATGCCGTCGTCCGCCGCGGCGGAAGTCTCGCCGCCGAAGCCGCCGAGGATGACGGAGATGAAGGAGCGGTTCATGCCCTTGCACATGATGTAGGACAGGATCGCGCCCGACGAGCCGACCAGCGCCCCGGTGATGATCAGCGCCAGATTGCCGAGCGTGAAGCCGATGCCGGCCGCCGCCCAGCCCGAATAGGAGTTGAGCATCGAGACCACCACCGGCATGTCGGCGCCGCCGATCGGGATGATCATCAGGACACCCAAGGCCAGCGACAGCAGGACGATCAGCCAGAACACCGTCGTGCTCTGGGTCGTCACCAGCAGGGCGATCAGCACGATCAGCGCGAGGCCGAGCCCGGCATTGACCACATGGCGGGCCGGCAGGAGGATCGGCTTGCCCGACATGCGCCCGTCGAGCTTCAGAAAGGCGATGATGGAGCCGGTGAAGGTGATGGCGCCGATCGCCACGCCGAGCGACATCTCGACCAGCGCCTGGGCGTGGATGGCGCCCAGCGTGCCGATGCCGAAGCTTTCCGGGGAATAGAGCGCGGCCGCCGCCACCATGACGGCGGCAAGGCCGACGAGCGAGTGGAAGGCGGCGACGAGCTGCGGCATCTTGGTCATCTGGATGCGCCGGGCGATCACCGCGCCGGCGCCGCCGCCGGCGGCCAGCCCGAGGACGATCAGCCCCAGCCCGCCGGCAGACGGCGTGGCGATGGCGAGCGTCGTCAGGATGGCGATCCCCATGCCCGCCATGCCGAAATAATTGCCCTGCCGGCTGGTCGTCGGGTGCGACAGGCCCCTGAGCGCCAGGATGAACAGGATGCCGGAAACGAGATAGAGGAAGGAAGCAAGCTCGGCGTTCACGTCACTTGTCCTTCTTCTTGTACATGGAAAGCATGCGGCTGGTCACCAGGAAGCCGCCGAAGATGTTGACCGAGGCGAGCACCAGGGCAACGAAGCCGAAGCCGGTCGCCAGCCCCGAGGCCGAGATGCCGACGGCCAGCAGCGCGCCGACGACGATCACCGAGGAGATGGCGTTGGTGACGCTCATCAAAGGCGTGTGCAGGGCCGGCGTGACCGACCACACCACGTAGTAGCCGACGAAGATCGCCAGAACGAAGATGGCGAAGCGGAAGACAAAGGGGTCGACCGCCCCGCCGGTGGCGCCGTGCGCCAGGGCGCCGGCGGCATCGGCCGCCTCGAAGTTCTCGACGGCGGCGCGCACGCCCGCCGTGGCGCGCTCGAGCTGCTCGAGCGCCCGTTCGACTGCGGTGGGTTCCATCAGTTCTCTCCCCCCGTTGTGTTCGTGCTGCCGGCCGTCCCGGCGGGTGCGGCGGCGCCGGCCGCGGTCTGCTTCGGCTTGGCGGCGTCCGACTTGGCCGCGTCCGACTTGGCCGCGTCCGACTTGGTGGCGTCCGACTTGGCCGCGCCAGATCCGGATGCCCCCGTCTTGGCGGCACCCGACTTGGCCGTAGTGGTCTTGGCCGTGCCGGTCTTGGCGCCCGTGCTCCTGGCCGTGCCGGTCCTGGCTGCGCCTCTCTTGGATGCGCTTCTCTGGGCGCCCGCCGGCTTCTTCGCCGCGCCGCCCTTCGCCCCGCCGGCCGCCGGGGCCGCCTCGGCAAGGTTCGGATGCACCACCTTGCCCGCATGGGTCAGAAGCGTCGCCTTGACCAGCTCGTCGTCGAAGTCGATGGCAAGCGCCCCCTTCTCCTTGTCGACCAGCGTCTCCAGGAAGGCATAGAGGTTGCGCGCATAAAGAAGCGAGGCCGAGGCCGCCACCCGGCCCGGCACGTTCAGATGGCCGAGGATCTTCACCCCGCCCGCCGTCGTCACCACCTCGCCGGGCTTGGCGCCCTCCACATTGCCGCCGCGCTCGACCGCCAGATCGACGATCACCGAGCCAGCCCGCATGGACTTGACCATCTCGGCCGATACCAGCTTCGGCGCCGGCCGGCCGGGGATCAGCGCCGTGGTGATCACGATGTCCTGCTTGGCGATGTGCCCGGAAACGAGCTCTCCTTGAGCCTTTTTCTCCTCGTCCGTCAATTCGCGCGCATAGCCGCCCTCGCCGGAGGCGTCCTTCAAGGCCTCGGTCATGACGAACTTGGCCCCGAGCGAGGCGACCTGCTCGCCCGCCGCCGCCCGCACGTCGGTCGCCGAGACCACCGCGCCCAGACGCCGCGCCGTGGCGATCGCCTGCAGGCCGGCCACGCCGGCGCCCATCACGAACACCTTCGCCGCCGGCACCGTGCCCGCCGCCGTCATCATCATCGGCAGCGCCCGGTCATATTCCGCCGCCGCATCGATCACCGCCCGGTAGCCGGCAAGGTTCGCCTGCGAGGACAAGACGTCCATCGACTGCGCCCGCGTGATGCGCGGCATGAACTCCATGGCGAACGCCGTCAGCCCGGCCTTCGCCAGCGCCGCAACCTCGCCCTCGTGGCCGTAAGGGTCCATGGCGGCGATCACCACCGCGCCTTTTTTATAGCCCTTGACCTCGGCCGCCTCCGGCCGCCGCACCTTCAAGACCACGTCGGCCTTGCCGGCATCGGAAGCCGCGCCAACCTTCGCCCCGGCCTTCTCGTACTCGGCATCGGAAATGCGCGAGGCAACCCCCGCACCCTTCTCGACCACAACCGAAAAGCCAAGACCGACAAGCCGCTTCACCGTGTCCGGCGAAGCCGAAACACGTCCCTCGCCAGCAGCCCGCTCTCGACCAACAAATATCGTCTGTCCCACCGTCTGTTCCTTGTCGTTGGA
>NZ_JAXQNM010000036.1:0-268517 GCF_034427935.1 Chelativorans sp. M5D2P16 | reverse complement strand
GGCCGCCGTGCCGGGCGATATGCTCGACGAGCGCACGCAGGTCCGGTTCGCCGCGGAACGGCCAATAAATGCTGACGGTCAATCCCGCCGCGTTGTCCTTCCGATTGGGCGCACCGAATTGCTAGGGCGCTACCTGATTGGATGGAGGTCGACGCGAAAGGTTCCCGGCGGTGAAGAGTCCACAGCGCATCCGCTCATCGACACGCTCTTGAACCGCTGTTCGCGAAATGTGAGGCCGGGAACGGGACCGGCAGCTTGGAGGCTCGGAGTTTCGGAAGCGGACCTTCAGGCCCCCGCGCGCATCGACGTGATCTGACCCACGATTCGCGACGGAACGATCATCGGGATGGTGCGGCGTTGCGTAAGCGCGGCGATCGCCTCCCGAGCCGCATCAATGCGTGCAGACGGTAGAGACGAGCAACATTGCTGGGTCGATGCCGAACGTGCTCTCCAAGTCCATGCCGAACAGCTGGAGCCAAGCATCCTGCGCCCGGTAGGCGAGCACTTCCCGCTCTGCCGGACAGGCGAAGCGCATATCTGCAGACGCCTGCAGGTGGTGAACCATCTCGTGCACCAGCACCGAAAGCTGGGCCGGGGTGCGTCCGGTCCAGCCTTCGGTGAAATAGATGATGCGGCTGGCTTCGTCGTACGCTGCCACCACTTCGCCGGGTGAAACCTGACTCCCGGAGCCGTAGCGGATCTCGACAAGCCTGGAGGCGGGGGCCGTCACGAGGTCGGGAGCCTCGGACGCCGGCGTCAGACCGAAATTCGCCACAAGCCACAGCTCGATTGTGTCGAGCAAAGGAGGCGGATCCTGGGTCTCGGCGGCTGCGACCGAGGCAGCGGCACCGAGGCACAGGGCGACGGCGGCGGATCGTAGGGCGGAGATGTGCATTGCGATTCTTCTTCCTCGGATGGTTGTCCATCGACGAGGATCAGCCGAGCGGCGCGCGAAGTATCGAAAGAACCCTGAAAGACGGCTGAAATTGTGCTACAAATATGGGGAAATATGGCCTTGGAGCCCGGCATGGATGATCCACACAGGATTCGCTTCGGCGGTTTTGTCCTTAACCGGGTGCGCGGCTGCCTTGAAGACAGAACGGGCTGTGAGCGTTTCCTCCGGCCGAAGTCCTATCGGGCGCTCGAGGTCCTGTGCGAACGGCGTGGAAGGCTGGTAAGCAAGGACGATCTCGTCCGCGAGGTCTGGCCGGACGTATTCGTATCCGATGATTCCCTTGCCCATTGCGTGGCTGATATCCGACGCGTACTCGGCCCGGATGGGGCCAAATTGCTGCGCACGGTGCCGCGGCGGGGATACATGCTGTTGGATTCGGAACCGAATTTGGCGTCGCTGGTGCAACGAACCTCGAAACTCCGGATGGTTCGGGCCGGCGGGTTGGCCGCGGGATTGCTGCTGGTTGCTGGCAGCCTCTGGTGGGCTACGCCGCGCATCGCGATCGAGGCGGCGCCCGATGTCACTGTCTCGACCATGCAGCAGGCGGAGTCACTGCTGGAGGCACGCGACTGGCGGCGGCGCGAGGACAACGAGCGGGCAAGACGACTGCTCGAGCAGGTTGTCGCCGAGGATCCCGAGAATCCGCGCGCGCTGGCGAGTCTGGGGCTCACCTATTGGCTGGAAGTCCAGCACCTCGCCTGGGGAGGCGGCCGGCGTGAGATGGAACGGGCGCTTGAATTGGTGGAACGTTCCTTGGCACTCGGCGGAAGTGATCGCTCTCACCGGCTGCTTGCGGAGATGCGGCTGCTAGCGCCATTCAGGGAACTGCGCTCACCTGTCGACGCGCTGGCAAGTGCCCGTGCGGCGGCTGCCATCGACCCCGGCGACGCTGACAACATGGCGGTGCTGGCCCAGGCGCTGGCCCTGACGGGCCGCTCGAAGGATGCGGTCGGCATGATCGAGCAGGCCCTGCGCATGAGTCCGAGTCCCCCCGACTGGTACCGCCAGGTCGCTGGCCTCAGCTACTTACTCGCGGGCGAACCGGCCCGCGCAGCGGAAAAGCTCGGCCCACTCTATGGCGCGGGGACTTTTGCCAATGCGCGGTGGTGGCCGGGATGGCTCTTCGCCGCGAGCCTCGCCCATGCCGGCCGGATCGATGAGGCGGCGGGAGTGGTAAAGGCCGCGCAGGGGCGCCGGCCCGAGTACAGCGTCTCAGCCGTGGCACAGTCCTTCGACGGCTTTGCCGACGAAACCGGTCTCGCTCTAGTCCTCGATGGGCTCAGACTCGCCGGCATGCCGGGCTGAGCCCGCCCAGTCGGCGTAGGCACGTGACTGCCATCCGGCATAGCCGTCGCGGAAACGGAGATACTCAGTCCAGGCTTCCGCGAGCAGCGGGTCGCCAGCGACTTCCTCCGCCATCACCTCATCCCAAGCCTTGCGCAGCTCGAGGAGCACGTCGTCGGGCCAATGGTGGAACTTGACGCCCATGGCACGGAAACGAGCAAGAGCGTCGACCTGCCGCATGACCGCCTCGGATGCGGTCCATGACAGGGTGTCGCCGCAGGCCACCTCGAGCACCGTCTTATGGTGATCTGAGAGCGACGCCCAGCTCCGCTCCGGCATCAGTATCTCGAGCGAGGTGACAGGCTGCTGCCAGCCGGGAAAGTAGAGGTGTTTGGCGGTCTCGGCGATCCCAAGATCCGCATCTATCGACGGCAGAGAAAATTCAGCCGCGCTGATTAGGCCGGTCTCGAACGCTGGGCGGATCTCGTGGGCCGGCAGCTCGTAGGTGACGACACCCAGCTTTCGCAGCACCCGGGCGCCGTAGCCAAAGCTGCGCATTGCCAGTCCCTGCAGGTCCTCAATGCCCTCGATCGGCTCGAGGAACCAGCCTCCGCCTTCCGCCGGCAGTATGCCGCAATAGAGGCTCTTCAAACCGTGGCGGGCATAGATCGCCTGCAGCGCCTCGGCGCCGCCGCCCACTTGCATCCAGGCCGTGAAGCTCGCCGGATCGGGACCAAAGGGGAAGCCGGTGAAAATCGTCAGCGCCGGATCCTCGCGGTGGTGGTGGCCCGCCGACCCCCACACCGCGTCGATCAGGCCGGATTCCAGGGCGCCGAAGGTATCCTGGTCGAGCACGAGCCGATCGTGAACCTCAATGACAAAGCTGCCGCCCGACAATCGCCGCACCGTCTCGGCAAATCGTTCTCCGGCTTCGCCAAAGAGCTTCGGGTAGAGCAGACTGTTCATGCGCCAGCGCAGGACATCCTCCTGGCCGGCGGCCGAACCTGCTGCAAGCCAGAGGGCGAGAGCGAGCCCACCAAGAGCACGAATGATGTTGGAAAACTTCGTCATCGTTCCAAACGTCCTGTGCGGCGGCCGGTCGAGGCTTTCCCGTCTGTTGTTTAGTTTTGCATTTCAGCCACCGGAGAGTGCAAGAAGCAAGTTGTACCGGAGACGTAGTGATGGCGAAAGGCGCGGTGATGGCTGGTTATGGTGGCTGGTGGGCAGATGCCAGCTATGGGGGTCGAGAGCCGGCTTTGCCTTTACGTCTGGGCGTATTCCTGCTTGGCACACTGGGGCCGAGAAGCCGTCGGTCAGCTTTCGAGATGATGCTATCGAAAAGCGACCGTTCCGTTCACGACCTCTTGGCGGACGTTGAGAACGATTTATGCTGATCCCGAAAGCTGCCGGTAGTTCGACACCGTGGCGCTGGCTCGAGATGGAAAGGACCTGATTGCGCCGCTTGCCCAAGCGAAGAAGTTGGCGCGCGGGTCGACGATGCTCATCGTGACCCGCGTGCTGCGACTGTTACTTCGAGCCGAACCGGTCGATCACATCCGTCAACTCGACATGGCCTCGGCACGCCCCGTTGCCTGGTTGCATCTCGCCACTCTCAAGCGCGGTCGCATATATGACGGCAGGTTCGGCCTCGATGCGGCCTCTGAGGGCAGCGAGCTTCGGCCAGCGGGACTTATCGGCCACCTGATGGAAATCGAGCCAACGGGCCACGCCAACCAGAATGCCATCGGCCACCGTGGGATGATCGGCGATCAGAAATCGGGTATCTCCGATCATCTCCTCGAGCCGACCGTGACGTTCGATGACACCTTCGCTGCCCCATTCCTGCAGGGCGGCTTGCATCGTCGGGTTGGACGGTTGCATTTCCATCGCAGCCCAAAGAGGGCCAAACGCGCTGGTAAACCCGGTGTTGATGAACGCCATCAACTGGTGCATCCGGTCGGCCTCGCGCGAAAGCGGGTCGAAGCTAATCCGCCTATCCGTGTCCCGCGCTTCCAGCCATGCTGCAATCGCCATGGTTTCGGTGAGCACGTTGCCGCGGTCGGTGATCAATGCAGGCGTCTCGACGCGGGGATTTACCCGCTTGTAGGACGGGTCGCGCATTTCGCCGAACATATCCACGCGGCAGAGCTTGTAGGGGTTGCCAAGCCATTCAAGGGCGGCGACGAGCCCCATGGAGCTTCCGGCCGGGAAGCCGTATATGAGGATGGGTTCCATGTTCTAGTTCTCCGTGATTTCTTCTGATCACGCTGCGCAGCGAAGCCGGACCATATAGGGTTGCGTCGCCAAGTAAATTACGCACCTTTTTGTAACCATGAGGCGCTGATGAAAGATCTTGTCTCCCGCTGTCCCATCGAAGAAGTGATGCAGGTTTTGAGCGGCCGCTGGCCAACGCTGCTCATCTATTACCTCAAAGATGGCATCAAGCGCTTCAGCGACCTGCGCCGGGACAATCCCACCATCTCGCACAAGATGCTGGCGCTCGAACTGCGCAAGCTGGAGGACGCCGGCATTGTCCGCCGCACAGAGTTCGGAGGCTATCCGCTTCGTGTCGAATACGATCTGACGCCCGCCGGAGAGCGACTTGTGCCGCTCATGGATGCGCTGGGCGATTGGTGGGTAGCGACCAATGGTAATGATGAAGGACAGGACGCGGTAAGCTCCGGTGCAGCAGGCACGCAAACGGCTCACATTCGTCAGGCTGCGAATTGATTATTTGATCGGGTTACCATCCGGGAGAACTTGTCCGTTTTCTCAGCGCCGAAGCAATAAGAGGACACTCCGCAATCCACCCATGGCAGCCGATTAGGCGACTTCGGGGCCGCAAGCGGTCTGTCCGTTGTCGGGTTAAGTTCAGCGCATTGCTGCTCGGCAGCTTAGGGGGCCGCATACCAGACTGTCCGGGTCCGGTTCAGACTTGCAATAAGCCGCCGTTCGGCGACCGAGCCCGCATCCGGTCATACCGCCACATCTGTCAGTGCCCGGAAGCGGCCGTTCATCCAGGAGGCGCTGGCGCAAATATCGCATCGTCGCGAATGTCGTTACCGGTCGCGATAGGCGCTTGCTTCATGGAAGGAGGGCGGGCCTGCCTGCTGGAAATGAGACAGGCCACCTGGTCGCTCAACCCGTTTTAGAGCGAACCATCCGCCAGCAACTCGCGGGTGCGTTTCAGCGTCGAGAAGAGGGCAGCCTTGTAGCCCTGGTCGCTGTCGAACTGCGCCTGCTCGGCCTGCTCCTCGGGGCCGTTCGGCTCTTTGCCGCGCAGGCCGATGTAGCAGTAGAACCGAAGTTGCAATTCGCCGGCATCATCCTCGAACAGTTCGTTGATGATCGCGCCTTCGCGAGGACCGGCCGCCTGGAAGAAGGTAACCTTGCTCTGCTGCTCGAGGGTGATGATCTCGCGCAGGTCGGCGCCGGCGATCGTAGCCTCGCGCACGAAGTGGGTCGCGCTCTCCTCCACGACATCGCAGCGCGTGCAAAGGCCGGGCGGGAGAAACGGGCGCGCATCGCGCGCCTTCAGCTCGAGGCCCTTCCAGGCCTCCTCGCGGGTGAGCTTGGTTTCGCCGTGCGGGTTCACCGGAACGGTGGCGGTCGAATAGATCATGGTATGTCTCCTGGATGGGGATGTTTGTCGCCCGTGGCGATCAAGCCGCGATCTGGGCGGCGTAATCGCGATAGGAGCGCAGCGGGCGACCCAGTAAGTTGGTCAGCCGGTCAACGTCACCGGCATCCGGGACCATGCCGTCCGTCAGGAAGCGCTCGGCCATCAGGCGCATGTCGAGCGCCATCCAGCTTGGCATGAATGCCCTCAGGTTCTGCTCGAACCCCGCGGTGTCGTCGCCCGGATAGGCGATCTGATGGCCGAGGACGTCGGTCCAGATGGCCGCAGCACCTGCGCCCGTCAGCGTGTCCGGACCGACCAGATTGATGCGGTTGAGCGGGAGCGGCGTGGACGACTGCTCGCGGCGGATCAGCTCGATGGCGGCAATCTCGCCGACATCGCGCGCGTCGATCATGGCGAGGCCCTTGTTGCCGATTGGCATCGGGTAGATGCCGTAACTGCCGATGATGTCCTTGATCGTGACGTCGTTGTCCATGAAGTAGGCCGGGCGCAGGATAGTGGCGTTGAGCCCCATCTGCTCGATCATCCGCTCGACGCCGTACTTGCCGGCGAAGTGCGGCACGTTCACGTAGACGTCGCTGTGAATAACCGAGAGATAGACGATCCGCTCGATCTTGGCCTCGCGGGCGACGTTGAGCGCTATCAGCGCCTGGGTGTATTCGTCCGCGACAACTCCGTTGAGCAGGAACAGCGTGGAGACGCCTGAGAAAGCGCTGCGCAGCGAGTCGACGTCGAGCAGGTCACCCTGAACGACAATGACGGAGCCGGGGAAGTCGGCCTTCGAAGGGTCGCGCACCAGAGCGCGCACATCGGCGCCACGCTTCACGAGTTGTTCGACGACGTTGCGGCCGACATTCCCGGTCGCGCCGGTTACCAGAATAGTCATTGGGGTCACTCCTTGGTTGAGCCGTTTGGCTGTCCCGAAATTAGCGATCCACATTCACGGTGATAGACGCTATATCTAGACAAACCGTCTCACTGGTGGAACGAATGGACCTTCGTGCCCTCGTCGATTTCAACTTGGTTGCCCGTCATGGCGGGTTCGGAAAAGCCTCGCGAGCCGCGGGGCGCCCGAAGGCGACGCTGTCTCGCCGTGTCGCGGAACTGGAGGCCAGCCTCGACTTGCGCCTGTTCGAGCGGGGGACGCGCACACTGAAGCTGACCGAGGAAGGACGGGCACTGTTTGAGCGGACGGGCCAGTTGCTCACCCAACTCGACGAGACGGGCTGCGGCGATCGCCTCGGGTGGACACAGTCCCCGGGGTAGATTGCGGATAAGTGCGCCTTTGCTCTTTTCTCAGATCGCGATGGGAAAGCTCGCCGCTGGTTTTGCGCTGAAATATCCGGAGGTCCGGCTTGAGGTCACGACCGAGGACCGGTCTGTCGACTTGATCGAGGAAGCCTATGATCTGGTGATCCGGGTCAACCCGGAGCCGGATGAAAGCCTTGTCGGACGGGTCTTCCTTCACGATCGGCTGGTGGTCGTGGCGAGCCCGGACCTGACGCCAGCCGCGGACGGCTCGGCCGTTCCGGCCGTCGTGCGCGGGCCGGTCCGCCAAAGCGATGTCTGGAACGTGACGACGCCGACGGGAAAATCGAGGATCGCGGTCAATCCTGTCCTGAGCCTGTCATCACTCGTCATGGTCCGCGATGCAGTGCGAATGGGGGTGGGCGCCGGGCGTCTTCCCGTGTCGCTGGTAGGTCACGACCTCGCTGCCGGCACGCTGGTGCATTGGGGTGACGTGGAAGGACCGGACATCGCTCTGTGGACGCTCTATCCAACACGTCGGCTGCTGAGCGCCCGTGTGTCGGCGTTTCTCGACTTTTTGAGAGAAGCCTTTCCGCAAGGGACACCGGACGAACTGGCCGCGTATATGGGAAGGTAAAGCGAAGCTTGCCGAATGGCCTTAGCGTCGAGGGCGGTTCGCGACACGCCCACGTCTGGTTTGCTGCACATGCCTTCTGAAGCGGACAGGGCGCTAACCATCAATCCGGGACGTTGTCCGAGAATAGCGGCACGCTGAAAGCGGAAATCGATTTCCGGCTATGCGGGACCGAAAGCAGAGCGACGACGATCGAGGCCTTGCGGTGCGTATATGCTGATGATCACTTGCGGCCCTGCGGTAGGTCCATCCGCCAATTTGTTGTAGCCGGTCAGTTTAATAGGCGAAGGAGTACAAACCGTGAGCGAGCCGACCGTGGCCGAAGCAACCGACAACATTTATGCATCGCTCCAATCGGACAATGCTGACATCGACGAACATATAGCGACCCTCAAGCTAGCACTGGCCCGGGAGGGCGCCAAAGAAGCAGTTTTCGATCCGACCAAGCTGGCACAAAACAACCGTTCGGGACGCAAGATGATGCAGGCCTATTTTCGGCAGCGCGGTGTGAGCGTGAAGTTCTCAACCTAGTAGGACCACCCACCGTGTTTGAGCGTTTTGCGGCGGATCCGGTGCTGCCTTTGCGAGTGTGCTAGCGCTGTGGTTCTGGCCGAAGCGGAATCCCAAACCGACGCTCCGACGTTGCACTACTTCAGTCGCGGGATGCAAACCGGACCTCGACTTCCGTCTGATCGGGGGCCGAGAGCCGTCAGCTGACTTTCGGAATGGTGCGATCGATAAACGGTCGTTCCGTTCACGACCTTTGCTGCCCTTAGATGCCTCTTCTGGAAAGTCGTGGTTCAAGTCCAAAAAGCCATTCAGCTTCGGCATGTTCGGGACGAAGTTCGGTGTGAGCCGCCGCATGATCGAAACCGCGTTCACCACTGCCATCTATTATGTGACGCTTCCATAAGGAGCGGCGCGTTTCGATCATGCTTTGAAACAAGCCCCGTCGGGCGACTTTACTCATTTCTGGAGAACCCCTGACGGCAAACTAAGAGAGTTCCGATGCAACAGCCGTCAGTCTTCATGTAGGCCACCTTCTTCCGATCATAACGCTTCGCCGCCTTCAGCAGCCAGGCCATAGGCCTATCGTCCTTATCGGCGGTGGGACCACTTGTATCAGCGATCCGAGCTTCCGTTCGGAGGTGCGGCCCTGTCGCCCACCGCCCGCTCCAGATTGATGCGCCGCGCGTGAACGAAGCAGAACAGTTCGAGGAGCGTCGGCACCGCGGTATCGATGATGCGCCGGAGATCAGATCCTAGATGCAATCCTGTAGACGGTTGACGACGTGCGCGCGGTCCGCCCGCGCCATCGGCCAGTTCCATGTCGCGCATGATGCGGGTCAGGTCCAGCGTCTGATCGTACTGGTCCATGCCGATGCGCTGGCACTCCTGCTCCAGCGTCCGGGTCAGTTCGAGCGTTCCAGCTTCCCACCCACGCCGATGTCTATGATGTGGAGCCGGAGAACAAAGCCAAAGGCAGCCGCAATGTCGTCGACCTTGTCCTGCAGCAGACCGCATTGGCGACGCCAGCGCAGTCTGCCGTATCGTCAGAACCTTACCTTGAAATCAGCCTTGAACCCGTGGTCCGACACATTGTCGGCAAACTGCCCGGAATAGGACACGCCCAGAGTGGCATCCGGCGAAAGATCGAAATCGATCCCCGCCTGTAGCACCGCTGCATCCTTTGCAATCGGCGCTCCGGCGACGCTGAAGCGGTCACCGCCTGCGAAGGAATGGCTGAATTGGGGCGTCGTATCACCGAAGGCGTGGCGCCAGCCCACCAGGCCGTGTGCCCGCGCCTGCGTTTCGCCAACCGAAAACTCCGTGGCGGCCCGGACACCTATCGTGCTGAAGGTGGCGTCGACCGACCCATCTCCGGTCAACGCCGCATCTCCATTCTCACGGAAGCCGTCGGTGTCGACCCTGACATGGGCGAGGCCCAGGAACGGCTCGAAGGTCGCCCTTTCGGTTTCGATCCGATAGTTGATTTCGCCGAAAGCCTGGGCGGTCGAGGCGTCGTAATCGGCCGACAGCGTCTCCTGGAAGCCGGAGAAGTCAACCATGCGTTCGGTTTCCACGTCATGCCAAGTGTAGGCGGTGCCGAGGTTCACTCCCACAGCTCCATAACGAGCTCCACCGTACAAGCCCAGATGATAGCTGTTTACGGAACCGCTGGAAGCGCGGTCGTCAGCATCGAAGCTCGACCGACCGTAGCCGGCGATGGCGCCCACACGCCAGTTGTCCGAGACCTGTGCATCCGCGCCCAGGAAAAGTCCGCCGAGCGAGCGATCAAAGTCAGCAGCATTATCGTCGCCTTCGCGTTCTCCCCATGAACCGTAGCCACTGGTCCAGAAGACCAGTCGCTCATCGCCGGGGAGCGCCTTGACCCCATCGGGGCCAAAGGCCAGCGGCTCCGGCAACGTGGCTTCCGTATCGAAGGCGGAGTTGACCCTCTTCGACACCGCCTCGCGCAGGAACCTACTGTCGTCCAGCAGCATGCCCGCGGTCGACGCGTGCACCTCGCCCGAAAGGCTGTCGAAGGCCACGCTTGCCTCGTCCTCGCCAAGCTGAACGACAGCATTCCAGACCGCGCTATTGGAACCAAGGGCATCCAAGGCCTGCGCCGTATTGCGCTGATTAAATGTCTGCGCGACAGCCGCGAAATCGATGTTGTTGCGCTCGAGCTGCAGATACACGTTGTTGGTATCGTAGCTCAGGAGTGGATCGAGAAAGGCGTAGTCGCTAGAGACCGAGGCGAAGGTGCCGCGAACACCCGAATCCGCCGTAAGGATTGTGTAGACGGAGACCGGATCGTAGGCGCCGTCCAGCCCAACATGGGCAACGCTTTCGCCAAGGAACGCCTGGCCGGCAACGTCGAGCAGGTCACTGCCCGTCCCGCCTGGCTCCACATCCACCGCGTAGACCGAGCCGGACTGAAAGGTGACGTCGCCCTCGACCTTCAGGGTGCCTACGTTGTCGACTCCGCCAGCGTTCAGCGTGCTGCCGGAATGCACCGTGGTCGAGCCGACCGTGCCGCTGCCGCCAAGGGTTGCCCCGGAACGTACAGACAAGGCACCACCCAGCGTGCCGTCGACCACAAGCGTGCCGCCGGCGAGATCGGTCTGGCCGCCAAACGCGCCGGAATTGCCGGTCAGGGTCAGTGTGCCGCCGCCGGTCTTGGAGAAGTCGCCATCGCCGGAGACGATACCGGCATAGGCGGCGGCGGTCGCCTGGTCGAAGATGAAGGCGGCGCCGGTGTCGATGTCCACGTCACCGGTGAAGCCCTCCGCCGAAGAAGAAAGGCCGCCCGCCTCGACGGTCCAGTCGAGCGTGCTGGTGCCGGCAAGCGCCAGGGTTCCGGCGCCGCGCTTGATCATGGAGCCGTCCGTGCCGCCGAGGCCGGAAACGTCGCCGGTGAAGTTCGCATCGGCCGCCTGGTCGAACACCGTGGTGCCGGCGTTCTGGAGGTCGCCGCGGATCGAGCCCGCATCGCCGATCAGCGTGCCGTTTGCAACCAGCGTATCACCGCCATAGCTGTTGGCGCCCGTCAGGATGAGCGTGCCCAAATCGTCCTTTACGAGATCGTTCGCACCCGTCAGCTCGGACGCGATCGTGGCGGTGAAGCCCGCGCCTGCTGCCGTGCCGTCGCCGACGCGGATGGTGCTCGCGCCATCGGGGTCGGCGAGCTCGACGGCATCGCCGCCGACCGTGTATCCGTCGCTGGCGAACTGCATTCCCGTGACGCTGACCTGGCCGGCGCCATCGTCGACCGTCACGTTCCCGGCATTCGCCTGGAAGATGGCAAAGCCCGGCACAGGTTTCATCGGCCCGCTGTGAATGCCGTCCTGATCGGTCCAGTTACCGTTCGTCGCGTCCCAGACGCCCGTGCCGCCGTCGACCTGGTTGTTTTCGTGGAGGGCGGCGTTGCCGCCGTCCCAGAACCAGAAATCGATGCCAGCCGTCGAGATCAGGTTGACCTGGTTGGCGACCGACGTCTGCACCGTCAGATCCGCCGCGATCACCCCGCCAGGCGTCGAGCCGATCTCCAGGCCGTTATCCGTCAGGCCGCCGCCATAGTCGATCAGCCGATAGACACCGTCCCCGAAGCCGCCAACATCGGTGATGTTCAGTTCGCCGTCGAGCGTCAGGTCACCGGTGACATCGAAAAGACCGTTGGTGCTTGGCGCGCTCAGTGCCACGTTGACCTGCGCATCCGGCGCAAGGGAGAGCGAGGCCAGCGAGAGCACCTGTCCCGCCTCGCCCAGAAGCGTGCCGCCATCGGCAACCACCGTATCTCCGACGCTGCCCGTGCCGCCCAGGCTGCCGCCATTCGCCACCGAAACATCGCCGCCATGCGTGTTGTTGGCCAGAAGCGTGCCGCCGAGCACGTCGACGGTATTGGAGGTCGAAGCGCCGTCGAGCTGCACAGTACCGGAATGCACCGAGATATTGTCGATGCCGCTGATCGTGTGCGGCGCGCCATAGGTGAAGGTGCCGGCACCCATCTGAAAATCGATGTTGGCCGGGCCCTGCCCGGTAATGTCGCCCTGGATATCGCCGCCGGTCACGGTGAGCTGGTCGGCGGCGCTGGACAGCAGGATATCGCCGTCGATGGCGCCATCCTGCTGCTCGATGGTGTTTGCGTTCGACGTGCCGCTCAGGTCGATGGCCGTTCCGTCCGTGCCGGTGATGGTGCCGGCGTTGGTGATGGTGATCGAATCCGACCCCGATACCACGATGCCCGATGAGCCGGTGATCTCGCCAGTGGCGGCGTTGAAAACAGGATCCTCGAAGGAGGAGACATTGTTTATATAAAGACCGTTTTCGACCGCCGAGATGACACCGGCATTGGTCACGCCGCCTGTGAAGGAAACAATATTCTCCAGGGTAATACCGTTTGCCGAACCGAAAAACGGGGCTGAGTTGGTTGTTATCTCGCCGTCGACGGTGTTCGTCACGCCGCCTTCGAAGTTCTGCTGCCCTTCGACGTGAATGCCGGTCCCATCAGCAGCGGTGATCGTTCCACTGTTGACGATACCGCCGAGGAAAGAATCCGTTATCGCTTCGACCAGGATGCCCGTATCGGCGGTGATCGTGCCGCTGTTGTTGATGCCGCCGCTGAAAGTCGTGATTGTCGTCCCAAAGTCCCATACGGCAATGCCGGTGCCCGCTGAGATCGAGCCGCTATTGTCGATACCGCCGGAGAAATCCCCCACACCGGCTAGAATGATGCCACTTGACCAGGATTCAGTCCCTTCGAGCACGCCGGTGTTGGTGATGCCGCCCGAGAAAGTCGCGGCATCTCCGACCGAAAGGCCCGATGTTCCGAAGGTAATAGTGCCATTATTGGTCATTCCGCCGGTGATAGTGTCGATACTGGCCCCAGCGGTGACGAGCCCGCCGCCCGAGACATTCATCACGCCATTGTTGACGATGCCTCCCGACGTCGTAACCACATTGTCGAGGAAGAAACCATAATTTCCGTTGATCGTGCCGTCGTTGACAAAACCGCCGGTAAAGGAAGTAAGGCCATTTAGGCGAACAACGCCGTGACTGCTAACGGTGCTGCTATTCTCAATAACGCCGCTTGCCGCGTTGACGATGCCGCCCGACAACGATCCTCCGATCATTGTTATCCCGTGATCGCCACCGCTGATGGACCCGCTGTTGGTAATACCGTTGCCGATCGATGTGTTACTGATCTGAACCGCGTTGTCGCTGCCCGAAATCGAGCCTGAGTTGTCGATCGCGCCGTCGATGGTCGAATCAAAAATAGATATACCTACGTCGGTCCCGCCACCCGCTCCGGTGATGGTGCCCGAATTGGTGACATCGCCCTCGACCGTCACGTTTGTAAGGTCGATACAGTCAATCGTCGTCGCGTTCGTCACGGATGGCTCGGTGGTGCCGCTGTGCGTGACGGCACATTGCGCAGTGGCCGGCGAGGTCTCGAGCATTGCGAGAAACGCGCCTCCCACAAGCGCGGTCGAAGTCAACAGCAACCGCGACTTCACAGCGTGAATGCCCGACGCTTCACCGATCCATATGTTCATATGTAATCCTTCCAATTCCCGTGCACACTCTTTGGGTACACCCGCGCGGGCACGCCCCCCTTGGGCGAATCGATGGGATCGATCGCCGCATATCCGAGTAGCAACAAACGGGGCAGATTTATTTCAGCAAAATACGGGCTGTTTCAGAAAACGCCGGTAGAATGCAATATTGAAGCAGAAATTGGAGGCTATTTGCCTCGACATGCTTTTCTGAACGCATTACCCGAATTGAAAACTCCGCGCTAGGCGGATAATTCTGGGTGGGAAAATCTACCATCATGCGAAATACAGCCTCGAAAATGCGGCGAGAAGCTTTGGCGCACGCTGAACGACTGCGACTCGCCGGGCGACTGGTGGAGGCGGAGGCACACTGCCGGCAGATCCTGGCCGCCCGGCGCGACGATGCTGAAGCGCTCCATTTACTCGGGCTCATCGCCTATCAGTCGGGCCGGCGCGACGAGGCGCTCGATCATCTGAAACGGGCCGTCGCGCTGGCACCGAAGGTGGCGTCCTATCATGCCAATCTGGGCGAACTATACCGTCTTGCCGGGCACATCGAGGAGGCTATCGCGGCAGCGCGCCGTGCTGTCAGGCTGAAAGCGGACCACCCGGAAGGCCATAGCAATCTCGGTGCGGCACTGTTCGACGCGGGGAAATACGAGGAAGCGGCCGAATGCCACCGCCGGGCTATTGCGCTGAAACCCGATTTCGCGCTCGCCCACGCCAATCTCGCCAGCGCGCTTCACAGCCTCGGGCGTTTTGAGGAAGCCACGGAGAGCCGGCGCCGCGCCGCGGCACTGGACCCCCGCTATGCAACGGCAACGGCCTCGGCGGCGGGAACAGCACCGGCGCAACGGCATACGCCCGCGCAGGCACTTGCGCTGGCGGGACAGCATGCGCGCGCGGGGCGCCTCGATGAGGCGGAGGCGCTGTGCCGCCGCGTCCTCGCCGCCGCACCGCAGAGGGCCGATGCCGAGCACTTTCTGGGCATTCTTGCCTACCGCAGAGGCCGGCTCGACGCCGCAATCGCCCATCTGCGCCATGCCATTGAGCGCGATGACAGCGCGGTCATCCATGCCGATCTCGGCGAGATGTACCGGCTGAGCGGAAATCCGCAGGAAGCAACGGCCGAAGCGCGCCGCGCCCTCGCGTTGCGGCCGGACTATCCTGCAGCCCTCAACAATCTCGGTGTCGCGCTTTACGAGTTGGAGCGCTACGGGGAAGCGCTCACCTGCTACGACCGTGCAATCGCGCTCGATCCGGATTTCGCCGATGCCCACAGCAATCGCGGCAATGCGCTGCGCGCCCTCGGGCGGTTGCAGGAGGCAGAAACCGCCCTTCGCCGCGCATTGCAGCTCAAGCCGCGCTTCGCCTCCGCCTGGAACAATCTCGGCACGGCGCTGCGGGAGATGGAGCGGCCGGAAGAGGCGGAGGATGCCTATCGCAATGCGCTCAAGGAGGCATCCGACGACCCCGGCACACTCGATAATCTCGCCCTTCTTTTAAAGGATCTCGACCGGCTGGATGAGAGCTTTGAGCTTCTTCGCCGGGCATGCGCAATCGCCCCGCGCAACCCCAAACTGCATATTCACGCAGCCAGCCTGTCGATACGCCAGCGCAAGTTCGACACGGCAGCGGAGACGGTCGAGCGCGCAATCGCGCTGGCACCGGACGACCCCGAAGCCCTTGAGCTGAAAGCTCGCGTCACCTTTGAACAAGGCGATCCTCACGCCGCACTTGCCCATGCCCGCCGAGCGCTGACAATCGATCCAAAGACCAGCGGTGCCTGGAACACGATCGGCAACGCGTTGAAACAGCTCGGGCAGTTCTCCGAGGCATTGGAAGCTTTTGACGAGGTTCGGGCGCTGAAGCCTGAAAGCGCGGGTGTCTTCGTCAATCTGGCCGACTGCAAAAAATTCACCGCCGACGACCCGCATCTTGCCGCCATGGAGGCGGCTGCGTCCAAGGCGGATCTTCCTATAACCGAACGCATGCCGCTCGATTTTGCGCTCGGCAAGGCGTATTCCGATCTCAAGGACCACGACCGCGCGTTCGAACATTTGCTGAAGGGCAATGCCGCCAAGCGCGAACAGATCGACTATGACGAGGCGGCGACGTTCGCGCTTTTCGACCGTATCGAGCGGACATTTACCCCCGATCTCATGGAAGCGAAAAGGGGCGCAGGCGACCCGTCCCGGCTGCCCATCTTCATTCTCGGCATGCCGCGCTCGGGGACATCGCTGGTCGAACAGATTCTGGCGAGCCATCCTGCCGTCCATGGCGCGGGCGAGCTCAAGATACTCGATCACCTCGCCCAAGAGGTGCGCGCGGGAAACGGGGCTCCCATAGCCTATCCCGAGTTTGTCACCGCGTTTAAGGGCGAAGAGTTCCGTCAACTCGGCGCTCGCTATGTCGAGCAGCTCGGCAAGCTTGCCGGCGACGCGCCGCGCGTGACGGACAAGATGCCTGCCAATTTCTTCTTTGCCGGATTGATACATCTTGCGCTGCCGAATGCGGTAATCATCCATACGGTGCGCGATCCCGTGGACACTTGCGTATCCTGCTTCTCGAAACTGTTTTCAGACGAGTTGAACTACTCCTATCACCTTGGCGAGCTGGGCCGCTTTTACCGGCGCTATCAGGGTCTCATGGCGCATTGGTACGAGGTACTGCCCCCGGGGCGGATTCTCGACGTGCGCTATGAAGAGCTGGTGGACGATCTGGAAGTCCAGGCACGGCGCCTCCTCGCCCATTGCGATCTTGACTGGAACCCGCGCTGCCTCGCCTTTCACAAAACGGCGCGACCCGTGCGCACAGCCAGCGCCACACAGGTTCGCCGGCCGATCTATGGAAGCTCTGTTGGCCGCTGGCGAGCTTATGAGCAATATCTTATGCCGCTGCTGACTGCCTTGAAACCGGCGGAGCCATCCGGGTCGCATACAGATTGAGTGCGATCGAACAGGCAAGTAAAGGACGTAGAGGAAGCGATATGCTCCTTCTAGACTAGGCTGTAGTGACAGTTTGGTCATTTGAGCCAGAGCATGACGGTTGCGAGCTTTACGAAGCTAAAGAACGTTCGGCGAGCTTGTCGTAGCGGGTGGCGATGCGGTGCCACATTGGACGGAGTAACTCATGAAGCGAATGGTTGCATTCTCGCAGAGTGCTGCTTCATGCGGATCAAATCGTCCGAGAACCGGCAACACGAGTTGGAATGCTCCCGTGGAACCGGACCAGCGAAGCGTCGGTCGGGTTTCCATTTGGTATCGGTCACTGATCAGGCTCGGACGTCCGACCTGACCCCACGGGATCGGGATCCCTGGAGGGCAATGTCGGCGGCATCGTCTCGAAAAGCCACTCGCGCCAGATGGCCACCAGCAACGCCATGAGGACCGGGCCGACGAACAGACCAAGGAAGCCCATGGTCTTCACGCCGCCCACGAGGCCGAAGAAGGTCGGCAGGAAAGGCAGTTGGATCGGCCCGCCGACCAGCCTTGGTCTGAGGGTCTTGTCGACGATGAAGAGCTCCGTGCTGCCCCATGCAAAGAGGGCGAGGCCCGCGATGGGCGAACCGCTCGCCACGAGGTAGATCGACACCAGCGTGAAGGACAGCGGCGCGCCGCCGGGCACGAGCGCCATGAACCCGGTGAGGACGCCCAGTGTCACGGGCGAAGGCACACCGGCGAGCCAATAGGCGATCCCGAGCACGATGCCTTCGCCGATCGCGATCAGCGTCATCCCTGTCACCGTGGAACCGATGGTTGCCGGCACCACACGCGAGATCCGCTCCCAGCGCGCCGGTAGAATGCGCTCGCCCAGCCTGTCGAGTTGGGCAACGAAGCTCTCGCCGTCGCGGTAGACGAAGAAGAGCACGATCATCATGAACAGCAGCGTGAGGAACAGATCGAACAGCCCGCTCCCAGCCGCCAGCACCGCGCGGGAGATGTTGCCGATATTGGCGCCGCTGATGATCTGCACCATCTCGCCGATCGCGCCCGGTTCGCCGACATATCTGCCCCACTGCCGGCTCAGCCATTCACCGACACCGGGCAAGGCCGCGATCCAGTCTGGGGTGGGCGCACCCAATTCGTTCGTCTCCACCGCCCAGGTGAACCAGATGCCGATCTCCTTGATTGCGTAGCTCATCGCCAGGACGATCGGTACGATGAGAAAGGCGAGGATCAGGAGGATGGCGATGGTCGCCGCGACCGTTCGATTGCCGCCGACCTGCTTCAGGAGCGTCCTGTAGAGCGGCCAACTCGCAAAGCCGATGACCAGCGCGGCAAGGACGGGCACCAAAAAGTCGCGAAAGAAATAGATTCCGGCGGCAAGGACGAGGACCAGAAGCCAACGAGCAACCGACAGCGGCGGGATCAGAGCAATGCGCGACGGAGAAGAGGAGCCGAGCCAGCGAGGCTCCAAGCGTCTCTTCGAAAGTTCACCGTCGCGTGGATCCATAACCGAACCTTTCCAAAGCCATCGAGCATCGGAGCCATGAGATGAGCCATAATGCAAGGGCAAAACCGGCGCATGACCGTCAGGGCAGCAAGGCATCGAGAACAAGCCGAAGGATCTTCGGGAAATTCTCAGCGCACGGGCTTGAAAGCCGCCCGACGCACTCCCAGATTTCCCCCGGTCCGGGCCCCTCTGGCAGTGCCATCGGCATTGTGATGTCGGACTTCGAGTTAGCTGCGATACGCGCATCTTGCTTGTTGGCCGACCCTTTTCAAAGCCCCGTCGTCCTCCAGGTATGGTCGCAAGCCGCAGCCCGATTGGCCGCGGCACGGCCGGATCATGGAGCGACACTATGAAATGCCCGATCGACCAGACAGAACTGATGATGACGGAGCGGCAGGGGATCGAGATCGACTACTGCCCGAAATGCCGCGGCGTGTGGCTTGACCGCGGGGAGCTCGACAAGCTGATCGAGCGGTCCAGCGCCGCCGAAGCGCCGCGCGCGGAGAGGCCACATCGGCAGGAAGAGGCTCGGCCGCAATATCGCGAGTCCGGATACGACCAGCCGCGCCACAAGAAGCGCAAGTCGCTGCTCGGCGAACTGTTCGATTTCTGACAGCCATCCGGTGACGGCCGGCCCGCCAGGGCCCGGCCATTCTTCGTCCATCTCCATTTTTCCCCTCCCGGCACGGGAGGATCAGCGGAAGCAAATCCATGGAATCGAATATCTGGCTCTGGGTCGGGTTCAACCTGTTCGTCCTGGCGCTGCTGGCCTTCGACCTCGGCGTCCTCCACCGCAAGGAGCGCGAGATCAAGGTCGGCGAAGCCCTGTGGCTGAGCCTTTTCTATATCGTGCTCGCCCTCCTGTTCGGCGCCGGCCTGTTCTGGCTGCGGGGCAGTCAGGACGGCATCGACTTCCTGACGGGCTATTTCATCGAGAAGTCGCTCAGCGTCGACAACATCTTCGTCATCGTCCTGATCTTCACCTATTTCTCGGTGCCGGCGCAGTACCAGCACCGGGTGCTCTTCTGGGGCATCCTGGGCGCGCTCTTCATGCGCGGCGTCCTCATCTTCGCCGGCGTGCAGCTCATCCACCAGTTCGCCTGGATGGCCCTCCTGTTCGGCGCCTTCCTCATCGTGACCGGGGTGAAGATGCTGATCGTGGCCGATCAGAAGCCGGACCTCGAAAACAATATCGTATTGAGAGCGGTTCGGCGGCGTTTTCGTCTGACCGAGACCTTTCACGGCAAGCGCTTCTTCATCCGCGAGAACGGCTTGCTCTCCGCCACGCCGCTGTTCCTCGTGCTCGTGATGATCGAGTTCACGGACCTCGTCTTCGCTGTGGATTCCATTCCGGCAATCATCGCCATCACCACGGACCCCTTCATCGTCTACACGTCGAACGTCTTCGCCATCCTGGGCCTGCGCGCGCTCTACTTCGCGCTGGCCGGCATCGTGCCGCGCTTCATCTATCTGAAATACGCGCTGTCGCTGGTGCTGGTCGTGATCGGCTTCAAGATGATCGCGAACTACTTCTATGGCGGCAAATTCGTGCCCACGGAGCTTGCGCTTTTGATTACGGTGGTGCTCATCGGCGGCTCGATCGTCCTGTCGCTCATCCGCACGCGCGGCATGGCTCCGGAGCCCCAGGCCCTGCCCACGGGCTGGGTGCCGGGGAGCCCCGCCGAGAGAGCGGCCGAGAAGCCCGCCGATACGGAGTAGCCGATGCGCGCGTTGCGGGCGGGCCAGCTTTCCCGGGGATAGTCCTCGCACTGCTCGCTGCCGGAATTCCGGCAGCGGCGGCGCTTGCCGTTCATCTCCTTCCGCTGCCGTACCTGCTGGTCACGGTCGTGATGGTTTATTCGCTGCGCGGGCCGGTATGCCGGCCCGCCGCTGTGGGCGCGGCTGGCTGAAGTGGCGGTCGTGGCAATATCCATGGTGGCCCTGACCCTTTGGCCCGCAGGGCCGGTCAGAAGCGCTCGGCTCGGAGCACCTGCGTGTCGGACACGCTGACGACCCCGATGTGACGTTCGACGACAGCAAAGGCAGCTTCGAGCAGGTCGTCCAGTCGCTCCGGGCGGATGAGGCAGATGACGGCGACCATGCCGCCGGCGCGTCCAACCTGGCCCTCTCGGCTCCACTGGCCCGAGCGTCCCGATCCACCGCTCACCGGCAGTACGGTGTAGCCGGTCACGCCGGCACCGTTCAGCGCGTTGGTAAGCTGCCGCTCCATCACCGCTTCGATGATGATCTCCACGCGCTTGGCGTTGTGCATCTTCATGTCTTCAGCTCCCCGTCACGGCGGCGGCCAGCATCATATAGAGCGGAATGCCGAACGTCAGGTTGAACGGAAAGGTCACTCCCAGGGCGAGCGTCAGCGACAAGGCGGGATTGGCCTCGGGCAGCGCCACCCGCATGGCTGCGGGCACGGCGATATAGGAGGCGGACGCCGCCAGGACCATGAGCAGCACCACACCGCCCAAGGACAGCCCCAGCGCCAGCCCGCCGGCAAGGCCGAGCACGGCGCCGACGAGCGGCATCAGAAGGCCGAAGGCGACGGCACCCGGCGACAGCACGCCCCGGCTGCCGCGCAGCCCCCGGCCCGCCACCAGGCCCATATCGAGCAGAAACAGGCACAGCACCCCCTTGAACGGCTCGACGATGAAGCTGCCGATCTCCGCCAGCCCCTTTTCACCCGTGACCCAACCGATGGCGAACGCGCCGAGAAGCAGGACAATCGAGCCATTGAGCAGGATTTCGCGCCACAGCTCGCCTCCCACCTGCTCGGCTTTGCCGCCACGCTTGGTCGCAAGCCACAGCGCTGAAAGAATCGCCGGTGCCTCCATCGCCGCGGCCACCGCGACCATGTAGCTCTCGGCCGCGATTCCTAGCCCGGTAAGAAGCGAGCTTGCGGCGACGAAGGTGACGATCGAGATGGATCCGTAGTGGCCGGCAACCGCTGCCGCATCAATGGCGGACACTTTCGAAAGGGAGCGCAGCAGCACGAAGGCGATGAAGGGCAGGAGGAGAGAAAGCACCACACCCGCAAGCAGCGCCGCCACCAGCCGCGCATCGACCCCATGGGCCGCCACGCCCGCCCCGCCCTTGAAGCCGATGGCGAACAGGAGATAGAGCGACAACCCCTTGGCGATCGCTTCGGGAAAGCTCAGGTCGGAACGGGCGAGAGCCGCCGCGAGCCCGAGCACGAAACTCAGAATGATCGGCGAAACCAGATTGGCCGCCGCCAGCGCCAGGATACCGTCCATACCCGTTCCTTGAAAACTCGCGGGAACATAGAGGGAAGTTTGCGGTACGAAAAGGCAGCCGGTCATTCGGCGACCAGCTCGCATAGGCGATCTATTGCCGCACCGGCTTTAGAGCGTCAGCCTAAGCGGATTCCGCGTCTGACATGCTGAAGGTCACCCGTCCTTTTACCCTTCCTGAAACGCTCGACGGTTCCAGGCTGGGTGGAGTTTGACAGCGGGAACAGGTGGCGATGTTTTCGACCACCAGATTCCAGCGACTGCGGCCCAGGTTCCGAAAATGCGGTCCTGAGCGGTTTCACCCTCTAAGGCTACGTGCGCGTGGTATGACAGGGCCAGTGCCGATGACGGCCACGGGAGAGGCTGCTGGCACATCACCCATATGAATTTTCTCGTAAATTCGAACGACTGAGGCAAAAAGAGCCGCTCAGGATGCCGTTTCTCTTGCCACCGGCGGACAGGTTCCATCGAGGCAGCACTCGTCCGCCAGGTACCCGATGAGCGCCTGCATGCTCGGATAACTGGCCCGGCAGATCAGCGTCGTCGCCTGCCGCTCCTGGGTAACCAGGCCTGTGTCGCAAAGGCGCTTGCAATGGTGCGAGAGCGTCGAAGCCGGAATGCCAAGCTTCTCCTGTACCCGGCCAACCGATATACCCTCCGCGCCGGCGCGCACCAGTATGCGGTAGATTTTCAGTCGGGTCGGGTTTCCCAGTGCCTCAAGCTGTGCTGCGGCCTGTTCGTGGTTCATGGAATTAGCCTATGCGCGCGTGCGGGGGCGGGTCAATTGAGTTTCGATGAAGATCGAAATTACGCGACTGGAGCAAGAGGCCTCACTGCGAACGCTGGTTGACCCGTTTCGCCACCTCTTCCGCGTTCTCCACCCGCTCTGAATAGCGGTCAGTGAGATAGCCCGCACGGTCGCGCAGGAGCAGCGTGAACTTCGTCAATTCCTCCATCACGTCGACGATGCGGTTGTAGTAGGGCGACGGCTTCATGCGTCCGGCCTCGTCGAACTCGGCGAACGCCTTGGCGACTGAGGACTGGTTGGGGATGGTAAACATGCGCATCCAGCGGCCGAGCACGCGAAGCTGGTTGACGGCGTTGAAGCTCTGCGAACCGCCGCAGACCTGCATGACGGCGAGCGTGCGCCCCTGGGTCGGCCGCACACCGCCGAGCGAGAGCGGCAGCCAATCGATCTGCGCCTTCATGATGCCGGTCATCGACCCGTGACGTTCCGGCGAGCACCAGACATGGCCTTCGGACCACATGGAAAGGTCCCGCAGTTCCTGCACTTTCGGGTGGTCGGCCGATGTGGAGTCCGGCAGCGGCAGGCCCGCGGGACTGAAAATCCGCACCTCCGCGCCCAACCGCCGGAGAATCCGCGCCGCTTCCTCCGTCGCCAGCCGGGAATAGGAGCGCTGTCGCAGCGAACCGTAGAGCATGAGGATGCGCGGCGGATGGATTGAGCGGGGCGCAACGAACAATGCCGTGGGATCGATCGGCCGGAACTGCTCTTCAACGAGGCTGGGGAAACTGTCCACCGGCTGGGCGGTATCGGTCATTCGCATTCTCCCGGACGAGCGCAGGTGCGTCACCCGCTATCGGTATTTCGACTTAACTCGAAATACCGATAGCGGTACTGGAAAACGCAGTCAACCCTATTTCGAAGAATATGGAATTTAACGGACGCGCCGGCCGTCCGCATCGAGCACCACGGCGCGACCCCCGTTAAGTCTTCGCCCGAACTGCCCCGCCGCGTTCGTACCATCCCTTGCTGCGGTTCACGATCCAGACCACCGACAGCATCACCGGAACTTCCACCAGCACGCCGACGACCGTGGCAAGGGCGGCACCCGAGTTGAGGCCGAAGAGCACGATGGCCGCGGCGACGGCGAGCTCGAAGAAGTTCGATGCCCCGATCAGCGCCGAAGGGCCGGCCACGCAATGCTGCTCGCCGGAAAGGCGGTTGAGCAGATAAGCGAGACCGGAATTGAAATAGACCTGAATCAGGATCGGCACCGCCAGAAGCGCGATCACCAGCGGCTGGGCAATGATTTGCTCGCCCTGGAAGCCGAAGAGCAACACCAGCGTGGCAAGCAGTGCCACCAACGAGAGCGGCTGCAATTTCGCAAGAAACCCGTCCAGCCCGGCTTGGCCGCCCGTCGCCAGCAGCCTGCGGCGCAGCACCTGTGCCACGATGACCGGCAGAAGAATGTAGAGCACCACGGACAGAAGCAGCGTTTCCCAAGGCACTGTTATCGCCGAAAGGCCGAGCAGCAGGCCGACGATGGGCGCGAAGGCGACAATCATGATCGCATCGTTGAGCGCCACCTGGGAAAGCGTGAAGTTCGGCTCGCCGCGCGTCAGGTTCGACCAGACGAAGACCATCGCGGTGCAGGGAGCGGCGGCGAGGATGATGAGGCCGGCGATATAGGAGTCGATCTGGTCCGCTGGCAGGTACGGGCGAAAGAGCCAGCCGATGAACAGCCATCCGAGCAAGGCCATCGAGAACGGCTTCACCGCCCAGTTGACGAGCAGCGTGACGCTGATGCCGCGCCAGTAGTTGCCGACCCGGGCGAGCGAGGCGAAATCCACCTTGAGCAGCATCGGCACGATCATCAGCCAGATCAGCACAGCCACCGGAAGGTTGACCTGCGCGACCTCGGCGGCGGCAATGATGCCGAAGACCCCCGGCAGCGCATGACCAAGGGCGATTCCAGCGACGATGCACAGCGCCACCCAGATGGTCAGGTACTTCTCGAAAAAGCTGATGCCTGCCGGAGCGGCTTCTCCGGTCTCGATCGCATGATCGGTCATGGTGGTCCTTGTCTTTGTTTCAGCCGGCTTTCGCCATGTTACGGCCGATCTCGTCCAGCCGGTTCTGCAGGCTGAGCCTGTCGAGGCTGCCTACCGGAAGATTGACGAAAATCGAAATCCGCTGCCGCAGCATGCGCAGCGTATCGGCAAAGGCAAAGCGCTGTTCCGCCTCGGTTCCGGTTGCGGTGGACGGATCCGGAACGCCCCAGTGGGCCGTCATCGGCTGGCCGGGCCAGACCGGGCAGGTTTCATTGGCGGCATCGTGGCAGACGGTGAAAACGAAATCGAGCTTCGGCGCGTCCGGCCCCGCAAATTCGTCCCAGGACTTCGAACGCAGCCCGGCGGTTTCGTAGCCCCTCTGGCGGAGCAGATCGAGCGCGTAGGGATGCACCTTGCCGCGCGGCTGGCTGCCGGCGCTGAAGGCCTTGAAACGGCCTTCTCCATGCCGGTTCAAGAGGCATTCGGCGATAATCGACCGGGCCGAATTGTGCGTGCACAAAAACAGGACGTTGAAAGCTCTATCATTCACAGGACCATCTCCTAGCAGTCGCATGTCACGGCCTCGATCACGGGGCGGCAAAGTTCCGGCGCACCGTTGCAGCAGTCTTCCATCAGATAAGCGAGAAGATCGCGGAAGCCGGTCATATCGGCGTAGTACCGGATGACGCGACCCTCGCGCTGGGCCCGAACCAGTCCCGCATGGGTAAGGGTTTTCAGGTGAGTCGAGGTCGTGTTCTGCACGGTATTGAGCCGCGAAGCGATTTCGCCCGCCGGAACTCCGTCCGCTCCTGCTTTGACCAGGAGTCGAAAGATTTCGAGCCGGGTTTCCTGGCCGAGCGCCGCCAGGGCGACAAGAGCAGATCTCTTTTCCATATATCTGTATTTCCCGATTTATGCGTCATATAGCATTGAGGACCACATCGCGTAAACCTCGAACTTTGAGGGCAGGGGGGCGTGGGAGGGAAGAGCGGCACAACAACTGTCACATAACTGATACGCGCCTGCGATAGCTCGGCCTCGGTCCAAGCATTCAGCCGATGGAGAACGTCATGAAAAGTATCGTCGCCGCTCTGGCCGCCACAGTGGCCCTCGCACTTCCAGCGCACGCCGAATTCCAGCTTGATAGCCGGTACCAGGACGCCGACGGCGATCTCGTGGCCGATATTCCCACCGACGAAAGCCAGCTCGTCGATCCGGACACGCTGATCTTCGCCTACACGCCTGTCGAGGATCCGGCAGTTTACGCTGACGTCTGGGCCGGGTTTCTGGAGCACATGGAAGAGGTCACCGGCAAGAAGGTCGAGTTCTTCCCGGTTCAGTCGAACGCCGCCCAGTTGGAAGCCATGCGCGCGGGTCGGCTTCACATCTCCGGCTTCAACACCGGTTCCAATCCGATCGCCGTCGCCTGCGCGGGCTTCCGCCCTTTCGCGATGATGGCCGCCGCGGATGGTTCGTTCGGCTATGAGATGGAGATCATCGCACCGGCGGATTCGGAAGCCGACGAGATCGAGGATCTGCGCGGCGGGCAGATCGCCTTCACGCAGGAGACTTCCAATTCGGGCTTCAAGGCGCCGTCGGCCATTCTGAAGAGCGAGTTCAATATGGTAGCCGGCGAAGACTTCGAGCCCGCCTTCTCGGGTTCCCACGACACCTCCATTCTCGGCGTCGCCAATAGTGACTATCAAGCTGCAGCAATTGCGAATTCCGTGAAGGACCGCATGATCGAGCGTGAGGTCATTTCCGCGGACCAGATCAAGACCATCTACAAGTCGCAAACCTTCCCGACCACAGGGTACGGCACCGTCTACAACCTGCGGCCGGAGTTGCAGGAGAAGATCCGGGAGGCCTTCTTCTCCTTCCCCTGGGAAGGCTCTGCACTGCAGGAAGAGTTCTCAAAGTCCGGCGAAGCGCAGTTCATCGAGATCACCTTCAAGGATGACTGGGCCGTGATTCGCCAGATTGATGAAGCCAACGACGTTTCCTACGACTGCCAGTAGAAACTGCTTGAACGCTCAAGGGCGGGAACCCCCCACCGGGTTCCCGCCCTTGGCCTATGCGAGGTGGCCTGCATGCTAACGATCGACAATCTGGAAAAGCGCTACAGGACGGGTGACAGGGCGCTGAACGGCGTCTCCTTCACCGTCGATCGCGGCCAGGTCGTCGGACTCATCGGTCCCTCGGGCGCCGGCAAGTCGACCCTCATCCGCTGCATCAACCGCCTCGTCGAGCCCACTGCCGGAAAGGTGCTTCTGAACGGGACGGACTTGACCACGCTCAACGTCCCGGCGCTCAGGAAGATGCGCCGCCGCATCGGTATGATCTTCCAGGAATACGCCCTGGTGGAACGCCTGACGGTGATGGAGAACGTGTTGTCCGGCCGCCTCGGCTACGTTCCCTTCTGGCGCTCCTTCTTCCGCCGCTTTCCGGCAAAGGACGTCGAGAAGGCGTTTGCCCTGCTCGACCGCGTCGGCCTTTCCGACCATGTCGACAAGCGTGCCGACGCGCTCTCGGGCGGGCAGCGCCAGCGCGTCGGCATAGCGCGCGCGCTCGAGCAGGACCCCGAGCTTCTCCTGGTTGACGAGCCGACCGCCTCGCTCGATCCGAAGACCTCGCGCCAGATCATGCGGCTCATCTGCGAGGTCTGCCGCGAGCGTTCGTTGCCGGCGATCATCAATATCCACGACGTCACGCTGGCGCAGATGTTCGTCGACCGCATCGTCGGCCTGCAGGCCGGCCGCGTCGTCTTCGACGGCCCGCCCGATGCGCTGGACGAGAAGGCCCTTACCGCCATCTACGGCGAGGAGGACTGGCACGCCATGCGCGAGGAAAAGGAGGACGAGGCGCGCGACGAGGAAGAGGTAGCCGCCTTCGAGCAGGCCCGCGAAGAGCGCATGGCAGGCCTTTTATGACGCAAGTCGCCGCTGCACCGCGCCAATGGCGGCGCCCACCGGTGCTGATCCAGAGCCGCTTCTGGCGCTGGGTCATCTATGGCGGGGCCTTGATCTACTTCGTCGCTGCGTTCGGCACGCTGGAGATCAATTGGCAGCGGGTCTACGAAGGCCTTGATCGAGGTGCGCGCTTTGCGCAGGGCTTTCTGCTTCCTGATTTCCTCACGCGCGCCGAAGATATCTGGCGCGGCATGGTCGAGAGCGTCACTATGACCGTCTGCTCGACCATCGTCGGCGTGCTGATCTCCGTACCCATCGGCCTTGGCGCCGCGCGCAACCTGGTGCCGGCGCCGATCTATCTCTTCTGCCGATCGATCATAGCCGTGTCCCGCGCGTTCCAGGAGATTGTCATAGCGATCCTGTTCGTCGCGATGTTCGGCTTCGGTCCCTTTGCCGGTTTTCTGACGCTGTCCTTCGCCACCATCGGCTTCCTTGCCAAGCTGCTTGCCGACGACATCGAGGAGATCGATGAGAGCCAGGCGGAGGCGACGCGCGCCACCGGCGCAAGCTGGTGGCAGGTTGTGAACTACGGCATCCAGCCGCAGGTGATGCCGCGCCTGATCGGCCTGTCTCTTTACCGGCTCGACATCAATTTCCGCGAGTCCGCGGTGATCGGCATCGTCGGTGCCGGCGGCATCGGCGCCACGCTCAACACCTCCATGCAGCGCTATGATTACGATACGGCGGGGGCAATCCTGATCTTTATTATCATCCTCGTCATGCTGGCCGAGTACGGCTCCAGCCATATCCGTAAGTGGGTGCAGTGATGCCCGTCGGCTCCACCACCTCGGGGCAAGCCTGGACGAAACGCACGACGGCGGGCGAATGGGCCGTCTGGGTCGGCTGGTTCGCCGCCGCGGTGCTGTTCGTCATTTCCTGGCGGATCATGAACGAGAACACGATCTGGACCTTCGTGCAGGACGCGCCGCGCCAGGCAGCCGATCTCCTGTCGCGCTCCTGGCCGCCGCGACTGTCCTATCTGAACAGGCTTTGGGCTCCGCTCTGGGACACCATCAACATCGCCACGCTCGGCACGCTGATCGGTACCGTGCTGGCGGTGCCCACCGCCTTCTTTGCCGCGCGCAACACCACGCCTTCGGCTCTCGTCCTGCGGCCGATCGCGCTGTTCATCATCGTTGCCTCGCGTTCGATCAACTCCCTGATATGGGCATTGCTGCTCGTGGCGATCCTCGGCCCAGGGCTGCTTGCCGGCATCATCGCCATTGCGCTGCGCTCCATCGGCTTCGTCGGCAAACTGCTCTACGAGGCCATCGAGGAGATTGACGAGAGCCAGGTCGAGGCCGTGCGCGCCACCGGAGCCGGCGGCTGGCAGGTCATCGACTATGGCATCGTCCCGCAGGTGCTGCCCGCATTCGCGGGCATCACCGTTTTCCGCTGGGACATCAATATCCGCGAATCCACCATTCTCGGCCTTGTCGGCGCCGGCGGTATCGGACTGCAACTGCAGGCCTCGCTCAACGTACTGGCATGGTCGCAAGTCACCGTCATCTTCGCCCTCATCCTCATCACCGTCATCCTTTCGGAATGGGTGTCGTCGCAGGTACGGCGCGCGATCATATAGGCCACGCAATCGAGCTGCCGTGGCTCCCGCGGCAGCTCTGTCGCACTACAAATCAGACGGCGCTGTATTCCTTCGACTTGAAAGTCAGATGCGCGACCGAGGCCGGCGCGTCCGCGATCTTGCGGATGTTGCCCCAGGTCTGCTTGTAGTTCGGGATGATCAGTTCGTTCGTGCCCGCATTGACAACGTTTCCCTGTACGCCGGTCGGATAGGCAAAGAGCATGAAGGTTTCGCCGGGCCGGGCCGAGGACGTCGGATAGACCATCGCCTGGGTCGATCCGGCGTCGTTGTAGACCTCGACAAGATCGCCTTCCTTTACGCCCACCTTCGCCATGTCGTCGGGATGCATCTCGATGAAGGGGAACGGCCAGCGGTCCATGACGAAGTCGTTCTCCACATCCAGATAGGCGGACTGCCAGACCTGGTTGGCGCGCCCGTTGTTGATCAGGAAGTCGTAGCTTTCCTGCTGCTCCTTCTTGCCCGGCGCCTGCAGGCCGCGCCATGCCGCGTGCATGAAGCGTGCCTTTCCACCCTCGGTACCGAATTTGCCGTCGGCATAAAGGCGTTGCGTGCCGACGATTTTCCCGTCCTCGAAGCCCGTTGCCGGCTCCTGAAAGCCATTGGTCCCCATGGCACGCAGCCGCTCATAGGTGACGTGCTCGCCCCCATGCGCGATGGCATGATAGCCGTCCATGAAGGCGTCTTCTTCGGTCTGCCAGTCGAAGCCGTCGAAATTTGCGGCGAGGTCGGCGTGGCCCGTTTCACCCAATATGCGCTGCATGTGGTTGGCAAGGCGCGCGGCGATCAGGCAGTCGGGCATGGCCCGGCCGGGCGGGTCCATGTAGCGCTCGGTGAGGCGCATGCGTCGCTCGCCGTTCATCGAGGTAAGGTTCATCTCACCCGATGTGGCCGCCGGCAGGACGACATGACAGGCTTCGCCGATCCTGGTGGGCACGATATCCACGTCGACGGCGAACAGGCCGCCATCCTCGATCGCTGCGACGATCGCATCGACCATCGCTTCCCTATCGCCGTAGGGCACGGCGTTCATCGCGTCCTTCACCTTGTCCGTGCGCTGCTTGTAGATGCGCTTGAATTCCGCAGCATTCAGCGTCGTCTTGTAGTGGTCGCAGCCCCAGATATGGTGAACGCCACCCTGGCCCTCGATCAAAAGCTTGTCGACATACGCCGCCGGCCGTCCGACATGGGCATCGCCCGGACGGGCATAGCCTTCCTGGTGACCACCGAGCCGGACCACGCCGCCGCCGGGACGGCCGACATTGCCGGTGGCGAGTGCGATGTTCACCAGCGCACCGTTGGTGCGGTAATTGTCGTTGCCCCAGATCAGGCCCTTCTCGTAGGCAAACATTGTGCGGCGGCGAGCGCCGCCCTCCTTGGGCTCGGCGATCCAGCTCGCGGCCTTGCGGATGTCGTCGGGCGCAAGGCCGGTGATCTCCGCGGCTCCCTCGACCGACATGCGATTGCCCTCGCGGGCGGCGGCAAAACTAGTCAAGACGGCCGGATGAGCCGGGTCGCTGCCGTCGCCTTCTCCCGCCTCGCCGGTCGTGCTGGCGTCGATGAAGGCCTGGTCGACCCAGCCGTTGTCGACGATTTCGGTGAAGAGTGCGTTGAAGAGCGCCAGGTCGGTGCCCGACTTGATCTGCAGGTGCAGCACGTTCTCCTTGCCGGCCTCCGCTTCACAGGCCGCAACCGTCACCGTGCGCCTCGGGTCGACGATGACGATGCGGCCGCGGTCGTGCGGTTCGTCGGCAAGCTGTTCCTGCTTCCTGCCGAGCGAGGAGCCGCGCAGGTTCGGCACCCAGTGATTGAGGAAATAGTTGGTCTGGGTCTCCAGCGGATTGGCGCCGACCACCATGATCGTGTCGGCAAGCTCGGCATCCTCGTAGCAGTTGTTGAGCTCGCCCACCCCCATGTCGCGCGTGGCATGGACCTCGGAATTATAGGCCGGGCGGTTGTGGATGCGGATGTTTTTCACTTTCATCGCCCCGAAATAGAGCTTGCCCGTGCCCCAGGTATTCTCGTAGCCGCCGCCGGCACCGCCATGGTCGAAAGCGGAGACGAAAAGCGCGTCCTCGCCCTTTTCGGCGACGATCCGTGCGGTTACGCGAGCAACGAGATCGAGCGCGTCATCCCAGCTCGTCGGCTGCATCTGGCCGTAGCGCCAGACCAACGGATCGGTCAGCCGCTGCTGCTGGGTGGAGCGGGCCTGGGAATAGCTCATCTCCGCCATGCGCGCGCCGCGCACGGAGCCGAGGCCAGAGTTCACCACGCATTCGCGGTCCGGCTTGATGACGATATGAACGTCTTTCCCGTCCTGCTTGACGATGTTGTACATCGACGGCGAATACCAGGCATCGGTCTCGGCATATTGCTGTTCGGCGAGGTCGACACCGAAAACGTTCGCGGAAGGGTCGGTGCCGCCCTGCTTGTTCACCGGCCAGGAGTAGGCGTGGTAACCGCAGCCGACGATGCAGTAGTGGCAGACGACATTGTGTCGGGTGGCATCCGCCGGGATGATCGGCAGGCGGTCGATCTGTCTTTTGTAAGCCATGTTCCCCTCCCTCAAAGCACGTTGGACAGGCGGCCGTAGAGAAGCTCGTCGAGCCCCTCGGCATGGATGTCGCCCTTGTCGTCGACGCGCAGCGTGTATTGCGGCAGGTTCTGGGTTGCCTGGCCCCAGATCTGCTGGCCGCCCGCCTCGCAGTCGAAGCGGGAGTAGTGGCCGGGGCAGTTCAGGGTCCGATCCTCGGCGCTGTACATCAGGGGAAAGCCCTTATGCGGACACACAGTCGAGAAGCCGACGATGTCGCCGTCGGGACCCGCCCCGCCTTCGACGCGCGTCCCGAGCTTCAGAAGCACACCGGGCGCGTTCTCGTCCGGATAGGCGACGTCGAACGGTTCGTTTTCGGTGAGGTCGGCAATGTTCGCCAGGCGGTTCGCCGGGTATTCAACCCGGGCCATGGCGACTTGCGCCCTTGCCTCTTGCGGAAGCGTGGCCGCAGCCGCCGCGCCCGCGGCCGTAAAGGCGCTTCCCCTCAGGAATTGGCGGCGGCCGACATCCACCAGTCTGTCGCAACGTGACATGGCTTTCTCCCCTCGCGTGTGATGACGTCAGGGAACGTGAAGCAAGCTGCGTGCCAGAAGGTGAAAAGCAAGTTTTCCAAAAGGTCGGTGGCGTCAGCGGATGCCGCGCAGGCGGAGACACGTTCGAAGTTCCGGACATGCCGCACCGCCCATGGTTCAGGAATCCGAACGTGCACGCTCCTTCATCCCGAAGCGCGTCATCTTCTCCCAGAGCGTGGTCCTCGAGATGGCAAGGAGCCCTGCGGCCTTGCCAACCTGCCCGCCTGCCTCCGCAAGCGCGCGCTCGATCTGCCGGCGCTCGGCCGCGTCCCTGATCTCGGCCAGGGGCGTGAAGGCGGCATGGCCTGCGGCCGATGCCTGCTCGGGAAAAAGGTCTCCCGGCATGATCCATTCATTGTTGGTGAGTGCGGCCGCGCGCTCGACCCGGTTGCGCAATTCGCGGACATTGCCCGGCCAGGGATGAGCCAGTGCTGCCTCTTCGGCCAGCGCGCTAAAGCCACGGATGCGCGCGCCGGTGCGGGCGACCGCATTCTCGAGAAAGCGGTCCAACAGCCAGGAGATGTCTTCCGGGCGCCTGCGCAAGGGTGGAATTTCAACCGGCAGCACGGCGAGGCGGAAATAGAGGTCGTCTCGGAAGCCCGTGTTCGATCCGCCTTCCGCCAGGTCGCGATGGGTGGCGGCGACGATGCGTGCCCGGAAAGGGATGATCGCCTCACCGCCCAGCCGGGTGAAGCCGGCGTCCTCGATGAGGCGCAAGAGCTTCGCTTGCAGAGCGGGCGGCATGTCACCGATCTCGTCAAGGAAGAGGGAGCCCCCGCCGGCGCGCTCGGCATAGCCCAGATGCCGCGCATGTGCGCCAGTGAAGGCACCTTTCTCGTGACCGAAGATCTCGCTTTCCAGGAGCTCCGCCGGGATCGCAGCGCAGTTGACGGCGACGAAAGGTTCGGCGGCGCGCGGGGATATCTGGTGCAGAAGCCGTGCCGCCACTTCCTTGCCCGATCCGGTCTCCCCGGTGATCAGTACCGGAAGATCGTGGCCGGCGTAACGGTGCAGCAAATCCTCGACCTGCCGGATGGCCGTGGATTCCCCGAGACATCCCGTGATGCGAGCGGTCGAAGCCGAGGTTCGGCGGCCTGCCTCGATGCGTTTCAGGAAATCGTCCATGATGAAGGGCTTGGTCATGAAGTCGACGGCGCCCGAGCGCATAAGCCTCACTGCCTGGTCGATCTCGCCATGGCCGGTAACGAATAGGAAGGGCGGCGTGTCCGGCCGCTTGGCAAGCTCGCCGAAAACGGCCTCTCCGGACATGTCCGGCAGGCGGATATCGCAGACGACGAGGTCAAGGGCGGCAGCGGACTCTACGGCCTCGATGGCCGCGCGGCCCGTCTGCCACCAGGTCACATCCCAGCCCTCCAGCTCCAGCCGCTGGACAATCGACCCGCCCATCACCGGGTCGTCCTCGACCAATCCTATGCGTGGGCGTTCAGGCGGCATCGGCCCGTCTCTCCTCAGCGGGAAAAGGCAAGATCAAGGTCACCACGGTTCCGCCCTCAGGCTTCTCGCCAACTCTCACCTCTCCACGGAGATCGTCAACCACGCGCCGCACCATCCATAGGCCTAATCCGCCGCCAGCGCGCAATGCGGGTCCGGGATCATCATCGACCAGTATACCGGCGATGTCTTCGGGAAATCCCGGACCCTGATCGTGAATTTCAATGCTCAATTCTCCGCTGGAGACACGGGCCGCAAGACCGATCTCGCCGTCTTCCATTGTCACGGCACTCGCGTTCAGGAGCAGATTCAATATTGCCTGCCGCACGGGGGCGCTCTTGATCGGCAATTCGCCCTGGTCGCTCCACTCGACGGTCCAGGCAAGGCGCTGGCGGCGGCGCCGCAGCTCCGGCCTGAGGAGCAAGCGAACGTCTTCCAGGTCCGTCGGCGAAATCGGGCGAGCGGAGCGTTCGGGGCGGTAATTGGCGAGCGCCGCCTCGACGACCTCTCGAATGCCCTGCAAACCACGCTCGATCAGGTTGATCGAGGTTGTGCGAACCCCGGGCGTGCTGCCGTGCTTTTTCAGCGTGTCGAGAGCATTGAACAGACCGCCGAGCGGATTGTTGATCTCATGCGCCATACCGGAGGCGAGCCGCCCGAGGCTCGCCACCTTTTCTTCCTCGGCGAGCCGCATTGCAAGGTCCGCTCGCTCACGCTCGGCGTGCACCAGGGCGTTATAGCCACGGAACAGGCTTGCGACTTCCGGGTTCCGCGAGGGGAACTCGCCCGGTGAGATCGGCTCGGCTGTCCCGTTCGCTGCGGCCCGCATATGGCTTTCGAGCACGCGCATCGGGCCGATCATCCGCCTGACGAGCAGAAATCCCCCCAATGAAAAAAGGGCGGCCAGCGCGCCATTGGTGACGAGAAGCGTGATGAGGATCTCGCGCCGCTCGGCAAACAGGTGCGCCACGTTGAATGTCGCATGAATCGTGCCGATCGGCAGCCCCTGGTAGACGAGCTCGCGACGCGTAAATCCCGTCATCGAGGTCTCGTCGATGGTGACCAGACCGGGACCGTATCGGTCGACAAAGCCATCCGGCAGTTCGGAATAGGCGGCGATCCTTCCAGGATCGCTTGCCGCCAGCACGCGCCCGTCGGCGCCGGTCACGATCGTTTCCAGCGGAGCCAGCGCGCCATAGGAAGAGGCGGACCGGTCAAGCGCGTCAAACACCTCCCACACGTCGGCACGCAGCACCGCAGGCAGAACCGCGGAAGAGAGCCCGTCGAGATAGGTCTGCGCCAGCCCGTCCAGGAATCGCTCCTGGGTGCGTGACAGGCGGTCGAGAACCCGCTCGGAGATCGCCGCGCTGACCGCTACCATCAAGAGTGCCACGATCAGTGGCATGCGATAGGAGATCGGGATCGATCTGATGCGATTGATCAGCTTCATCCGAACCGCCTTACCGTCTCGACCTTGGCGGCGATCGTGTCGAACAAGGAAGGCTCTGTCACCACGAAACCGTCCAGCCTCAAAAGCTTCAGCACCTTCTTTCCGTCGGGATCGTCGGCCATCGAGACAAGCGCCTTTCTCAAGCGCACAAGCGCGGGTTCGTCGGCCAGGAATTTCGGCGCCGCTATGGGTGGGAAGCCCAGCCATTCGGAGCGTCTGACGATCTTCGTCCGAGCGACAAGGTCCGGCTCCGTCTCGCGCATAACCTCCCAGACATAGCCGTCGACGCTTCCCGATTGCGCCAGGCGTGACGCCACGGCGCGGACGACGTTGCGATGTCCGTAGGTGAAGAAGTGTCGCGCGAAGAATTCTTCCGGCATCATCCTGTGCTCGGCAAGCAGCGTGCGCGTGACGAGGAAACCCGAATTGGAGTCGGGATCGGAGAAGGCGTGGATGTCTCCGCGCAGGTCCCGCCAGTTGCTGGCTGCGCGATCGGAGGGGACGATCAGATAGGACTGGTAGAGCGGCTTTCCCTGCCAGGAGGGCGTGGCCACCAGATCCAGCCGCTCCCGGTACTGCACATAGGGGTAGCCGCAGATCCATGCCGACTGGATCTGGCCCGAAACCAATAGCGCAGTGATTTCCTGATAGGTTCGCCGCATAACCAGTTCGACCGGACCGCCGATCCTACCGGACAGGTATTTCCTCAAATGACCAAGCAGTTCCAAGTCGCTGGTCAGGAAGACCGGCGTCAGGCCGAATTTGAACGTGGTCTCGTCGGCGCGGACCGTGACAGAACTGGCGGCCAAGAGGCTCGCAGCCAACGCGAGCGAAACGTCACGACGTGAAAGGCCCGCGCTCCTGCGCCGGCCGGAGATTTCCATCAGGTCCTCCCAAGTAAGTCGCCCGCAAAGTTTAGTGTATGCGATCGCAAAATGCGACTGGGTCATGCCAGAACTGCGCAACGCTCAAAGCTTTGTGCTGTCCCGTTACGATGCCAGGTGTATCGACGAGAACGGCGCGGCGCTTAAGGTCCCGGCGGAGGTGCTCGGCGAGATGGAGAGCCGGATGCGCGACACGGCGGCAAGGTGATGGCAGCCAGCGCGCCCAGCTAGGTGCGCCAGGACAGGAGTGCCCGCTCGGCGCGGCCGATCAGCCAGCCGATCGTCAGCCCCAGGGCCGACAGCAGCGCCACGCCGGCGATCAGCTGGTCCGTGGCAAAGAGCGCACCCGCCATGAGGATATAGGCGCCGATGCCGTGTTCGGCGCCGATCATTTCGGCCGCCACCAGAAGCACGATGGCGATCGAGGCGGAGATTCGGAAGCCCGACAGGATCGCCGGCATTGCGCCGGGCACGATGATTTTGCGCACGATCGACAGCCACGACAGGCCGAAGGACTGGCCCATGCGGATGAGGTTGCGGTCGACATTGTCGACCCCGCCATAGGTGGCGATGACGGTCGGAAAGAACGTGCCGAACAGGATGGTCGCCACTTTCGAGCCTTCGCCGATACCGAACCAGATGATGAAGAGCGGCAGAAGGGCGATCTTGGGGATGGGAAAGAGGGCCGAGACGAGCGGCAGGAGGCCGGCGCGCGCCAGCGAGAAAAGTCCGATCAGAAGACCGACGGCGATGCCAAGAAGGCTGCCCAGCGTCCAGCCGATGGCCAGGCGATAGAGGCTCGCGCCGAAATGCTTCCACAGCATGCCCGTGGTGACGAGATCGGCCAGCGCGCCGAGCGCCTCCGACGGCGCGGGCAGGGCGACGGGGCTGATGATGCCGCTGCGCGAGCCGGCCTCCCAAAGAACAAGCACCGAGAGAAAGACCAGCGGCGCGACGGGCCCCAGCCGCCGCCCATGGGTGAAGCCGCCGCCGCGGAAAGGCACGGGGCGCACCGCCTGCATGTCGGCCGTCGGGTTGCCCTCGGCCCTCTCGTCATCGGCATCGACCACTTCACGCGACATCGGAAATCTCCCTGTCGGCCTCGCGCGCTTCTTCGCGCATGATCTCCCAGACCCGCCGCTGCAGTTTTTCCAGTTCCGCAAGCCGCTGCGGCCTTTGCGCCAGCGGCATGTCGATCTCCACCACCTCGCGGATGCGACCCGGCCGCCGTGAAAGCACGATGATGCGCCGGCCGAGCCGCACTGCCTCGTTGAGGTTGTGCGTGACGTAGCAGGCCGAGAAGCGCTCGCGTTGCCACAGCGCTACGAGGTCGTCCATCAGGAGTTCACGGGTCTGGCTGTCGAGCGCCGACAACGGCTCGTCCATCAGCATGATTGCGGGCTTCACCGCAAGCGCGCGGGCGATTGCCACGCGCTGCTTCATGCCGCCGGAAAGCTGCCGCGGCAGGGCGCGGGCGAACTCGGAAAGATTGGTGCGGGCGAGCACATCCTTGACGATGGCACGCCGGTCCTCGCGCCCGACGGCATGGTCTTCAAGGACGAGGCTGACATTGCCCTCCACCGTGCGCCACGGCAGGAGCGCGAAATCCTGGAAGATGTAGGTGAGGGGGTTCAGCGAGCCGTCCGCCGGCTGGCCCGCCACCAGCACCTCGCCCGCGTCCGGCCGTTCCAGCCCGCCGGCAATCCTGAGCAAGGTGGACTTGCCGCAACCCGACGGCCCGACGATGCAGACGATCTCCCCGTCGCCGACGGTGAACGAGATGTCGTCCACGACGCTCGTGCCGCCATAGCAGTGGCGGATGCCTGTGAGGATGAGCTGCATTTCATCCGTTCCGGCTTAGCCGCTCCGGCGGCGGAAGCGCTTAGCGGGTTTCCACGAAGCCTGGATCGACGAGCTTGTCCATGGTTACGCCTTCCGGAACGAGACCCTCGGACTTGAACCATTCGAGCTGGTCTTCGACGCTGGCAAGGTTCAGGGCCGCGCCCGGGCTCATACGCATGGCGCCGGCGCGAATGCGCGGACCGGCCTTCTCGAGCGGCTGGTCGGCATAGATATATTCGTGGATCGCGGCGACGATCTCGGCCGTCTCGTCCTCGCTCATCGACTTGTCGACAAGCGCGGCGTTATAGTCGGCCATGCCCTTGGAAAGACCCGCAAGGAAGCGCTCCACCAGATCGGGCTTTTCCTGGGTGTTGGCCGCCGAAGTGAAGACGGTCGTCACCTGATAGTTGTCGATGTAGTCCGAGATCTTTCCGATCTCGATCACATCTCCGCCGGCCGTCAGGTTGCCGGCGATGCTGGGCACGATGGACCAGGCGTCGATCTGCCCCGTTTGCAGCGAGGCGATGACGGCCGGCACCTTCTGCAGCGGCTTCAGGCTGATCGCGGAGCGGGGGAAACCCTCGCCATTGGCGATCTTGTGCGCCATGTAGTGGAAGGACGAACCGGTGCTGGTGATGCCGAAGCTGCGGCCCTCCAGGTCGGCCGGCGTCTTTACGCCGTCGTCGAAGGCGGCCTTGGAGACGAGGATCTTCTGGCCTTCGATGTCCGGCGTTTCCTGCAGAGCGCCGCCGATCACCTTGATGACGCCCTTGTCGGCCAGGCTGATGAGCCCGCCGGAGATCGCCGTCATGCCGAAATCGACGTCGCCCGAGGCGATCGCCACCGCCATGGGCTGTGCGGACTGAAAGCTGACGAATTCGATCTCAAGGTCCTTTTCGGCGAAATAGCCCTTGGCTTCGGCGATGATGCTGGGCGAATGGGACGTGAGCGAAGGAATGATGCCCACATTGATCTTGTCCGCCGCCGAAGCACCGCCGGACAGCATGCCGGCGGCGGTTCCGGCGAGCGCCAGCGCGGTGAATGTCCTGCGCGAAATCATAGGCATGGGCCTCTCCCTTCGGCTTTTAGGATTTTCGCTGGGGTCTCGCACAGCGGTTCCCGGGGGGCAAGGGAAATTTGCGCGGATTGCAGCGGCATGCGGCGCGGCGATCACGACGGTTGACAAAGCCTCCTGCGGCCCCTCTATCTCCGCCGCATATTCGATACCGGGACTAAGCCGATGACCAATGTGGCCCTGACTGGACTGGCGCGCGACCTCGCCCGCCGCGCGGAAGAGGGGAGGCCCGTGCGTATCGGCGTCATCGGCTGCGGCGAAATGGGAACGGACATCGTCACTCAGGTCGCGCTGATGCAGGGCATCGAGGTGGCGGCGATCGTCGACCGGCGTTATGTGAACGCGGAAGCCGCGATCCGCATCGCCGGCCGTCCGCCGGAAAGCGCCGCGCGGGCCGCCTCGCCGGGTGCCATGGCGGACGTCATCCGCTCCGGCCGCACGGCGATTGTGGGTGACGCCATGCAGCTCATGGAATGCGCGGACGTCGAGGTGGTCGTGGACGCCACCGGCAGGCCTGCCGCCGGCGCCGAACTGGGCCTTGCGGCGATCGAGGCGGGCAAGCATCTCGTCATGATGAACGTGGAGGCCGATGTCACCATTGGCGCCTATCTTCGGCGCATGGCGGACAGGCAGGGCGTGGTCTATTCCGTGGGTGCCGGCGACGAGCCGTCCTCCTGCATGGAGCTCATCGAGTTCGTCACGGCGATGGGCCACGAGATCGTTGCCGCCGGCAAGGGCAAGAACAACCCGTTCAATCCCGACGCCGTTCCCGACGATTATCGAGAGGAGGCCGCCCGCCGCAACATGAACCCGCGCATGCTGGTGGAGTTCGTCGACGGCTCAAAGACCATGGTGGAGATGGCGGCGATCGCCAACGCAACCGGCCTCGTGCCGGACAAGCCCGGCATGCACGGCCCGATGGCCTCACTGGAGGACCTGCCGCGCGTTCTGTGCCCCGTTTCCGATGGCGGCGTGTTGTCGAAGAAGGGCTGCGTGGACTTCTCCGTCGGTCCGGGCGTCGCCCCGGGGGTCTTCGTCATCGCCGACATGGCTCATCCGCGGCTCCATGAGCGCATGGCGGACCTGAAGCTCGGGGATGGGCCCTACTTCACCTTCTACCGCCCGCATCACCTGACAAGCCTCGAGGTGCCGCTCACCTGCGCCCGCGCGGTTCTTTACGGCAAGGCCGACATGGTGCCGCTCGACCGGCCGGTGGCGGAGGTTTGCGCGGTAGCCAAGCGCGACCTGCAGCGGGGGGAGAGGCTGGACGCGATCGGCGAATACACCTACCGCTCCTGGATCATGACGGTGGAGGACGCGCGCGCGGCCAATGCGGTTCCCTGCGGCCTCCTGGAAGGCGGCACGGTGACCGCACCGGTAAGGAAGGGCGCGCTCCTGACCTATGACAATGCCGCGCCCGTGCCCGGCACCAAACTCATGGAACTGCGCCGCAGGCAGGATGAGATGGTGCTGGCCGCCGGGTGAGGGCGCTTATCGGGTTTGTTCAGATCCTGTCGCGCAGCGCATACCAGTTGAGCGCCAGGAAAAGCAGGATGGGGCGCAGGCGCGTACCCCCGGGAAATGGCGGGATGTTCAGCTCTTCGAAGAGCTTGAGCCGGTCCCGATTGCCGGCCACCGTTTCGGCATAAAGCTTGCCGGTGAAGTTCGCCAGCATGACGCCGTGGCCCGAATAGCCCCCGGCGGCGATCACGTTCGGCATCACCTCGCGCACGAAAGGCCGGCGCGGCAGCGTGATCCCGACATAGCCACCCCAGGTGTGGGTGATCTCCACATCGGCCAGCGCGGGATAGATATCGGCGATCTGGCGGCGAATCGCCTTTTCAATGCCGCCCGGGTTGTTTCTGGAATAGGCCTCCCGGCCGCCGAAGAGCAGCCGGCCATCCCCGGTCTTGCGGAAATAACGCACAACGAAGCGCGAATCGTCGACGCTTTCGCCGCCGGGCAGGACGGGACTGTCGCCCCCCAGGGGTACGGTGGCGCCGATGAAGGAGCCGATGGGCATCAGATGCGCCGCCGTGGTCTGCTCAAGTTTGCCCCCATGGGCGTTGGTGGCGATCAGGCACTTGTCGGCGGTGATGGTGCCGCGCGCCGCGGCGATCCGCACCTTGCCGCAGTCCGATTTGATGCTCTCGGCCCGCGTCTTCTCGAAAAGCCGCGCCCCCGCGGCGGTCGCGACGCGAGCGGTGCCCACGACCAGTTTCAAAGGGTGGATATGGCCGGTGCCGGTATCGCGGATGCCGCCGAAATAGTGGGTGGAGCCGAGTCGCTCCGCCGTTTCCCGGCGATCCATGAAAGTGACGTGCGGATAGTCGAAGCGCTCGGCCATGATCCCGGCATGAGCGCGGTAGTCGTCGAGGTAGCGCCGCTTGTGGACGACTGACATCTGCCCCGGCATGTAGTCGATGTCGATCCCGTTCGCCTCGGCGAAGGAAAGCAGGTGCGCCTTGGCCTCCTCGCCGAGATCGAACAGCGCCTTGGCGCGCGTGAAGCCGAGATCGGCTTCCAATTCCTCCGGCCAGGCCCGTTGGCCGGTGCCGAGCTGGCCGCCATTGCGCCCGGAGGCGCCGTCGCCGAAGCGGTGGGCGTCGATCAGTGCGACGTTCACGCCCGCCTTGGCGAGATGCGCGGCCGCCGAAAGCCCAGTGAAGCCGCCCCCGACGACGGCGACATCGACCTGCAGGTCACCATCGAGTGCCGGATATTCCGGACGTTCGCCGATACTGGCCTCATACCAGGAGTAGCCGGGAGAGATGGGGGATTGGTAGGGCATGGGGATAGATGAATGGTGAATGGTAAATGGAGAATGGAGGTGCGACCGATATTTGGAGCGGCTGCAGAATTACGAAATGCTGTCAGCCATTCACCTTTTCCCAAATCACACATTCAGCAACAGATACTCCCGCTCCCACGGGCTGATCACCCGCATGAAGGTTTCGAACTCGGCTCGCTTGATCGCCGCGTAGGTGGTGGTGAAAGGCTCACCCAATATGTCGCACAACGCCGCGTCGCCCTCGAACAGCGCCACCGCCTCGAGAAGGCCGCGGGGCAGTTCGATCTCATCCTGGTTCACCGCCGTGCCGGCAGGCGCATCCGGCGGGGTCTTTTCCAGAATGCCGATCAGGCCGCAGGCGAGCGAGGCAGCCAGCGCCAGATAGGGGTTGGCGTCGGAGGAGGGGATGCGGTTTTCCACGCGCCGGGAGCCCGGGTCCGAGCGCGGCACGCGGAAGGCCGTCGTGCGGTTGTCGTAACCCCAGCGCGTGTTGACCGGCACCGCGTTGCCCTGGGTCAGCCGGCGGTAGGAGTTCACGTAGGGCGCCAGCATGATGAGGGCGTTGGGAATATGCCGCTGCAGGCCGCCGATGAAGTGGCGGAAGGCGTCCGTCTCCTCGCCGTGCGCGTCGGAAAAGACGTTCTTGCCCGTCTTTGCCTGGACCACGGACTGGTGGATATGCATGGCCGAGCCCGGCTGCTCCTGGATCGGCTTGGCCATGAAGGTCGCGTAGGTGTCGTGCTTCAGCGCCGCCTCGCGGATGGTGCGCTTGAACATGAACACTTGGTCGGCGAGTTCCATCGGGTCGCCGTGCCGCAGGTTGATCTCGAGCTGCCCCGCTCCTTCCTCGTGGATGAGCGTGTCGATCTCCAGCCCCTGGCTTTCGGAGAAATGGTAGATGTCGTCGATCAGCTCGTCGAACTCGTTGACGCCGGCGATCGAATAGCCCTGACCGCCGCCGATGGGTCGCCCCGAGCGGCCGACGGGCGGGGTCAGCGGGTAGTCGGGGTCGGGGTTCTTGTGCACGAGATAGAACTCGATCTCCGGCGCCACGATGGGCTTCAGCCCGTGCTCAGCATATTTCGCGATCACCCGTTTCAAGACATTGCGTGGGCTGAATGCGACGACGCGCCCGTCCTGGTGGACGAGGTCGCAGATGACCTGCGCCGTTGGGTCGCTTTCCCACGGGACGACCGAAAGGGTCGAAAGGTCCGGCACCAGCTTCAGATCGCCGTCGTCTTCCGGATAGATGAAGCCGTTGCCGCTTTCCGGGTAGCCGCCGGAGATCGTGGTCATGAACACCGCCGAGGGTAGCGCCAGCGACGTGTTGGAGGTGAATTTCTTCGACGGCATCATCTTGCCGCGCGCCACACCCGCCTGGTCCGGCGTGATGCACTCGATATCCTCGATGCCGCGCCACTCGAGCCAGGCCGAAGCCTCTTTCCAGTTCTTCACGCCGCGCAGATTTTTCAGGAATGCGGGCATGCGCGTGCGTCCGTTGCGCCCGCGGGGCCGTATCGTCTTCTTGTTGTCCAGCATCGATCACCAGGCGTTTTTCGGATGCGCGAGTATAGACGTCCAGAAAAGAGATTGGGAAGGGCATGACGCGGTTTGGTCGAGCAAGCGCCTTAAACCTCAATGGCTCCAAGCGCAGTGGCGGCCAGGACAGGCCGCGCATCTGCCGTGCACCACGGCCGGAGGAAGTCTGAAAGAATTGACGGGACTGCCGACAATCCTCGTCGTCCTGAGCATTCTGATGCCGATGAGGGCGGTGACCGCCGTTCAGCCGCGCAGCGGCGGTTATGCGCTCATCGCTGATCGCTCTTCGGGATGACGCTGAGCGAACCGTCCGTTTCCAAAACCACACGATCGATCGTGTCCAGACCCGAATGCCCATGCTGTCGAAGAGCGGCCTCCACTTCTTCCCTGGTCACGCGCTGGATGCGCATCGCCTCGTCCCGGTAGCTGCCCTTCTCGACCAGCACGCTGGGTTGACTCTTGACGAGTTTTTGCAGCCACTGGGATCGAACCGACCCCCAGGTAATGACATATTGAAGGGCGACGAGCAGCGACAGAGCAAGCACCCCATCGGCCAGCGGGATGCTCCTGTCCAGAAGGACAGTGGCGAGCGTGGACCCCAGCGCAACCGTGACCACGAGGTCGAAAGCATTCATCTTGCTCAGCGTCCGTTTGCCGGATATGCGCAACATGAACACCAGCGCGACATAGGCTGCCCCGCCGATAAGCAGGATCCGCAACAGGTTTTCCCAATTGTCGAACAGCATCGGCTGACTCATCGGGATCCGTCCTCCGGTTCGTGACGTTCATGGGGTGAGCAGGGTCGCGATGTTCACGCGTCCCGGACCGACTGCCATGCCTCATCAACTCATGATGATGACAATCGATCCGACCGATGCAGCCGAGAGTTCCCTGCCGCGCGACGGCGTGCACCTATTCCCGGCCATCGGGACGTCGAGCCGATCGATTTTCCTTCAACGGGCGGCCACGCGCTCGAAAAGGTCCTGATAGCTGACGATCAAGCCCCTATCGTCAACCTGCAGGTCCGCTTCGAATCCGGCGGAGAGACCAAGGTCGATGTAGCGTAGGAAGTTCGGGCGCAGTCGGTCGTATCTCTGGCGTGAACACGCCACCGTCATGGACGCAGCGTCTATGTAGCAGGTCTCTAGAGTGAGGCTTTCCCGCTTCTCGGTCTTCAGTCGTTGAATCGGAAATGTATTGCAGAAGGGCGTCACTGATAGATCCGGCTCATCCGCCCCGTCGAGATCAGGGCGATGCATCCCGTCCACCTTCCAACCCTTGCCGGCCCGCTCGAGCGTCAGTCGGGTGTATTCGCCCGCGCCCCATTTTTCCACCTCCAGTGAAAGCGCCCGCCAATCAGGCGATATCTTCCATCGGTGGTCGATCCGGTAACCGCCGTCCTCCACACAGATCACGCTCGACACCGCGTAAACGGCATCGGCGCAAACCGCCAGCGTCAGACGTTCCAAACCCGCCATGTCCGTTCGACGCCAGAATATTACTTCGGATTCCCGCTCCATGCGCACTTTTGCCTGCGACCGTGGTGAGATGGCCGTCCTCTACCCACGCAATCGTCGCATCCCGCTAAGGATTGAGTCCAGACCTCAGGTCGTGTGGACACTAAATCTGATCGATAGGAGCGTAGCGGTGATTGTGAGGACGAAAGGCCGGCCGGAGGCTGGGGATCTTCTCTGGCGAAACCTTCAGCGGATGCTCGTCGGTGTCGACGACCTTGATCGCGACGATGACCGGCGCGATCTCGTCGGAAAAGGCCTCGGTTTCAATCGCTGTACGGGCGTGGGACAGGGTCTCGATCGCATAGGCGTCCTGGTCAGCGCGCGTGAACTGGTAAGCCTCGGCGGCTGCTTCGCCGAAGTCGCCCATGGCACGGCCAGGTTCGTAGGCATCCTCCAGACCGTCGAGCATCATGTGATCGAGGATGCGGTCATGGCCGACACGATAGCCGGAGCGGGCCCGCGAGAGCAGATAGGGTGCGTTCGACATCGACTCCATGCCTCCGGCCACGACGACATCGGCCGAGCCGGCGCGGATGACATCGTGCGCCAGCATGGTCGCCTTCATGCCCGAACCGCAGACCTTGTTGATCGTGGTGGCACCGACGGTATCGGGCAGGCCGGCGCCGCGCGCCGCCTGCCGGGGAGGGGCCTGTCCCTGGCCGGCGGGTAGCACGCAGCCCATGTACACCTCGTCCGGCCGGTCGGGCGACAGCTGCGCGCGTTCGAGGGCCGCGCCGATGACATGGGCGCCGAGTGCGCTCGCCTGCACCGGCGCGAGATCGCCGAGGAAGCGGCCCAGCGGAGAGCGGACGGCCGAGACGATGACGACAGGATCGGATGTGGTGGTCATAACGGGCCCTTGCGCTTTGAATGTTACCAGTCCGGTGCCGATGCCGGCGAAGCTGGCGCGTTCGGTACCAGCCGGCAGGCAGGCGTGAGATCAAGTTCCTTCAACTGTGCGCCGACGCGCGGAACCATCATCGCTGTCGTTGCGCACGCTGTGGTCGAGACAAGCCGGGTCTGCAGAACGGCATGCCTGCTCAGGGTTTGCGGACATTCGGGATCGTGCCTGTCCTTGCTGTCGTTTCCATCATCGCATCTATGGACCGATCGTCCGGCGCTTCGCAATCACAAGGGGAGCGGCCATGGCCCATACGCTCGTCTTGGTCCTATGCCTCGCGGAATCCCGGGTTCTTGCGGGACCCGGGAGCAGATCTTCAAAGGCCTCGCTCCGCATTCCTCGCAGTCCTAGCCAAGCACATACGGGTCGTACTTGGGCAGCAAACTAGTTTTCCTATGGCCAGCCGCAAGGGACGAGCCGGGCGTGGAAGATGCGGCCATCGGTTGTGAAGTGGGTTCCCACCGGCTCGCCTGCTTCGATATAGTATTCCTCCGCAATGCAGCCGAAGTTACGAAGCGTGGCCACGATATGCTCGCGCTCGGAATCTGCATCGCGGTCCACCCTATGCGAAATTTGCCATGTCATGGATTGCAGGCCGAAGCCAGTATCGGTCGTGCCAGCGCCGACCCAGATATGTGATTGCGACGGATCGATGCGCAATTTCCGCGTCCAGTACGCAAGATCGCCGGCTCCGAGTTCAGGGTCGATGTTTGCCGCCCAGAAGCGGATGTGATGCCTCTTCCTCGGACTGTCGCCGACGTCCTCTTGGAAGCCGATGTCCTGTCTGCGGCCGAACAGATAGAGCGCACTGAACGGGGCGGTAGGATAGGAACGATCGAGAACGAAGCTCACCACCATTCTCACGGCAGAGCGAAGTGTCAGTGTATCGGCAACGTGCCAACCTGCCACTGCAAATGCCGAGCGGAGCTGCTCCTGCGAGCCGATCAGGACGACATTGACGGGATCCGCGGGAAGGCCGTCCGCTGCGCGCGTGACTCTCGGGATACGGTTGCGGCGGAGGACCGCCACGCTCGCACGGATGACCGGCGGCAGGACAACATAGGCTGCGAGGGCGTAGGTAAGCAGCAACGCAGCGAAGACGGGAACCTGCTGGTCAATCCTCTCGAAGATCTGAGTGACGATGAACCATAACGTCGCTGAGGCGATCAAGAAGATGAGGATGCGTTGTATCCATCGGGCGAGGCGGGTCATAGGCGCATCATAAACACCAAAGCCTCGCCGGCGGTAGCCAGCAGGGGGCACCTAAGTCGGCGCCCGCTGCCCTGCCGTCACTGGCGTCGTGGCCCGCAGCATTCCTGCCGTCATGCGGCAAGAGCCAGCGCATCGGCGCCTGCGGCCTGGCGCAGGGGGCAGTCCGGCTCGGTCACTGCCCGCCAGATGGCTGCAACGACGTCCTCCGGCTCGGTGACCTTCGTATCCGCCGCCGACGCGTGGGCGGCAAAGACCTGTTTGGCAAAAGCGTCATAGGCTTCGGGAATGCTCCCCGTCTCTGCCATCTTGCCGCGTGCGTTGGCCCCGAAACGGGTTCCCGGAGCCTGGCCGGGCAGGATCAGCCGCGTGCGGATGCCGAAGGGCTCGAGCTCCAGCGCCAGGCATTCGGTGAAGGCATTCACCGCAGCCTTGCTGGCCGTGTAGATCGGCAGCAGCGGCAGCGCCTTCAGCGTCGTGCTGGAGGAAACATTGACAATCGTCCCCGCTCCGCGCGCCCGGAACTGCGGCAGCACGGCGCGTGTCATCTCGAACGTGCCGAAAGTGTTGGTGTCGAAGATTTCGCGGATCGTCTCTTCCGGCGTGCCCTCCAGCGGACCCATCCAGCCGATGCCCGCATTGTTTACGAGGGCGTCGATCGGACCTGCCGCCTCGACCGCACGGCTGATCGCATCGCGCTCGGTCACGTCGAGTTGCAGGATGCGCAGCCGGTCGGAGGCGGGCAAGACGTCCTCGCGCGGGCTGCGCATCGTGGCGACGACCGACCAGCCCTGGTCGATGAAGTGGCGCGCGGTCTCCAGCCCGAAGCCGGAGGAACATCCGGTGATCATCACGGTATTCATGAATCGTGTCTCCTTTTCTCGGATACCCGGGATATCGACCTTGCAGCACGAACTTTCTATAATCACGGATCCGCAATTGTTTATCGATAGTCCGAAATGTCAGATCCTCTCTCCGAAGTGATTGCCCTTTTGCGCCCGCGCGCGCCCTTTTCGAAGCTGGTGAACGCTTCCGGCGCATGGCGCGTGCGGCGGACCGAGGTGGGACAGGTCTACTACTGCCTGCTGCTTGCCGGTCAGGCGCGTCTCGAGGTGGACGGCAAGCCGCCGATGGACCTTTGCCAAGGCGATTTCGTGCTGGTGCCGGCGGTGCAGAGCTTTTCCATGTCGAGTACCGATCCCGTGCCGCCGCCTGGGCTGGAAAGCCATCCTGTGATCCGTCCGGACGGAACAGTACAGATCGGGCCGGAGGATGCGCCTGTCGAGGTGCAGCAGCTCATCGGTTATTGCAGCTTCGGCGCTCCGGATGCGGAGCTTCTGGTACCGCTGCTTCCCGATATCGCGTTGGTGCGGGGCGTGCAGCGTCTTGGCGATCTGGCACGGCTGGTGCGGGACGAGGCGCGGGCGGATCGACCGGCCCGCGACGTGGTTCTGGAACATCTGCTGCAGGTGCTGCTCATCGAAGCTCTGCGTTCCTCGTCGGAGACGAGCGCCACGCCAGGCCTGCTGCGCGGCTTGGCGGATGACCGGTTGACTCGCCCGCTACGCGCCATCCACGCGGCGCCGGACTGCGCATGGAGCGTCGCCGAGCTGGCGCGTGAGGCGGGGCTGTCCCGCTCGGCCTTCTTCACACGGTTCAACCGGGTGGTGGGCATGGCGCCGATGGAATACCTGCAAGGCTGGCGGATGACGCTCGCCAAGCACATGCTTCGATCGCGGCAGCACAGCATTGCGGAGATTGCGGCGAAGATCGGATATGGCTCAACGAGTGCCTTCAGCTCGGCGTTCTCGCGGCGCATGGGGGCGTCGCCAGCGCAGTACGCCCGCGATGCATGAAGCTGCGAAATCAGGTGTTTCTAACTGTGCCGGTTTGGGGCTGCGAGCGGACCGACAGGTTCCGGACAGGTTAGTGGGATTACTGCCTTTGTGCACGCGGCATGTCGTTGGTCGCTCGGGGTTCACGACCAAAGCGGCTGTTCCAATTGCTTTGGATCCAACCCAAAACCAGACTCTAGCGGCGATCTCCATCCGGCGTGTCGCGAGACTAAGCGGGAACGTAGGTCAATTTGACCACATCCTCGCCGATCCGGTCACTGGCCATAAGACGGAGCGGTGGCCTGGGTCCGGCGAAATACGGCTTGCCGTGACCAAGCACGACGGGGTGCAGGTAGATTCGATACTCATCGATCAGGCCAAGTTCGGTGAGGCTTTGCGCCAAGTCCGGGCCGGCAACTTCGATCTCCCCGTCGCGCTCGGCCTTCAACTCGCGGATCGCGCCCTCGAGATCACCCTCAATAAGCCTGGCGTTGGGGCCGCCCGACTTCAACGAGCGCGAGACGACCCATTTCGGCTGGTTCCGCCACGCCGCCGCGAAGGCGCGTTCCTCTGCATTCCATTCAGGATGATCGTCGTCCCAGTAACGCATGATCTCATACATGCGGCGACCGTAGACGCTGCCCGCCTGCCCCTGAGCCTCCTCGATGAAGTGGCGGAAGAGCGTGGGACCTGGCGCAAACGCCATATGGTCGACGTAGCCGTCCAGGGACTGGTTCATTCCGAACACGAGCTTAGCCATGCCCGCCTCCCTCCTCACGCGGCACATCCGCGCGTTGTGATTGCGTAACGCGATCGATTGTAAACTAGCCAGAATGATTGCATTTCGCAATTGGTTTTTGGAGTGCGCATGAACGCCCACCGCTTGGGCTGCCCGCTCAATTTGACTATACGGCGGCTTGTGGGACCGGGTGGCAGACTCGTTGGACGGCTAAATTGGCGGCGCGTAGCGGCCGTCGCCGGGGCGCAGTTCGACGGCGAGCGGCGGCAATTTCGGTGTGGCGTGGCGGAAATGCAAAATTGGCGCGCCCGGGAAGATTCGAACTCCCGACCCCCAGATTCGTAGTCTGGTGCTCTATCCAGCTGAGCTACGGGCGCTTTGCTGCTTCGGCAGCGGCCATCGAGGCCGAACCGGCCGTTGGCCGGACGCCGCTTACCTAACGATAGAGGACGGCAAAAGCAAGCACGGAAGTGACAAATCTTAAACGCTTTTTCACCGGCACACCGATGGCGCCGGAACGGGACATGTGTCTCCGGCAGCCGTTCACCGCGCCGATTCGTGCCTCTGGCCGGTTCTGGCCGGAGTTGACGGCACGCGGACGGCATCGGGCAGGTCTATGGCAAAGACCGTGTGCCCGCTGCCGCTTTCCACAAGGGAGATTTCCCCGCCATGGGCGCGCACCAGTTCCTGGGCGATGGCCAGGCCAAGACCCGTGCCGCCGCTTCTGGCCGAGCCGCGGAAGGCGGTGAAGAGGTTCTCGCGCGCCCGCGGCGGCAGGCCGGGTCCGGTGTCGGCCACGAAGATGCGCAGAGCGCCGTTCTCCCGCAGGGTGGAGACGGTCAGCCGCCGCACCAGCGCCGCCTCGTCCTTGCCCGACATGGCCTGGACGGCGTTGCGGCACAGATTGGCGAGCACGCGGAAGAGTTGCTCCGAATCCGCGTGCACTTCGAGAAGCGGATCCACCTTGTTCACGAACTCGATCCCGCTTGCCGGGTCGATGCCGAGCGTGGCGCGCACGTCCTCCACCAGCGCGTGAAGCTGCAGTCGCCGGCGCGATGGCGGCGCCTCCTGGGCGCGGCCATAGGCCAGAACCCCTTCGGAATAGGAAACGGCCCTGTCGAGCGTACGCACCAGCTTCGGCGTCAGCGACTGTACTGTCGGGTCCTTGATCTGCGCCAGGCGGTCGGACATGAGCTGGGCCGCGGCCAGCATGTTGCGCATGTCGTGGTTGATCTTGGAGACCGCAAGGCCGAGATCGGCCAGCCGCTTGCGCTCGCCGAGTGCCCGGTTGAGCGTTTCCTGCATGCCGGCAAGCTCCCGCTCGGCGATGCCGATCTCGTCGTCCCGGTCTTCCGGCCTGATGATGCGGTCAGCGTCGTCGGGCGCTGCCGCGAAAGCCAGCATGGACCGGGTCATGGCGCGGATCGGGCCGATCATGATGCGGTTGATGGCATAGAAGACCAGCATCGCCGTGAACAGCGAGATGATGAGCGACAGTACGGCCACGTTGCGCGCATAGACCAGCATGGCCGAACGCAACGCGCTGTCGGGGATGATGATTTCGTATTGGTTGCGGCTTTCGCCGACGCGGCCGAACACGCGCAGGACCCTGTCGCCGCCGAAGAACATCGTGCCGAAGGCCTGCCGGATCGCCTTGAGCGGGCCGACATTGTCGAGGTCGGCGTGCATGTCGATCTCCGGCGGCATCTGCGAGACGACGAGCAGGCGCGAGGTCCCGCCGTCGCGCACCGCGATGGCCATGGCGCCGGTCGCCATCAGGACATCGTTGCTGGCGCGGCGGCTCAGGCTGTCGGGATCGCCTTCCATCAGAACGATGCCGACGGCTGCTGCACTCTGCAGCCGCTGGCGCATCCATTGCTGGGCGAAATTGGCGACGGAGGGAATGAAGATCAGCACCTCCGCCAGCATCACGAAGAGGATGGTCAGAAGGAGCAATTTCGTCGACAGCCCGCGTGTCAGCGGCACCGCGCGCCGGTTGTCCGCTGCCTCGTTGCGCCCGTCCTGCCGTTCGTTCTCGGCCATGGCCGCTCCCTGCCAGAGATGCTCCGGTCGCGCCGGGGCTCCCGGAGCCCCCGAGTCTAACCGAATAGACGCAGGAAGCGAATCAGTCTACGCACCGATGATCTCCGGGTGGCCTCGCCGTAATAGGCGAGCGCGGCACGCTTGCCGATCTCGCTCATGGTCGGGTAGGGGGCCACATAGCCGGCGATGTCCTTGATGCGCAAACCCTTCGACAGGGCCAGCGACCAGAAGTTCATCATCTCGCCGGCCTCCGCGCCGACGATCGTCACGCCGAGGAGCCGCCCGCCGCGCCCGGCGACGAGCTTGATGAAGCCTTCCGTGCGGTGCTCGGTCTGGGCCCGGTCGTTTTCGGCATAGGGCCAGCGCAGGACCTTGACGCCGCGTTCGTGCGCCCGCGCCTCGGACTCGGTGAGCCCGATATGCGCGAGTTCGGGGTCCGTATAGGTGACCCGCGGAATGACGAGGCGGTTCTCACGGGCCGGCAGCCGGAACAGGAGTGCGCGCACGACGAGCCCGGCGTGATGATTGGCGACATGGGTGAACTGCAGCCCGCCGGTGACATCTCCGATGGCATAGACGCGCCTGTTAGTGGTGCGCAGGGCCTTGTTCACCTTGATGCCGCGCGCGTCATGCGCGATGCGCGCCTTTTCCAGCGCCAACGGTTTCAGATCAGGTTTGCGCCCCGTCGCCACGAGCAGATGCGAGCCCTCGACCGTCAGCGGCCCTTCCGCGCGTTCGAGGTGAATGCGGATCCCGGTGCGTCCATGCCTTTCCACGCGTTCCACTTTCGCCTGCTCGTGGATGTCCACCCCTTCCGCCCGCAGGCGCTCAAGGACCACTGCCGCCAGTTCCGGGTCTTCCTTGCCGAGCGCTGCCGCGGCCTCGATGACCGTGACGCGTGAACCGAGCCGCCGGTGCGCCTGGGCCAGTTCAATGCCCACCGGCCCGCCGCCGATCACCACCAGGTGCCGCGGCTGCCGCCGGCGCGCGAAGATCGTTTCGTTCGTGAGATAGGGTACGGTGTCGAGCCCGGGAATCGGGGGGGCGGCCGGCGCGGAGCCCGTGGCGATCACGAAGCGCCTAGCGCGGATCACATGATCGCCGGCCACGACCGTGCGCCGGTCCTGAAAGCGCGCCTCCTCTTTGAGCACCCGCACCCCCAGTGCCGTGAAGCGCTCGACCGAGTCGTTGGGTGCGATTGCACCGATCACCCGCTCGACATGCTTCATCGCCTGCGCGAAATCGATCTCGGGCTCCACATCCGCCACCCCGAAAGGGCGGCCGCGGGAGAGCTGGTGCGCATGCTTTCCCGCCGCCAGCAGCGCCTTGGAGGGCACGCAGCCATAATTCAGGCAGTCGCCGCCCATCCTGCCCTTCTCGATCAGCACCACCGGCACGCCGAAGGCGGCCGCCGCCGCCGCGACGGAAAGCCCGCCCGAACCGCCGCCGATGACGCAGATATCCGGTTTGAGAAGCGTGGTCATGAAAAACGCCTGAAGCCGATGAAGATCAGGATGAGCCAGCACCCCGCAACCGTCTTAGCAGGATGGGCACGGCCGCCAAAGCGGCAAGCAGAAACAGAGCCAGCGTCAGTTCCGGCGTCACGAGTTCCCTGAAGTGCAGATCCTGCCCGGATTGGGCGGCCGCCAGAAGGACGCTTTCCAGGCCTTCTCCCAGATAGGCGTAGGCGAAGCAGCCCGGCATGATGCCGAGCGCGGTCGCACCCACATAGGTGCTCACCCGCACGTCAAAAAAGGCGGGCGCGATGTTGACCAGCCAGAAGGGGAAGATGGGGGCGAGGCGCAAGATCAGGAGGTAGCCGAACGCACCGGCCTCGAAGCCGTCGGCCAGCCGGGAGATGCGTTCACCCGCCCGCGCCCGCAAGAAGCCGCGCAAGGCCGTGCGCGCGGCCAGGAAGAGGAGTGTTGCACCGGTCGTCGCGGCGATGATCACGAGCGTTCCGCCGATAAGCCATCCGAAGAGGAAGCCGCTGGCGACCGTCAGCAGCGAAGCGGCGGGAAAGGAGATCGCCACCGCGACCGCATAGACCAGGACGAACAGGGCGGGCGCCAGCACGGGGTGCAGATCCACATAGGCCTTCAACACCGCGCGGCTTTCGGCCAGCCCGGAAATGCTGAGGTGGCGGTGCCAGCCCAGAGCGTAGGTGGCAGCGAGTGCGAGCATGATGACGACCAGCGGTGCGAACCGCCACGCCGTGTGGCGATACGCTGCACCTTTCCTGTCGTCCGCCTTGGTCATCTCGCGCCTTCGCCGGCCTGTTCAGGCTCTTGTCGGTTCCGGCGCCTGTCATGACTTGTTCCCGGGCGGCCGGCAATGCGCCCGCGTCCGTCTCACCGGCTTTTGAGAAGGTACCCCCGCGCCATCACCTCCTCGTGATCGGCCGTTTCGAGGTTGAGGCCGCGTGCAACTTCAACCGCCGCGGGAGTCGACCGAGATCGCTCCCGGGCCGTGTGCGGCCAGGATCAGGAGACCGCCGGCCATGGCGAGATTCTTCATCAAGTTGATGACCTGCATCTGATCGGCGAAGTCGAGATGCGCGACGAGCGCCGCCCCTATGGTGAAGGCGGCCAGCGCCACCGCGGCGATCCGTGTCCACAGGCCGAACAGCACGGCCAGCCCGGCGAGGAATTCCAGCAGTCCCACGATCCAGCTCGTGGCGGTCGGCATCGGCAGGCCGATGCTGCCGAAGTAACCGGCGGTGCCGGCAATGTCGGTGAGTTTGCCGAAACCGGAGGAGACGAAGATCACGGCGATGAGAATTCGTCCGAGAAGTACAAGTAAATTTTTTGGCATGGGTGCAATCCCGCTTTGTGCCCAAAGGATGCAGCGTCCTAGCCGCTACGTGGTCTCGGCGCGAGGCGCATTTCGTTTGACACTGCGTCTCCTAACTGCCTCTAGTCGTCACGCACATCAAGTACAAGTTCGAGGGTCGAATTCTGCCCTTCGGCCGCCCAGCCGCCGGTATTCACCGACGCTTGAGCACTGCCCGACGCGCCACCGGCCGGACAATGGAGTCGGAAGACGCGATGATCGCAGCCAGTTGTTGCTGACGGTGCAATGCTCGCAACGCGGAGCGTGTGGAGCTTGGAGGGCCTTGACCTGAAGCGCGTAAACCCGTTTGAAACGGGGTGCGAACGCCCGCGGCGTTTCAAGACGACGTCTTCCAGGCACCGGATTAAGTCATGCCCCTACGCCTCGTTTTCATGGGAACGCCGGATTTCTCCGTGCCGACGCTTCGTGCGCTGGCCGAGGCCGGGCATGAGATCGCGGCCGTCTACACGCAGCCGCCGCGACCGGCCGGCCGGCGCGGGCTGGAACTGGTAAAATCTCCCGTGCACCAAGCGGCTGAAGCACTCGGCCTGCCCTTGCGTACGCCGGAATCACTGAAGCCGAGAGAAGAACACGCGTCCTTTCGTGCCCTTGAAGCGGATGCGGCGGTGGTGGTGGCTTACGGTCTCATTCTGCCGAAGCCGGTGCTGGAAGGCACGCGCCTCGGCGCCTACAACGGCCATGCCTCGCTGCTGCCGCGCTGGCGCGGTGCGGCGCCCATCCAGCGCGCCATCATGGCCGGCGACCGCGAGACGGGCGTCATGGTGATGAAGATGGAGGAAGGGCTGGACACCGGGCCCGTGGCGCTGACCGAGCGCGTGCCGATCGGGCCTGACATGAGCGCCGGTGCCTTGCACGACGTGCTGAAGGAAAAGGGCGCGCGGCTCATGGCCGAAGCGATCGCAAAGCTCGAGCGCGGCGAACTCCGGCTGGAGCCGCAGTCGGAGGAGGGGACCACCTACGCGCAAAAGATCTCCAAAGACGAGACGCGTGTGGACTGGCGCCGCCCGGCCAGAGAGGTCCACAACCACATCCGCGGGCTTGCGCCCTTTCCCGGTGCCTGGTGCACGATGAATCTCGGCGGGCGGAGCGAGCGCCTGAAGCTGTTGCGCGCAGAGCTTTCTGAAGGCAGTGGTTCTCCGGGAACGGTTCTTGATGATCTCACTGTCGCCTGCGGGACGGGAGCGGTGCGCCTCCTCACGCTGCAGCGCGCCGGCGGCAAGCCGGTTTCGGCCGGTGATTTCCTGCGCGGCGCTAAGCTCGAGAAGGGGGACCGCCTGTCATGAGCGCCGTCGTCATACGCCCGGAAGACCCGCAGGACCGGTCAGCGATCAGTGCGCTGCTCACCAGCGCCTTCGGCACCGAGGGCGAGGCGCGACTGGTGGATGCATTGCGCGCGGGCGGCCACATCGTCCTTTCGCTCGTCGCCGAGCGCGACGGAGATCCCCGCGGCTATATTCTTTTCTCCCGCCTGATGGTGAGACAGGAAGAGACCTCGTTTCCCGCAGTGGCGCTGGCGCCGCTCGCCGTCGCTCCGGCTCATCAGGGCGAAGGCATCGGTACGGCTTTGGTGGACGAAGCGCATCTGGAGTTGCAGCGGCTGGGCGAACGCCTGTCGGTCGTGCTCGGCGATCCCGCCTATTACGGCCGTTTCGGCTACACGCACGCGCGCGCGGCGAATTTCGAAAGCGTCTATCAGTGCGAGGCCCTGCAGGCGCTGGCCTGGGACGAGGCGCCAACGACCGGCCGGCTCGACTATGCCGCGCCTTTTTCGGATCTCGGCTGACCATGCCGCGCTATCGCATCGACGTCGAATATGACGGCGCGGCCTATGCCGGCTGGCAGCGCCAGGCCGGACAGCCCAGCGTCCAGGAAGCGATCGAAAAGGCGATCGCCGCCTTCAGCGGCGAGGACGTGACCCTGCGCGGGGCCGGGCGCACGGATGCCGGCGTCCACGCGCTGGGCCAGGTCGCCCATTTCGACCTCTCCCGCACCTGGTACGCCGATACCGTGCGCGATGCGGTGAACGCACATCTCGGTCTCGCCGGCGAAACCGTCAGCGTGCTCGGCGCTGCCGAGGCGGCGGCGGACTTCGATGCGCGCTTCTCCGCCCGGGCACGGCACTATCTCTACCGCATCGTCAACCGGCGCGCGCCGCCGGCGCTCGAGCGCGGCCGGGCCTGGCACGTGGTGCGCCGGCTCGACACCGAGGCCATGGATGATGCGGCGCAGCGCCTCCTCGGCAAGCACGATTTCACCACCTTTCGCTCCGTCCAATGCCAGGCGAAGAGCCCGGTAAAGACGCTCGACCGGCTGGATGTATCGCGCACGGGCGAGATTATCGAGATCCGTGCCTCCGCGCGTTCCTTCCTGCACAATCAGGTGCGCTCCCTCGTCGGCACGCTGAAAAGGGTCGGGGAAGGCGCCTGGACGGCGGAGGATGTGGGGCGGGCGCTTGCGGCGCGCGACCGCGCTGCCTGTGGCCCCGTGGCGCCGCCGCAGGGACTGTACCTCGTCCGTGTCGACTACTGAATGTTGAGCCCGAGCAGGGCCTGCAAGGCCATCAGTACACCGATTGAGGTGACCAGCATGGCGAAGAAGACGGCCGAGCCGACCGACGGCCCCCGGGCGATCGCGGCCACCGTCACCCGCCAGGAAAGGACGAGCGTCGCCACAAACAGGAGAAGCGAGACGAGAACGATCAATTCCCCCGCGGAAGGCATGAACATGCGCAAAAGCGCCGGCGGCAGCATCAGCCAGGCGAAGATAGCCGAGGCCCAGTTATGGGTTACCACATAGTGGACGAAACGGTTTGCAATGCCGGCCGGGCGGGCGGCTACAGCCAGCACGACCAGCGGCAGGATCCAGGCGCCGATATCGGCCAGGAACAGCCGCAACAAAAGGAACAGCCTGAGTTCGACGGTAAGCATTCCCGCCATGTCGTTGGCGATCCCGACCCACCCGACGACCAGCGCGGGCAGCGCCACGACGATGGCGAAAAACGAATTCCAGAAGCCGTCGACGGACAGGTCGAGCATCTTGAAGCCGTCGGCGCGGCCCGTCATTATGCGCCAGACTCCGGTCAGATGTTCTTGAACTTCCGCACCTGACGGCATCAGGCAAACCACTTGTCCAGGAAACGCGTGTAGATGCGCGTCAGCGTTTCCAGGTCTTCGAGCGCGACCCGCTCGTCCACCATGTGCATGGTCTGGCCGACGAGGCCGAACTCGACCACCGGACAGTAGTCCTTGATGTAGCGGGCGTCGGAGGTGCCGCCGGAGGTGGAAAGCTCGGGCCGTCGGCCCGTGACCGCGCCGACGGCGGCCGCCAGCGTCTCGACCAGCCTTTCGTTCCGGGTGAGAAAAGCCGGGCTCGGACGATCGCGCCATTCGATGTCGAAGTCGACTGGGTCCGGCCGCTCCTGCCTGTATCGGCTCTCGCCGGCCGCCGCACGATCGAGGCGCTGGTGAATTTCGGCTTGCAGGGTTTCGGCCTGCCAAAGGTCGTTGAAACGCACGTTGAAGGCGGCCGTGGCGCTGGCGGGAATGACGTTGACGGCGGGATTGCCCACGTCGATGGACGTGAGCTCCAGATTGCTCGGCGGGAAATCGGACGTTCCCTCGTCGAGCGGCGGGTGGAGAAGCGCCTCGGCGAGCGCGAGAAGGCCGCGCACCGGATTGTCCGCCAGATGAGGATAGGCCACGTGGCCTTGTCTCCCGCGGACGGTGATCCGGCCCGACAGCGAGCCGCGCCGGCCGATCTTGATCATGTCGCCCAGCATCTCGCGGTTGGTCGGCTCGCCGACCAGCGCGGCGTCCCACGTCTCCCCACGCTCTCTTGCCCATTCGAGGAGCTTCACCGTCCCGTTGACCGCCGGGCCCTCCTCGTCTCCCGTGACGAGGAACGAGACGGAGCCCCGGGGCGCCCCATGGGCGTCCACATACCGCGCGAGGGCCGCGACGAAACAGGCGATGCCCCCCTTCATATCCACCGCGCCGCGGCCGAACATGGAGCCGTCGGCAATCTCCGCGCCGAAGGGCGGATGCCGCCAGGCACCCTCGTCTCCGGGCGGCACCACGTCCGTATGGCCGGCGAACATCAGGTGCGGGCCGCCCTCGCCGAGGCGGGCATAGAGATTCTCCACATCCGGTGTCCCGCCGTCACGGAAGATCGGCCGTTCAACCGTCGCACCGAGAGGCGCGAGCATCTTCTCCAATGCGGTGAGCGCTCCGGCCTCTTCCGGCGTAACGGAAGGACAGCGGATGAGAGCGGACAGATTGGCAACTGGATCCGTAGGCAATGTCATAAAGCGAGGGATAGTCGAAGCAGGCGCCGCTGTCATCCGCCAAGTCGGCTCATCGTGGCGCGTTGGTCCGCTCCCCGTATTCGTTCTCCCCAGGATCGCCGGGATAGAGGCACAGGACGATGAAGGCGAGGATCGAGACCATGGGAATGAACAGCGTCACGGCGAAGATGCCCGGCTTGCCGAAATCGTGCAGCCGCTTCACCCCCAGAGCCACATAGGACCAGACGGAGATGAAGAAGACCGTCCAGAAGAGCGTTGCCCATACCTGGCTGGCGCTGCTTTCCTCCGGCGCCAGGGTGAACTGGTAGAGCGCGAAGGCCTGGAAGATCGCCAGAAGAAGGCCGGCCAGGAAATAGGCCATGCGGCTGACGCGACCGGAAAAGCCGAAGAAGAGCCACTTGAGCTGTTTTCCGTCCACGTCCGCCCGCCCCCTTTTGCGCCGTCAGTCCCTGAGAAGCTCGTTGATCGACGTCTTGGCGCGGGTCTTCTCGTCGACGCGCTTGACGATCACGGCGCAGTAGAGGCCCGGGCCCGGCTCGCCGTTGCCCATGGGCTTGCCAGGCATGGTGCCGGCCACCACGACGGAATAGGGCGGCACCTCGCCATAGAAGACCTCGCCCGTCGCCCGGTCGACGATCTTGGTGGACTTGCCGATATAGACCCCCATGCCGAGCACGGAGCCTTCGCGTACGATGCAGCCTTCGACCACCTCGGAGCGCGCGCCGATGAAGCAATGGTCCTCGATGATGGTGGGGCCGGCCTGCATCGGCTCCAGCACACCGCCGATGCCCACACCACCGGACAGGTGCACATTCTCGCCGATCTGCGCGCAGGAGCCCACCGTCGCCCATGTGTCGACCATGGCGCCCTTGCCGACATAGGCGCCGAGATTGACGAAGGAGGGCATGAGGACGACGCCCGGCGCCACATAGGCGGAGCGGCGCACCACGCAGTTGGGCACGGCGCGGAAGCCGGCCCGCTCGAAATCGCCGGCCGCCCAGCCGTCGAACTTGGAGGGCACCTTGTCCCACCAGACTGCCTCGCCCGGCCCGCCCTTGATGATCTGCATCGGATTGAGCCGGAAGGAGAGCAGAACGGCCTTCTTCAGCCACTGGTTCACATGCCAGGTGCCGTCAGCCCCCCGCTCGGCGACGCGCGCATTTCCGCTGTCGAGCAAGGCCAGTGCCTCCTCCACCGCCTCGCGCACCTCGCCGCGCGTCTCGACCGTCACGGAATCGCGCTCCTCGAACGCTTTTTCCACCGTCTGCTCAAGGGCGGCGATGTCCGGGTTCTTCATCTGCAGGTTGTCTCCGCTACACGGGCTGTTAAGGGCTGCAAAATAAGGTCAGAATGGGCTTGCAAGACAAGCCGGCGCGAACCTATGCGAAGCGCCGGAAAGGGTCAATCGCGGCCGCGCGGGGGGACGCGCCGGAACACGGGACAGGGACCGCATGAAAACAGAGGACAGAAGCGGCTGGACACCCCTGCCGCATTCCGACGAGGACCTGAAACACGCCCGCAGCGTACCCGACACGCCGCAGACGCGCGCCGAGACCTACCGGCTTGCCTGGGACGACGAGGACTTCATGACGCGCCGCGAGCTCAGGCCGGTGCGCCTGCAGCTCGAACTTTTGAAACCGGAGATGGTGCTGGCCGAGCGCGGCATCCGCTCCACCGTCATCCTGTTCGGCGGCGCGCGCATTCCCGAACCGGGCGGCGAGGCGTGGGCGGCCAAGAACGAGGTGCAGAAAAAGAACCTCGAGGACAACAGCCGCTACTACGACGAAGCGCGCAAGTTCGCGCGGTTATGCTCGGAACAGTCGGCCAAATCGCGCTACCGCGAATATGTGGTGGTGACAGGCGGCGGGCCGGGCGTCATGGAGGCGGGCAACCGCGGCGCCACCGACTGTGGCGCCCCGAGCATCGGCCTCAATATCGTTCTGCCGCACGAGCAGGCGCCGAACCTTTATGTGTCGCCGGAGCTGTGCTTCAACTTCCACTACTTCGCGATCCGCAAGATGCATTTCATGATGCGGGCAAAGGCCGTGGCCGTCTTTCCCGGTGGCTTCGGCACGATGGACGAGCTTTTCGAGGCCTTGACCCTCATCCAGACCGGTCGCATGGAACGCATGCCGGTGATCCTTTTCGGCAGTACGTTCTGGAAGCGCGCCATCGACCTCAATTTCCTGGCCGAGCAAGGCACCATCTCGCCGGGCGACGAGGAACTCATCACCTTCGTCGACACCGCCGAGGACGCGTGGTCTCATATTGCTGCGTTCTACGAGCTGTAGAGCACGGCGGCAGTACCGCGCCCCAAGGGAACGCCGACAGGCCTCGCGGCGTTTCTTCCTTGAATAGAGGAGGCCGATATGCCCAGAAGCGTACCTGACGACGACATCATGGATGGCCAGCAGGCCAGGGACCTGGGGCACGCGACCAAGTCGCAGCCCCAGAATGCCCGGGACGCGGAAGAAGAGACGCCCGAAGAGCGCATCGAGAAAGACACCCGGGCCAATCGCGGTCTCGGCACGCTGCTCGGTTCCGACAAGGACAGCGAAACACAGAAGGTGCTGGAGCGTGCCGCCTACCGGCCGGAAAAGCGACGGCGTTAGCTAACCTGGCGCAACGGCGCGCAGGAAGTTCGTGAGGTCGTCCGTCACGTAGTCGACGTGATCTTCCTGTTCCTTGTCCTGCTCCCAGATATCCGAGAAGGTCGGCTCGAAGTTCTTCGGCACGATGAGCACGGTGGTCATGCCGAGATGCTTGGGTACCAGAAGATTGCGCGCCAGGTCCTCGAACATCACCGCATCCGAACCGACGATCGTGTTCAGGGCGAGAAACAGGTCGTAGCTTTCGGCCGCCGGCTTCGGGGTGAGGCCGGCGGCGACGATGTCGAATATATCCTCGAAATGATCGAGAATGCCGAGCTGGCGTGCGGCACGCTCGGCGTGTCGGCGACTGCCGTTGGTGAAGATGAACTTGCGGCCGGGTAGGGCACGGATGGCCTCGCCAAGTGCGGGATCCGGCTGCAGCCAGTCGTAGTCGATATCGTGCACCTTCTGCAGAAAGTCGTCCGGATCGACGCGATAGCGCTCCATCAGCCCCTTCAGCGTCGTGCCGAACTCGCGATAGAGTGCCTTCTGCAGCGTGCGCGCATCCTCGCGAGAAAGCTGCAGCAGTTCCGACACATAGGCGGTCATCCGCAGGTCGATCTGTGAAAACAGATTGCTGTCGTGGGGATAGAGTGTGTTGTCGAGATCGAACACCCAGTCGGTGACATGGGCGAATCGGGCCGGATCGGGGCGATTTGTCATGCTTCCTATGTCAGATGTTTCGCCTGCCTTTTCAACGCAAACTTGACGGAAACGGTTTGCCGGCGCGCGACGAACGCAACGGACTGCGCCGCCAGCCAAGCATGCTTGCGCCGATGAGGCGAGGCCGGTAGGTCTTGGCGTCTTGCCCGCCCGCCATTTCGGACATTTCCATGGAACTTTGGATCCCCATCACCATCGCGGCCGCGTTTCTGCAGAACCTGCGCTCGGTGGCGCAAAAACACCTGAAGGGCGTCATGGGCACGACCGGCGCCACCTTCGTTCGCTTCGGTTTCGGCCTGCCTTTCGCCGTTCTCTTCGTCCTGGCGCTGCATGTTTTCGCAAACTTCGCCTTCGCCCAGCCGAACGGCCGGTTCCTGGTGTGGGTCCTCGTCGGCGGGACGACGCAGATCGCCGCGAACTTCCTGCTCATCCATCTCTTCTCCTTCCGCAACTTCGCGGTCGGCACAGCGTATTCGCGCACTGAGCCGGTGCAGGCGGCGGTCTTCGGGTTGATCTTCCTCGGCGAATTGGCCGGCCCCGGGGCGCTGGCGGCGATCGCGATCACGGTCGTCGGCGTCATGCTGATCTCGGTCGCCCACACGACAATGAGCTGGCGCAATCTCTTCGCCTCGCTGGTCAGCCGCAACGCCCTCATCGGGCTCGCCTCGGGCACCCTGTTCGGCATCGCCGCGGTCTCCTACCGCGCCGCCTCGCTTTCGCTCGGGGGGCCGAACTTCTTGATGCAGGCAGCCACGACCTTGATGTTCACCATCGGCTTCCAGACAGTCCTCATGGCAAGCTGGATGCTGTGGCGGGACCGCGATGAGCTGGTTCGTATCGGCCGGGCCTGGAAGCCCTCCCTCTTCGCCGGCTTCGTCGGTGCCACGGCCTCGCTCGGCTGGTTCACGGCAATGACGCTGCAGCAAGCGGCGGTGGTGAAGGCACTGGCTCAGGTGGAAATGATCTTCACCTTCGCCTCGTCGGTCTATTTCTTCGGTGAGCGGATCAACCGCACGGAAGTGGCCGGCTGCGTGCTGATCGTCGCCGGGATCATGGCGCTGATGCTGATCGGCTGAGGCCTTCTGGGCTCGAAAGGAGGCCGGCCGTAGTCAGGGCACGATCAGCGTACCGGCGCCGTGCTCGGTGAAGAGTTCGAGCAGGACCGAGTGCGCGGTCTTGCCGTTGAGGATGACGACACCCTCCACGCCGCGCTCGATCGCCTCGATGCAGGTCTCGACCTTCGGGATCATGCCGCCGGCGATCGTCCCGTCCCGGATCAGGGCGCGCGCATCGGCGACGGTGAGTTCATCGATGAGCTTGCCGTTGCGGTCGAGAACGCCCGGAACGTCGGTGAGGAAGAGGAGCCGCTTGGCCTGGACGGCGCCGGCGATGGCGCCGGCGAACGTATCGGCGTTGATGTTGTATGTGTGGCCGTCGCGGCCTGGCGCTACGGGTGCGATCACGGGGATCATCTCGGAGCGGGCGAGCAGGTCCAGAAGCGTGCGGTCGACTTCCACCGGTTCGCCGACGAAGCCGAGGTCGAGCACGCGCTCGATGTTGGAATCGGGATCGGTCACGGTCTTGCGGGCCTTTTCGGCAAAGACCATGTTGCCGTCCTTGCCGCACAGGCCGATCGCCCATTCGCCCTCGGCATTGATGAGGGCGACGATCTGCTTGTTGATCGAGCCGGCCAGAACCATCTCGACGATCTCGACCGTCTCCTGGTCGGTGACCCGAAGGCCGTTCTCGAATTTCGATTCGATGCCCATGCTCTTGAGCATAGAGCCGATCTGCGGCCCACCGCCGTGGACGACGATTGGGTTGACGCCGGACTGCTTCAGAAGCGCCACGTCGCGGGCAAAGGCGCGGCCGAGCATGGCATCGCCCATGGCGTGGCCACCATATTTCACCACGACCGTGGTGTTCTCGTAGCGCTGCATATAGGGCAGCGCCGCCGAAAGCAGGCGGGCCTGGTCTTCGGCAATCCCGGCATTCTCCGTCATCTCGGCCCCCAAGGCTTGATCGACCAGCGGTCTCATAGCGCATTCGCGGCGGCAGGCAAACGTTCCGCTTCAAATTCCCTCACGGCCCATTGATTTGCCGTGATACGGCAAGCGTGCCTAATCTCGGGTCCAAACGGAGGACGAGACGATGAAACGGCGCAATTTCCTCTATGGTGGCCTCGGCGCCGTCACCGCGCTCGCCGGCGGTGCGCTGATGTTCCGGGGCGGTTCGGGTGGAAGCGCCAAGGCCGAAAGCTTCGAGATCGTGAAATCGGAAGAAGAGTGGCGCGCCATCCTGACGCCCGAGCAGTACGACGTGCTGCGCGAGGAGGCGACGGAGCGCGCGTTCTCCAGCCCGCTGAACGACGAAAAGCGAGCTGGCCTTTTCCACTGCGCGGGCTGCGACCTTCCGCTCTATTCGTCGGAAGCGAAATACGATTCCGGCACCGGTTGGCCGAGCTTCTGGGAGTCGCTGCCCGGCGCCATCGGCACGAAGGACGACCGCTCCTTCTTCATGGTGCGCACGGAATGCCATTGCCGGCGCTGCGGCGGGCATCTGGGCCATATCTTCGACGATGGTCCGCCGCCCACCGGCAAGCGCCACTGCATCAACGGCGTGGCGCTGACGTTCCGGCCGGGGGAGACGGCGTAGGCGTCTCATCTGTTCTCTCCAGGAGCAGACAGATACTCAACCCTGGTCGACCGCGCGCAGGACCGCGGCGCGCAGGTCGTCGATGCCCAGTCCTTTCTCCGAGGACGTGGCGACGATCTCGGGAAAGGCGGCGGGGCGCTTCGCGAGCTTTTGCCGCGTCTCCTCGACAAGCCGGGCGAGCGCCGGGGGCTTTATCTTGTCGGCCTTCGTCAGCACCACCTGGTAGGAGACGGCGGCGGTGTCGAGCAGGTCCATTACCTCGTCGTCGACCGTCTTGATGCCGTGGCGTGCGTCGATCAGCAGATAGACGCGCTTCAGCGTCACGCGGCCGCGCAGATAGTCGAAGACGAGCTTGGTCCAGGCATCGACCTTCGCCTTGGGCGCTTTGGCGAAGCCGTAGCCGGGCATGTCGACGAGCGCCATCGGCGGCAGGTCGCCCTTCTCGCCGCTGTAACCCTCGGGAACGAAATAATTGAGTTCCTGCGTTCGGCCCGGGGTGTTGGAGGTGCGGGCAAGCCCCTTGCGGCTCACCAGCGTGTTGATGAGAGAGGACTTTCCCACGTTGGATCGGCCGGCAAACGCCACCTCGGATGGACCCTCGGGTGGCAGGAATTTCATCGCCGGCACGCCACGGATGAAGATCCACGGCCGCGCGAAAAGCTTTTCGCCGGCCCGGCCGCCCGACGTCACAGTGTCGTTCTCGCTCACTTTGATGCCTCCAGACGCGCCAGATCGTTTCCTCGGATGGCGTCCAGATTGCGCGTGATCTTGTCGGCCGGCCAGTTCCACCAAGCAATGGCGAGGAGCTGGCGCACGGTGAACGCGTCGAAACGCATCTTGACCATCTCCGCGGGATTGCCGGCGACGACCGAGTAGGGCGGCACGTCGCGCGTGACGACGGAGCGGCCGCCCACAATCGCGCCGTCGCCGATCTTCACCCCCGGCATGATGACCGCGTCGAAGCCGATCCACACATCATTGCCGACGATCGTGTCGCCGCGCACCTCGCGGCGCCAGGTCTCCTCGTCGAAGCCTTGCTCCCATCCCTGGCCGAAAATGTTGAAGGGATAGGTGGAAAAGCCGGACAGCACATGATTGGCGCCGTTCATGATGAAGCGGGCGCCCTCGGCAATGGCGCAGAAACGGCCGATAACGAGCTTGTCGCCAATGAATTCGTAGTGATGCAGCACGCATTTCTCGGCGAACAGATCCGGCCCCTCCGGATCGTCGTAATAGGTATATTCGCCGATTTCGATGTTCGGCTTGTCGACGAGCGGCTTCAGGAAGCCGACGCGTGGATGCATCATGATGGGATGTTTGATTTCGGGATTCGGTCCATGCATGGCGGTCCCCATGGTCGCGGGAAAGTGACGGAGAATTTCGCGCGCCTGCTTCTTCCGAAAAGCCGCGGGACGGACCTGATCCCGGACAAGCGTGCGATATGTGCGGTCCCGTCAGCCGATCATCGAACATGCTCCCTAATCGTTCGACATCTTATAGCGCACCGCCGACGCATAACAAACGATGTGATCGGCCGCCATCCTCAGATGGTGCGCGCGTGGCACATGCGGGATATCAACTGGTCAAGGCGAAGCCCGCACCGTGGCTGGCCCATTCGGAGTCAGGCACAATGACGATCTTGCCCAGAAAGTCCTTCGTGCGATCGACGAAATAACGTTCGGCTTCATGAAGTTGGGAAAGCTTGAACGCACCATGCAGGACCGGCTTCAACCGACCGTCGCGTATCCACGCGATCAACTGTGCGGCTTCAGCACGCGTACCGTGGGAGACCCCAAAGATCTGAACTTGGTAGAGATAGATGCGCGTCCACATGATTTCCGTGAGGTTGCCCGCGCTCGCCCCCGCCATGCTCAGGCGCGGGTAGGTGGTGCGGCGCTTCATGTCGAACACCATCGCGTCGATGAAGCGGTCGGTCATGTCGCCGCCGACGAGATCCATGACTGCATCGAGCGGCGCGCCGCCGGTCAGTTCGCGGACTTCCTCCGTGAAACCCTGCATGTCGGACCGGTCGAGAACCGCTTCGGCGCCCAACGCGAGCAGTGCATCCGTCTTTTCGCGCTGGCTCAACGCGTAGGGCACGGCGCCCATGATGCGGCACAGCTGGATGAGTGCCGTTCCGACACCGCCGCTTGCTCCCGTCACGAGAACGCGCTCGTCCGGCGCAACGCCCGCAACGTTCAGCATGTGCAGCGCAGTCTGATAGGAGCACATGCCCATGGCGGCCAGTTCCGCGTCGGCAAGGTCCCGATTCTCGACCGTATGGAATTGATCCGCCGGAGCGGCAATGTATTCGGCATAGCCCCCGTCGGCGCCATGGCCGAAATAGTCCGGCGTCAGATTGATATCCCGACGTTCGTCTGCATAGAGATTGAAATCCAGCAGGCCGCGCTCGCCGATGCGTGCGGGATCAACCCCTTCGCCCGCCGCGGCCACACGACCGACCACGTCGGCCCCTTGGATGCGCGGAAAGGTTAAAGTGGGCGTGCCGCCGATCTGGAAGGACGTTACATCGCCCTTGTCCCTGGTGGGATAGAGGCCTTCGCGCGCTTTGCGGTCGGTGTTGTTCTTGGCGGTGGCCGTTACCTTGACAAGGATCTCGCCCGGTCCCGGTTTCGGAACCGGCACGTCTTTGCGATAGACGAGCTTGTCGGTGCCGCCATGGCCGATCAGCACCATTGCTGCCATGGTCTGCGGAACGGAACTTTCACTGGATGACGGCATGGCTTTCCTCCGGTCCGATGCACCGTGCCTTAGTGGTGCCTGACCCGACTTGCCGAAGTGCGCCTTCACGGAAAAAGGGCCCGCCGAAGCGGGCCCCGGATTTTTCCGTCTCTCCGGCTATTCCGCCGGATCCGGCTTTCGCTTGAACAGGCCTACCAGATTGTCCCACAGCTCGATCTTGGCACCCTGGCGCTTCATGATCACGCCCTGCTGGATGATCGACAGCAGGTTGTTCCATGCCCAGTAGATGACGAGACCGGCCGGGAAGGTCGCCAACATGAAGGTGAAGACCACCGGCATCCAGTTGAAGATCATCGCCTGGGTGGGGTCGGGCGGCGCCGGGTTCATGCGCATCTGCAGGAACATGGTGACGCCCATGATCAGCGGCCAGACCCCGATCATGAGGAAGGACGGCACGTCGTAGGGCAGAAGGCCGAACAGGTTGAAGATCGAGGTCGGGTCGGGCGCCGCGAGATCCTGGATCCAGCCGAAGAAGGGCGCATGGCGCATCTCGATGGTGACGTAGAGCACTTTGTAGAGCGCGAAGAACACCGGAATCTGGATGAGGATCGGCCAGCAGCCGGCCAGCGGATTGATCTTCTCCTTCTTGTAGAGCTCCATCATCGCCTGCTGCTGCTTCATCTTGTCGTCCGCGTATTTCTCGCGGAGTTCCATCAGCGCGGGCTGGACCTTCTTCATGTTCGCCATCGACTTGTAGGACTTGTTGGCGAGCGGGAAGAAGATGAGCTTGACGATGACGGTCGTCGCCAGGATGGCGAGGCCGAAATTGCCGAGCAGCTTGAAGAGCCAGTCGATGAGATAGAACATCGGCTTGGTAATGAAGTAGAACCAGCCCCAGTCGATCAGAAGCTCGAACTGGCGGATGCCCTGCTCACGCTCGTAGCTGTTGATGACGTTGACCTCCTTCGCGCCGGCAAAGACCAGCGTGTCGACGGTCGTCTCGCCGCCTGGGGCGACGGTGACGGGGTCTGTCAGGAAATCCGCCTGGTAGCCGGAGCGGCCGTCCTGGAAATAGGAGTAGCGCGGCTGAAAGTCCTCGCCGGCGCGCGGCACCATGGTAACCGCCCAGTACTTGTCGGTGATGCCGAGCCAGCCATCCGAGGACTTTGCCGGCGTGACGGCGTTGCCTTCCTCGTCCTCGGCCTCGGAATAGCTGATCTCCTGCAGGCCTTCCTCGCCGGTCACGCCGATGAAACCCTCGTGCAGGATGTAAATGCCGGTGGTTTCGGGCTGGCCGAGACGCGTGCTGCGGCCGTAGTTGCTCAGCGCGACCGCCTCGCCCCCCTCGTTGCGGATCGTGTCGGAAATAGTGAAGAGGTAATTGCTGTCGACCGAGAAGGTGCGCAGGAAGGTCAGGCCGGCGTCGTTGGTGTAACGCAACGTGACCGGATTGCCGGGGGAAAGCACCGAGCCTTCCTCGATCGCCCACACGGTCTGCGGGCCGGGAAGCGTGCCCGCCCCATCGCCGACATACCCCGTCTCCACATAGTAGCCGTCCGGCAGTGCGGCCGGGTTCAGCAGTTCGATGTTCGGCGAATCCTTGTCGACCGTGACGTGGTAGTCCTTGAGCAGAAGGTCATCCAGCCGCGCACCGGTGAGATTGATGGAACCGGCAAGGCGCGGAGTGTTTATCTTCACCCGCTCCGCCGCACCGACGGCCGCCTGGCGGCTGGCGGGCGCAGTCGTGGCCGGGGAACTGCCGGGAACCGTGCCGCCCTGCGCGCCGTTCGCAGACGGGATATTGCCTTCCCCGCCAGTCCCGGTGCCTTGCTGGGCGGTGGTCTCGCCGGGGCGCTCCGCCTCGACCTGGGCGGTCTCACGCTGCTCCTCGATGCGCGGGTTCATGTAGAACACCTGCCAGACCGTCAGGATCAGCACCGACAGCGCGATCGTGATCAGAAAGTTGCGATTGTTGTCCATGAATGTCCTTAGCCCGTGCGCACGGGGTTTCTGCCGCTCATGCGGCGTGAAAGCTCTTCCTTCAGCGCTGCGAAGGGCGCATTCAATATTTCGCGCCTTCCCACGATCACATAGTCAGTGCCTGGCGCCATGTCATCGGCGGCATGGACGCGCACCGCCTCACGCAGGCGGCGCCGGATGCGGTTGCGCTCGACGGCGTTGCCGGCCTTGCGGGTCACGGTGATTCCCAGACGCGCCGGGCCGTCGTCGCCGCGCTCCAGGACTTCAAGCAGGAAAAACGGGCCACGCCGCCTTGTTCCACGGCGCACCGCCAGAAACTCGGCGCGCTTCGTAAGGCGCGCGGGGTGGCGTACCTGCGCCCGGCCAGACACCGTCTCGGCCCTGCGCCCATCACCTTAGGCCGAGAGCTTCTTGCGACCACGTGCACGGCGGGCAGCGATCACGCGGCGGCCGCCCTTGGTGGCCATGCGCGCGCGGAAGCCGTGCCGGCGCTTGCGGACGAGTTTCGAGGGCTGATATGTGCGCTTCATTTGTTTAATACCGCGGCGTGCGGCCCTTCTTCATTCTGTCTCGATGAGCAGGAGCATTCCAGACCGCCGGGGCGCACGAACAATGCGCCGGGCAGCCGGCCCGGACGTGCCGGGCTTATAAGAAGCGCGTTGCCGAAAGTCAATGAATGAGGGGAGGGAAGGGACGGGCAGTGAGACGATAGGAAGAAATTCGGCAGAACCGCGGAGCCGCCCCTTACCAGCGTATGGCCTATTCCCTTGCTCTCCTAATATGCCTGCTCAAAGAAAACCGGTTCGATGGAGCCGCCCCAGCGTGTGTTGAAGGCGCTCATCATCTCCTGCGCGCTGGTGGTGCCGCGGGCGACGATTTCATCGAGCGGGTTCAGGAATTCCGCCTCGTCGTAGCCTTCGCGGTTGAGCAGCGCGCGCTGCTTCAGCCCCATGCGGGAGATCGTCAGCACCTCGCGCGCGGCCTCGCGAAGCTCGTGATTGCGGAAGCGGGCGGCAAGCCCTTCCACGGGCACGGCGTCCCGCAAGCCCTGGACCTCCTCGAAGCTCCAGCCCTTGGTCATTTCCTCGGCCGCATCGAGGGCTTCATCGTCGTAGAGCAACCCGACCCAGAAGGCCGGCAACGCGCATATGCGCCGCCAGGGGCCGCCGTCGGCACCGCGCATTTCCAGAAAGCGCTTCAGCCGCACGTCGGGAAAGAGCGTCGAAAGGTGGTTGGCCCAGTCGCCCATGGTAGGCATCCCGTCCGGGACCGTCTCGCGCAGTGCGCCGTCCATGAACTGGCGGAAGGTGACATGGGTGCAGTCGTGATAGCGCCCCTCGCGAATGACGAAATACATGGGCACGTCGAGCGCCCATTCCACGTAATCCACGAAGCCGAAACCGTCGGAGAAGACAAAGGGCAAGAGGCCCGAACGCTGGTTGTCGGTGTCGCGCCAGATCTCCGCGCGCCAGGACTGATAGCCGTTCGGGGCTCCATCGGTGAAGGGCGAATTGGCGAAGAGCGCGGTCGCCAGCGGCTGCAGCCGCGAGGAGACCTGCATCTTGCGCCGCATGTCGGTTTCGGAGGAAAAATCGAGGTTCACCTGGATCGTGCAGGTGCGGTACATCATGTCGAGGCCGTGGCTGCCCACCTTGGGCATGTAGGCCGACATGATATCGTAGCGCGACTTGGGCATTCTCGGCGTCTCGGAAAGCCGCCATTTGGGGCTGGCGCCGAGGCCCAGGAAGCGGATGCCGAGCGGCTCGGCGATCTCGCGCAGTTGCGCCAGATGGGCGTTGCCCTCCCGGCAGGTCTGGTGGAGCGTCTCGAGAGCGGCGCCGGACAGCTCGAACTGACCGCCGGGCTCCAGCGAGATCGCCCCCTGGCCCGTCGGCTCCACGAGGCCGATGATGCGCCCGCCATCCTCGATCGGATCCCAGCCGAGCAGCTTTTGCATGCCTTCGAGCAGCGACCGAATGCCGCGCGGCCCCTCATAGGGGACGGGCCGGTTGCCGTCGGCATAGAACGGAAACTTCTCGTGCTCGGTGCCGATTCGCCATGCCTCCTTCGGCTTCGAGCCGCGGGCCATGTAGCCCACCAGTTCGTCGATCCCTTCGATCGGCCGGTTATCGGTCGTGTCGCGCGCCATTCATCCCTCCGGCCTCTCGTTCGGAAGCAACGCCTGATTGGCCAAGTCGGCCGAGGCAATCAAGCAAAAAGTTCTGAACGCTGCATCAAGCAGTTGCCGGCTCGGCGCGCCAGTCTCCGGCCGCGGCCTGGATCAGCGCCAGCGCGGCAACGGCCGCCGTGTCGGCACGCAGGATGCGCGGGCCTAGGGGAATCGGCAGGACGAAGGGCAGCGCGCGCAGGCGCTTCCGCTCGGCATCGGAGAAACCGCCCTCCGGCCCGACCAGAAGGCCGAGACTTGCACCGTTCAGCGCCAGCAGCGCATCGAGCGGGTTGTTGCCTGGTGCGTCCTCGTCGCAATAGACGAGTTGCCTTTCCTCCTCCCAGCTCTCGAGCAGCTTGTCGAGCTTGAGCGGCTGGCGCACCTCCGGAACGGAGAGGATACCGCATTGCTCGGCCGCCTCGATAACGTTGGCCTCGAGGCGCTGCGTGCCGAGCTTCGGCACTTGCGTGTGCTGGGTGACGACGGGCTGGAGAATGCCGGCGCCCATCTCCACCGCCTTTTGCACCAGGTAGTCCAACCGCCCCTGCTTCAGCGGCGCGAAGCAGTAAAGGAGGTCGGAAACAGGCGTTTGGGGACGCTCCCGCTGCAGAGGCCTCAGCCGCGCGGACTTCCTGGAAAGCGCGGCGATCTCCGTCAGCCATTCGCCGTCGCGGCCATTGAACAGGAGCAGCCGATCACCTTCGCGCATGCGCAGTACATTGGCGAGATAATGCGCCTGGTGGCGCGTCGTTTCGATCTCGGCCTCGGCGGCGAGATTCTCCGGCAGGAAAAGCCGCTGCATCTTGTAGTTCGCTCGCATGGCAGCTTGATGCGCCGCGTGAGCGATGCGGTCAAGGGCGCGCAGTCGCGTGCCAGACCGGCGCGTATCCGCAGCGCAGGGCGGAAACGGTGGAAGGCGGCGTGATCAGCAGGAACGGCCCGTCGACCTTGCGCGGGTCTCGCGCCGCACCGTAGCCGCCGAAATCCCACGGCAGCAACCGGCCATCGCGCAACGCAAAAGCGCTGCCATCCACCTCGACCATCGCGCCGTCAGGCAAAGCGTCGACCTGGGCCATGCGCAGGGCGAAGGACGGAATGCCGGAGGCCCGCCGCTGGCGATGCAGGCGGCTGTCGATTTCCGGCGCGGACAGGCGCCCACGCCCGGCGCCTTGCGCGAAGAAGCGGGCGAAGCTCAGCGCCCGCTCCCTGCGGCAGAGGAAGCAGGGGCGATGGCCGGCGGCCAGCGCCGTCACCTCGTCGAGGAAGAAGAGCTCCGTCCAGCCGGGGCCGCCAGAGCGCCCGTTCCGGCCCATCACCGCGCGCCGGCGGTCCTTGAACGTGCACTCGCAGACGATCCAGGCGCGGGTCGTCCAGCGGCGGGCGAGCAAAGTCTTCGTCTCCGGATCGTGAATGACCCCGCGATTGCCCGTAAAGAGGCCACGCGCGGCAACCGCGTGAAGGGCGCCGAAAGGATCGATACGATTCTGCAGCGGCATGGCACCCTTCCTCAGGCGATGAGCCCGGCGTCACCGGTGTTGCCGGAGGGCGACAATGCCGACGCAAAGACGTGGATGACCCTTATCGTCATCTTGCGTTTCCCTTCCCGACGGATAATTGGGCCATCACTCGCGAATTGAAGACAATTCGAACAATTTTTCCCCGACGTTTCGTCGGAACCAAATGGTAACCCAGCGAGTCATACTCTTGACTGCCGAACGGACACGATATGGGCCCCATGCGCACAGCTTTTCTCTCCCTGATGTTGATCACAGCCGTTGTGACGAGCGGCGCCGGAATCTGGGCAGCGACCGCCTCCGACGTCTATGAGACGACGGATGGCTACGGCATCACAACATTCGCGAAGTAGTTAAGGCAATTTGCCAAGCCGAATTCTTTCGCCCGCAAACGCGCCAAAGGCAAAGAGGTAGAGCGATATATTGAAGCAAATGCGTGCGCATTTCGCTCTATCGGCCGACCTCCAGGAGGCGCTTGCGCTTTCCCTCGAACATCATCGCGGACAAGCGGCCGCTGTGAAAAGCACCGGTGTCGAGGTTTACCCGGTTGGGCAGGATTTCCGGCCTCGGCACGGGAGTATGGCCGTGCACGATCACCTTTGAGTGCAATTGCACGTGGCCGAGGAACAGGTCTCGAATCCAGATGAGGTCTTCGGCCGACTGCGCCTCCAGCGGCACGCCGGGTTTGATGCCCGCATGACAGAAAAAGTAGTCGCCGAAGCCCGCCGACAGCTTCAATCCGCGCAGGAAATCCATGTGCGCCTGCGGGATCATATCCCGCAAGGCCTGTGCGGAACGCTCCAGCGCCTCGAGCGGATGAAAAGCCATCTCCACCCCGTAGGATCGTGCCGTGGTGGTGCCGCCATAATTGGCGAACATGCCATCCGGCATCGGCTCCATCAGGAATTCCAGGAAACCGACATCGTGGTTGCCGCCGAGCGCCACGACACGCGGGTCGCTCGCGGTTGTGCGCGATAGGAACTCGATCACCTGCCGCGACGCCGGCCCGCGGTCGACATAGTCGCCGAGATAGATGATGCGCCAGTCCGGCGGCCGCCCCTCGATGATTTCGGCCATGATGCGGCGGTGCATCTCGACCATGAGATCGTAGCAGCCGTGAATGTCGCCCACGGCATAAAGCCGCATGCCCTCCGGCGCGGCGGCATCGTCGAAATGAATCCCTCCTTCAGCCGCCATCGACCACGACGAGATGCAGCGCACGCGGTCCGTGGGCTCCCAGGAGCAGCGTCTGCTCGATGTCGCCGGAGCGGGACGGCCCGGTAATCAGATTGAGCGTGCGCGGCATCGTTCCCTTGCCGAATTTCCGCCGGAGGCCTGAAAACACCGTCTCCAGATCGCCGGCAATGTCCTTTGCGTTCACCACGACGATATGGTGCTCCGGCAGGAAATTGACAGTGGTCGGGTTCTCCGCGCCCGAATGCAGCGCGACGGTGCCCGTTTCGGCGATGCCGGCGATGGCGTGGCTGACGCCCACCTGGTCGTCCGGGTCCGCAGGGCCGGGCTTGACCTCAAGCGCCTTGACCTTTTTCCAGGGCATGGCGCCCAGCCGCTCGTCCGCACCCATGCGCACGGCGGCCGGCAGGTTCTTTGCCCGCAGATAGGCCGCGACGGCCTTGGGCACATCGGCCGGCGCTTTCACCCGCTCGACGGTAGCGGAAACCTTGTGCGCCATCTCACAGAACAGGGCGATGCGCTCCTTGTCCGCTTTCTGGCCGCGCAGCGGGATAATGCCCGACGGCGCATCCTTGAGCCGCTTTGCCACCTTCGCGGTGCGGCTGTCGCCCGATGCGGCCCCAAGGGATGAGCGCACCTTGCCCAGTATCGCCTCGCGCCCGCTCATGCCCGCGCTCCCTGTTTCAACGCCTCGCGATCGCGCCATTGCTGCATGAAGGTGCGGCTTTCGGGCGCCGGCAGGTCGCGGTGCCTGGTCCAGCCGCCGGCGAAAGGCAGATAGCGGAACCGGCGCTTTGCCCCACCCATGAGCGAAAGGGCGGGAATGGCGAAGGACGTGGCCAGCCGGTAAAGGCTCGGGCGGCGGGCGAAGAGGGCCCAGGCGCGCAGGCCGTAGCGCTGGCCTGCCGGGTTGAGCCCGCGGGCGAATTCCCGCTCGCGCCAGTGGCGCATCATCTTCGGCAATGGGATTCGCATGGGGCACACCGCCTCGCAGCGGCCGCAGAAGGTCGAGGCGTTCGGCAAATGGCCCGACTTGTCGACGCCGGCGAGCGACGGCGTCAGCACCGCGCCCATGGGCCCGGGATAGACCCAGCCGTAAGCGTGGCCGCCGACGGCGTGGTAGACCGGGCAGTGGTTCATGCAGGCGCCGCAGCGGATGCAGCGCAGCATGTCCTGGAACTCCGTCCCGAGCATGGCGGAACGACCGTTGTCGAGCAGGATGACGTGGTATTCGTCGGGCCCGTCCGGGTCGTCCGGCCGGCGCGGCCCGGTCGAGACGGTGGTGTAGACGCTCATGTCCTGGCCGGTGGCGGAGCGGGCGAGCACGCGCAGGATCTGGCCCATATCCTCCAGCGTCGGGACGATCTTCTCGATCGAGGCGACGACGATGTGCACGCGCGGCAGGATCTGCGTCAGGTCGCCATTGCCCTCGTTGGTGACGATGACGGAGCTGCCGGTTTCCACGACCAGGAAGTTGGCGCCGGTGATGCCGACATCGGCGGCAAAATATTCCGAGCGCAGCACGCGCCGCGCCTCGCCCAGGAGCGCCTCGGGTTCCGACAGGTCGCGGCCCGGCGGCAAATGGTCGTGCACGCGGCGAAAATCGCTCTCCACCTGGTCCTTGGTCAGATGCACGGCGGGCGCGATGATGTGGCTCGGGTGTTCGCCGCGAAGCTGGATGATGTATTCGCCGAGATCAGTCTCGACGGGACGGATGCCCTCCTTCTGGAAGAATTCGTTGAGGCCGATCTCCTCGGTGATCATGGACTTGCCCTTGGTCACCGTGCGGGCTCCGGCGGTGCGGCAGATCTCCAGGATCGCCGCGCGGGCATCCTCCGCCGTCTCGGCCCAGTGCACATGTCCGCCGGCGGCCTTCACCTTCTCCTCATAGGCTTCCAGATAAAGGTCGAGATGGGCGAGCGCATGGTCCTTGATGGCGCGGGCGGAGTCGCGCAGGGAGTCGAATTCCGGCAGCGCGTCGACTGCGTTCTGGCGCTTGTCGATGAAGCCCGAGCGCACGTGATGAAGGGCTTTCTGCAGTTGCGCGTCGGCGAGCGCCGCACGCGCATTCGTCTTGAAGGAGGGTGAGGTGATTTGCATCAGCGCTCTCCCCTGCCGATCGCCGGACCGTCATCCATCCCGGCCAGCACCTCAGCCACGTGGCGCACGGCGACGTCCTTGCCCTGGCGCTGCAGCTTGCCGGCCATGTTCATGAGGCAGCCGAGGTCTCCCGCAAGCAGCGTGCCTGCTCCCGAGGCCTCGATATTGGCCGCCTTCTCCTCGACGATACGGTTGGATATGTCGGGATACTTCACGCAGAAAGTGCCGCCGAAACCGCAACAGACGTCGGAATCCTTCAGTTCTTTCAATTCAAGGCCAGATACGCTTGCAAGCAAACGGCGCGGCTGCTCGCGGATGTTGAGTTCGCGCAGGCCCGAACAGGAATCGTGATAGGTGACGCTGCCCTGGTGGGCGGCCTTGACGTCCGCTACGCCCATGACATCGACCAGGAAGCTGACCAACTCGTGCACCTTGTCCGAAAAGGCGGTCGCGCGCTCCGCCCAGGGACCGTCCTTGAAAAGCGCCGGATAATGCTTCTTCAGCATCCCGGCGCAGGAGCCGGACGGCGCCACCACATAGTCGAACTCCTCGAAAATCTCGATCGTCTTTTGCGCGATGGCCGTCGTGTCGTCCCGGTCGCCGGAATTGTAGGCCGGCTGACCGCAGCAGGTCTGGGCCATCGGCACGTCGACCTTACAGCCGGCATCCTCCAGAAGCTTGACCGAGGCGAAGCCGACGGTTGGCCGGAAGAGATCGACCAGGCACGTGACGAAAAGTCCGACGCGCGGCTGTTTCAGGGTTTCGTGTTTCAAGGCATCATCCTGTTCTTGACTTGGCGGCGGCGGACCGCCGGGACCGGCCCGACCGCATAGCTTTCACCTCCGGCGAAGAGCGCTGCTGAAGGCGAAGCTTCGCGATATGCTCCCATTCGCCCGTCCGCTCGGCCTCCGTGCTCGCCCATTCCACATAGGCGATGTGATCGACGGAGGCGGAACGCGCGGCCGCGGGATCGCCGTCGCGGATGGCGAGGAAGATCGCCCGGTGCTGGGAAAGCAGATCCTCCCGCGCGCCCGGCAGGTCGTAGACCCGGGCGCGGCTGTAGAACACCCCATCCGCCAGCAGCCGGTAGCAGGAGCGCAAGGTATGAAGCAGCACGAAATTGTGCGCGCACTCGCCGACGGCGTTGTGGAACTCGACGTCGATCTCGACTTCCGTCTTGAAATCGGCCGTGGCGTGGGCATGCTCCATGCGCGCGACGATGTCGGCGAGCAGTGCCTTGTCGGCCTCCGTCGCCCGACGCGCCGCCATCTCGGCGGCGACGGCCTCGACCTCGCGGCGATACTCCAGATAGTCGGCGGTGGCCTTGGGATGGGTGGCGATGAGCTCGCGCATGGGCTTGGCGAAGACTTCGCCGACGATGCTGGCAACGTGCGTGCCGCCGCCCTGGCGGCTGACGAGAAGACCTCTGGCTTCGAGCGCCTTGAGCGCATCGCGCAGGATGGGGCGCGAGACGTCCATCCGGCTCGCCAACTCGCGCTCGCCCGGCAGCCGGTCGCCGTCGCGCAGAATACCCTGCAGGATCAGCGCCTCGATCTGGCGCACCACGGCGTCAGCCGTACGGGCATGTTCGATTCTGGAATAGATGGTATCCACGGCAAAACGGGGCTTTTGGCTATGGCGGCAATCTAGCGACATTGACGACAACTGGTCAAATGTTTTAACCAATTTTCGACAAAGCTTTCTCAAGCGCGGTAGCGCAGGGAAAAGCGGTCGGTTTGCTTACCACCGGGAACAAGAGGCCATGTCCGGACCGCATATGCCCGAAGCCGACGCGGCGACGCTGAAAAAGCGCGAGGAGATCATCGCGGACATGCGCATCATCGTGCCCGGTGAAGGTGTGGTGGCGGTTGAAAACGAGATGCGCGCCTTCGAAAGCGACGGGCTGACCGCCTATAGGCAGTTGCCGCTCGTGGTCGTCCTGCCGGAAACGGTTGCCCAGGTCTCGCGCATTCTCAAATATTGCCACGAGCGCAATATCCGCGTGGTGCCGCGCGGCTCCGGCACGTCGCTTTCGGGCGGCGCGCTGCCGCTCGCCGACGCGGTGCTGCTCGTCATGAGCCGCTTCAACCGCATCCTGGAAATCGATTTCGACAACAGGGCCGTGGTGGCGCAGCCGGGCGTGACCAATCTCGGCATCACCCATGCGGTCGAGCACGAGGACTTCTACTACGCTCCGGACCCCTCCTCGCAGATCGCCTGCTCCATCGGCGGCAACGTTGCGGAGAATTCCGGCGGGGTTCACTGCCTGAAATACGGGCTGACAGCCAACAACATCCTCGGCATCGAGATGGTGCTGATGACCGGCGAGGTGATCCGCCTCGGCGGCAAGCATCTCGACGCGGAAGGCTACGACCTGCTCGGCCTGATGACCGGCTCGGAGGGGCTCCTGGGCGTCGTGACGGAAGTGACCGTGCGCATCCTGAAGAAGCCGGAGACGGCGCGGGCGCTCCTGATCGGCTTTCCTTCGAGCGAAGAGGCCGGCCAGTGCGTGGCCGACATCATCGGCGCCGGGATCATTCCCGGAGGCATGGAGATGATGGATAAGCCGGCGATTCATGCGGCGGAGGATTTCGTCCAGGTGGGCTATCCGCTCGATGTGGAAGCGCTGCTGATCGTCGAGCTCGACGGGCCGCAGGCGGAGGTAGACCACCTGATCGCCCGTGTGGAAGAGATCGCGCGCAAGAACGGCGCGACGACCAGCCGTGTCTCCAACTCCGACGAGGAGCGCCAGGCCTTCTGGGCCGGGCGCAAGGCGGCCTTCCCGGCCGTCGGCCGTATCTCGCCGGACTATTATTGCATGGACGGCACCATCCCCCGCAAGGAACTGCCGCGCGTGCTTGCGGGCATGCGGGCACTTTCGGAGAAATACGGGCTCAACGTTGCCAACGTATTCCACGCCGGCGACGGCAATCTGCACCCGCTCATCCTTTATGACGCGAACAAGCCGGGGGAGCTGGAAAAGGCGGAGGATTTCGGCGCCGATATCCTGCGGCTGTGCGTCGAGGTGGGCGGTGTGCTGACCGGCGAGCACGGGGTGGGCGTGGAGAAACGCGACCTGATGCCGGAGATGTTCACCGAGGACGACCTCAACCAGCAGATCCGCGTCAAATGCGCCTTCGACCCGAACCATCTGCTCAATCCCGGAAAAATGTTCCCGCAGCTTCACCGCTGCGCGGAGCTCGGCCGTATGCACATTCACCGGGGGCGGATGCCGTTTCCGGAACTGGAGAGGTTTTGAGGCGGTGCTCTTCAAGCGGTCGGTTCTGGAAGGAATAGCGCGGGGCGAAATCACGCTCGCCTTCCGGCGCTGGAAGAAGCCCACGGTTTCACCCGGCGCACGATTGCGGACCGCCTTGGGCGAGGTGCGGATCGGCGCCGTGGAACCGGCCGACGAAGCAGTACTCGGAGAGGAAGAGGCGCAAAGCGCAGGTTTCGCCTCGTTGGACGAACTCAGGCACGACCTGCGGGACGGCGAAGGTCGCAGTCTTTACCGGATCGAATTGTGCGGGATCGAAGTGGACCGTCGCGTCCCACTACGGCAGGAAAGCGCACTTGCTCCGCAGGAGGCGGCGGCGATCGAGGAGAAGCTGTCCCGCTGGGACAAGGCCAACGGCCGCAAGGGCTATCACCGCGCCATCCTCGATGCCATAGCGGCCGGAGGCGGCGTTGCCGCAGCACGCATCGCTGAGCAACTTGGGGTGGAGAAGCTCAAGCTCAAGCGCGACGTGCGTAAACTGAAAGAACTGGGCCTGACCGAGAGCCTTGACGTTGGATACGGACTTTCGCCGCGGGGCAGGGCGCTGCTCGCAATTTTGGAGGCCCGTCGATAATGCAGGTCTGTGCTCTTTCATGACCACCTTCACCCCCACCACCGCTGCCCAGACGCTTGAAATCGTCCAATGGGCGGTGGCTGAAGAAACGCCGCTTGAAGTGGTCGGCCACGGCTCCAAGCGCAGCATCGGCCGGCCCGTGCAGACGGAGCACACGCTGGATCTTTCGAAGCTCTCGGGCATAACTCTCTACGAGCCGGAGGAACTGGTGCTTTCGGCAAAGGCGGGCACGCCGCTGGCCGAGATCGAGGCCCTGCTCGCCGAAAACAATCAGGAGTTCGCCTTCGAGCCGATGGATTATGGCCCGCTTCTTGGAGCGGAGCCGGGGCGCGGCACGATCGGCGGGGTGTTTGCGGCCAATCTTTCAGGGCCGAGGCGGATCAAGGCGGGGGCGGCGCGTGACCACGTGCTGGGGATCAACGCCGTTTCCGGGCGCGGCGAAGCCTTCAAATCCGGCGGGCGCGTGGTGAAGAACGTCACCGGCTACGACCTTTCCAAGGGGCTCGCCGGCTCATGGGGCACACTGGCGGTGGTGAGCGACGGCACCTTCAAGGTGCTGCCGGCGGCGGAAACCGAGAAGACTCTCGTGGTGGCCGGTCTCAGCGACGCCGAGGCTGCGGCCGCTATGGCCGAGGCGACGGGCTCGAGCGCGGAGATCTCGGGCGCTGCGCACCTCCCGGAGGGTGTGGTCGGGCGGTTTCTCGAAGGCGGGCTCAAGGGTGCGGCGCGGACGGTGCTGCGCCTCGAGGGGTTCGCCCCCTCGGTGGACTACCGGCTCGACCTCCTGGCGCGACTGATGAAGCCATATGGCTCTGTGGAGACGATCGAGGAAGGCCAGTCACGCGTGCTGTGGCGGGATATCCGTGATTGCCTGCCTTTCGCCGACGCGACGCCAGCGCCGGTGTGGCGGGTGTCGATGGCGCCGACGGAGGGGCATAAAATGGTGGACGCCTTCCGCCGCGCGGCCGGTGCGAACGCCTATTACGACTGGCAGGGCGGGCTCGTCTGGCTGCGCATGGAAGCAGATCCGGAGGCCGAAATCCTGCGCAAGCTGATCGCCCATTTCGGCGGCGGGCATGCGACCCTCGTGCGTGCGCCACTCTCGCTCAGGGCGGCGGTCCCGGTTTTCCATCCGCAGCCGCCGGCGCTGGCCGCATTATCGGCGCGGCTGAAGGCGCAGTTCGATCCCAAGGACATTCTCAACCCGGGGCGGATGGCTGCCGCGTGAGCCCATGCTAGAGTGCCCCGGCAGGCAAAATTGGAGACGGATATGAACGAGACGCGTCAGACTCAGCCCACTCCGCCCGGCAGGACAAACGGCTGGCTGGAGCCAGGTCCGACGAATATCCAGGTGATCTACATTCTCTATCTGGTCAGCTTCGTCATCGGGATCTCGGCGCTGGTGGGGATCGTGCTGGCCTATCTCAACCGCGGAAAGTCCGAGTCCTGGGTCGAGACGCACTACACCTGGGCGATCCGCACCTTCTGGATCGGCGTTCTCTACGGCATCGTCTCGGCGGTCCTCATGGTGGTCGGGATCGGATTCCTCCTGCTTCTCGCGGTGGCGATCTGGGCGGTGGTGCGCATCGTCATCGGCCTGCAGGCGGTCAGCCGCAGCGAGCCGATCAAAAACCCTGAAAGCTGGATGCTGTAGGCGACATGCAGACCCATTTCACGCCGGAGCAACTGGCCGATCCCGATGTCGCGGAATCGGAATCGATCCTGCGCAAATGCGTCCATTGCGGGTTCTGCACGGCCACGTGCCCGACCTATGTCGAGCTCGGCAACGAACTCGACAGCCCGCGCGGACGCATCTACCTCATCAAGGACATGCTGGAGAACGACCGGCCGGCCGACCGCGAGACGGTGACCCATATCGACCGGTGCCTATCCTGCCTGTCCTGTATGACGACCTGCCCGTCCGGCGTGAACTACATGCATCTGGTCGACCATGCCCGCGTGCACATCGAAAGGACATACCGCCGGCCGCTCCTCGATCGGATGACGCGGGCGCTTCTGGCGCGCATCCTGCCCTATCCTGCGCGTTTCCGCCTGGCCCTCCGGCTGGCGAAGCTCGGGCGGCCTTTCGCGCCCGTGTTTCGTGCGCTGCCGGGCCTGAAGCCCGTCGCCTCGATGCTGGAGCTGGCGCCGGCCTCTCTGCCCGCCGCAGCTCAGCCCGTCCAAGCGGCTTCGCCGGAGGGTGCGCCGCGGGGCCGGGTCGCCGTGCTCGGCGGCTGCGCGCAATCCGTGCTCGACCCCGGTATCAATGCGGCAACGGCGCGGCTGCTCGCGCGGCTCGGGATCGAGACAGTGGCGGCGGAAGGCGAAGGCTGCTGCGGCGCGCTCGTCCATCACATGGGCCGCGCGGAAGAGGCCCATGCCTTTGCACGGCGCAACGTCGACGCCTGGACACGGGAAATCGAAGGCGGCGGCCTCGACGCGATCATCATCACCGCGTCGGGCTGCGGCACGACCATCAAGGATTACGGGCACATGCTGCGGCAGGATCCCGCCTATGCGGACAAGGCCGCGCGCGTTTCCGCCCTGGCCAAGGACGTCACCGAGTATCTTGCCGGGCTCGATCTGCCGGAGCCGGAGAACGCGCCGGGCCTTACCGTCGCCTATCACTCCGCCTGCTCCATGCAGCACGGGCAGAAGATCACGCGCGAGCCGAAGGCGCTGCTTGCGCGCGCGGGCTTCATCGTGAAGGAGCCGCGCGAGGGGCATCTGTGCTGCGGCTCGGCGGGCACCTACAACATCCTCCAGCCGGAGATCGCGCGCCGGTTGCGCGACCGCAAGGTGAAGAACATCGAGGCCACCGGCGCGGATCTGGTCGCCACGGGCAATATCGGTTGCATCACGCAGATCGCCTCGGGCGCGCGGCTTCCGGTCGTGCATACGGTGGAACTCGTCGACTGGGCCTATGGCGGGCCGAAGCCCGAGGGCCTGCCAAATCTCCGCCCGGAAATGATGGCTGCCGAATAGGAAAAGGCAGCACCTCTTCCAAGATGCTGCCTTTTCAGATGGTCCGGCAAAACCCCTCGACCGGGCCCATCCCCCGTTCACTGCGAATCAGATTACCACGACCTTGGCGCCGACGGGAACACGCCGATACAATTCTATCACATCCTCGTTGCGCATCCGAATGCATCCCGACGAGACGGCCTTGCCGATCGTCCAGGGCGCGTTGGTGCCGTGGATGCGGTAGAGCGTGGAGCCCAGATAGAGCGCGCGCGCTCCAAGGGGGTTCTGCGGCCCGCCCTTGACGAAGGTCGGCAGGGCGCGGCCCTTGCGCTTCTCCCGCGCGATCATCTCCGCGGGGGGACGCCAGTCCGGCCATTCGCGCTTCTGGCTGACGTGGTGCGTGCCGGCCCATTCGAACCCCGGCTTGCCGACGCCGACACCGTAGCGGCGTGCCACGCCACCTTCCTCGACCAGGTAGAGGAAGCGCCTTCCGGTATCCACCACCACCGTACCCGGCGCATGCGGGCCATCGTAGGGCACCGTCTGCGGGAGGAACTCCGGATCGAGCTGCTGGCCAGCGTAATAGGGCCGCGGCCGCGGGGCGCGGACGGCAGCCGGCGCGGCCTGCCACGCCTGGGCGGAGCGCTGCGGTTGGCGCTCGCCGGACGATGGCCGTGCCTCGGCGGCGGGTCGCCGCACCTGCGACTGTCTCACCTGGCGCTGCTGCGCCTGCGGCGGCGGGGCTTGTCTGTTATCACGCCGGCGTATGGCGGCGCGTTCCTGAGTTTGCCGCAACTGCTGGATCCACGGTGCCGAAAGGTCGGGGCTGACAAGCACCGGAGGCGGTTCGACGTAGCGATTTTGCGCCTGCACGGCAGACGCCGCGAGCAGGAAAGCGGTGGCCACCGCTATACGGACAAGAACCTTCATGCGAGCACCCTACGTTCTTTCAGCTGTCTGTCGCGGTGGCGCGGAGATTCCCTCGGGACGCGTCGCATTCCCCAGCGGTATCGCGCGCCCCGTTGTCAGGATGGTGCACGGGTCAGCCAAGCAAATGGTGAATCCGGCTTCATAAAATGCGATAGGAGAGCAAAACCGCTCGGCATGGTTACCGCCCGATTGAACAAGACGGTAAATGGCAATTTAAACTTATGGTTGTATAACCAGCGGGGGACATGAGCATGGACGAGGCCAATTCGGGCCTGATCGAGGGCACGGACGGGAAGAAGCGCTGCTTCTGGCACGCCAACCTGCCGGACTACCTCGCCTATCACGACGAGGAATGGGGCCGGCCCGTCGCCGACGATCGGCGGCTGTTCGAGAAGCTGTGCCTGGAAGGCTTCCAATCCGGCCTCTCCTGGCTCACCATCCTGCGCAAACGCGAGAATTTCCGCGAGGCCTTCGCGGGTTTCGACTTCGAACGGGTGGCGCGCTTCACCGAAGACGATGTGGAGCGACTGCTGGATAACAAGGGCATCATCCGCCATGGTGGCAAGATCCGCTCAACCATCAACAATGCCCGCCGGGCAATCGCGCTTTGCGAAGAGGAGGGCTCGCTCGCCCGCTATTTCTGGCGCCAAGAGCCTGGCCCCGCGGAACGGCCCGAAAGGCTCGATTACCGGACGCTGATCGCCAATTCCAAGACGGACGTTTCCACACGCATTTCCAAGGACCTGAAGAAGCGCGGCTGGAGCTTCGTCGGCCCGACCACCGTCTATGCCTTCATGCAGGCGATGGGGCTGGTGAACGACCATATCGAGGGCTGCGCCATGCGCGAGGAGGTGGAGCAAACCCGGCACGCCTTCGTCAGGCCGGTTTGACAATCGCCGCGAACGGCGTGCCCTCGCTTGACTCTGGAGGATGCGGCGACTATCTCCACCGCTGTTAGCACTCTCTGCGAGGGAGTGCTAATCGCGCTCCTGCCCTCTCGGGCGGAGACAAAGTCCATTTCATTATCCGAATCAAGGGTTCAGGACATGGCCAAGACGAATTTTCGCCCGCTTCATGACCGTGTGGTCGTTCGCCGGGTCGAATCCGAGGAGAAAACGGCTGGCGGGATCATCATTCCCGACACCGCAAAGGAAAAGCCTCAGGAAGGTGAAATCATCGCCGTCGGTTCCGGTGCGCGCGACGAGGGCGGCAAGGTCGTTCCGCTCGATGTGAAGGAAGGCGATCGCGTTCTCTTCGGCAAGTGGTCGGGCACCGAAGTCAAGCTCGACGGCGAGGATCTCCTCATCATGAAGGAATCCGACATCATGGGCGTGATCGGCTGAGCCTTTCGCCCGTTCGCTATCGGTTCAACGGACAAACGGCCTCACGCCCGAGGCCAGGAGACAAGAGAACATGGCTGCAAAAGACGTAAAATTCTCCCGTGACGCACGCGAGCGCATGCTCAGGGGCGTCGATATTCTCGCCAATGCGGTGAGGGTCACGCTCGGCCCGAAGGGCCGCAACGTCGTGCTCGACAAGTCCTTTGGCGCGCCGCGCATCACCAAGGACGGCGTGACCGTCGCCAAGGAGATCGAGCTCGAGGACAAGTTCGAGAACATGGGCGCACAGATGGTGCGCGAGGTGGCCTCGAAGACCAACGACATCGCCGGTGACGGCACCACGACGGCGACGGTTCTCGCCCAGTCCATCGTCCAGGAAGGCGCCAAGGCGGTTGCCGCCGGCATGAACCCGATGGACCTGAAGCGCGGCATCGATCTCGCCGTCGACCAGGTGGTCGAGTATCTGGCCAAGGCTTCCACGAAGATCAACACCTCCGCCGAGGTTGCCCAGGTCGGCACGATTTCCGCCAATGGCGAGAAGGAAATCGGCGAGATGATTTCGCAGGCCATGCAGAAGGTCGGCAATGACGGCGTGATCACCGTCGAGGAGGCCAAGACCGCCGAGACCGAGCTCGAGGTGGTCGAGGGCATGCAGTTCGACCGTGGCTATCTCTCCCCCTACTTCGTCACCAATGCCGAGAAGATGGTGGCCGAGCTGGAGGATGCCTACATCCTGCTGCACGAGAAGAAGCTGTCCAACCTGCAGGCGCTGCTGCCGGTGCTCGAGAGTGTCGTCCAGTCCTCCAAGCCGCTGCTCATCATTGCCGAGGACGTCGAGGGCGAGGCGCTGGCGACGCTGGTGGTCAACAAGCTGCGCGGCGGCCTGAAGATCGCTGCCGTCAAGGCACCGGGCTTCGGCGACCGCCGCAAGGCCATGCTCGAGGACATCGCCATCCTGACGGGCGGCCAGGTGATCTCCGAGGATCTCGGCATCAAGCTGGAGAACGTCACGCTCGACATGCTGGGCCGCGCCAAGAAGGTCTCGATCACCAAGGAAGAGACGACCATCGTCGACGGTGCGGGCCGCAAGGACGAGATCGAGGCACGCGTCGGGCAGATCAAGGCGCAGATCGAGGAGACCACCTCCGACTACGACCGCGAGAAGCTGCAGGAGCGGCTGGCCAAGCTTGCCGGCGGCGTGGCGGTGATCCGCGTCGGCGGTGCGACCGAGGTCGAGGTGAAGGAGAAGAAGGACCGCGTCGACGACGCCCTCAACGCGACCCGCGCGGCCGTCGAGGAAGGCATCGTGCCGGGCGGCGGCGTCGTACTTCTGCGCGCCTCGACGGCGATCACGGTCAAGGGCGAGAACGCCGACCAGGACGCCGGCATCAACATCGTCCGCCGTGCGGTTCAGGCGCCGGCGCGCCAGATCGTCACCAATGCGGGCGACGAGGCGTCGATCGTCGTGGGCAAGATCCTCGAGAACAGTGACGTCAGGTACGGCTACAACGCCCAGACCGGCGAGTACGGCGACATGATCGCCTTCGGCATCGTCGACCCGATGAAGGTCGTGCGCACGGCGCTCCAGGACGCCGCGTCCGTGGCCGGCCTGCTGGTCACCACCGAGGCGATGATCGCCGAGCTGCCGAAGAAGGAAGCGCCGGCCCCGGCAATGCCGGACGGCGGCATGGGCGGAATGGGCGGCATGGGTGGCATGGGCTTCTAAGCTCACGCACCACGCAATCCCTGCGGAAAGGGCGGCCTGCCGGCCGCCCTTTTCATTTTCGCTCTTCCGCTGCAGTCCGGCGAATCGGCGAACAAACCCCGTTTGATTTATCGTCTCCCGGCGTGCCGGTAGACGGCCATTGCCGGGCCATTATCCAGGAAGACGCATTTGCAAATGACGGCCCGATGGCGCATATGGCCGGCAGTGAATGATGAACTGGGAGCGCACGATGAAGACCCGCGTCGAGACCGACACCTTTGGCCCCATTGACGTGGCCGCCGACCGTTACTGGGGTGCGCAGACGCAGCGTTCGCTGACCAACTTCCGCATCGGCACGGAAAAAATGCCGGTTCCCCTCGTGCACGCGCTCGGCATCGTCAAGAAGGCCGCCGCCGAGGTGAACATGAAGCTCGGCAAGCTTGAACCGAAGTTGGGCGAGGCCATCGTGGCGGCGGCCGGCGAAGTGGTGGAGGGCAAGCTGGACGGGCATTTCCCCCTCGCGGTTTGGCAGACCGGCTCCGGCACCCAGTCGAACATGAACACCAACGAGGTGATCGCCAACCGGGCGATCGAGATGCTGGGCGGCGAGATGGGCTCGAAGAAGCCGGTTCATCCCAACGACCATGTGAACATGAGCCAGTCGTCCAACGACACCTTTCCCACCGCGATGCATATCGCTGTCGGCCGCGAGGCGGCGGCCGAGCTCCTGCCGGCGCTCGACCACCTCACGAAAGCGCTGGAAGAGAAGGAGAAGGCCTTCGCCGAGATCGTGAAGATCGGCCGCACCCATACCCAGGACGCCACCCCGCTCACCCTCGGTCAGGAATTTTCCGGCTATGTCGCCGCACTCAAGCTCGGCGCCAGGCGCATTGCCGAGGCACTCGAAGACGTGCACGCGTTGGCCCAGGGCGGCACCGCCGTCGGCACCGGCCTCAACGCACCGGTCGGCTTCGACGTGGCCTTCGCCGAGAAGGTGGCGGAGATCACCGGGCTGCCCTTCCGTACCGCGGAAAACAAGTTCGAGGCGCTGGCAAGCCACGGTGCGCTCAACGCCTTCCACGGCGCGCTCAATGCGCTTGCCGCCGATCTCTTCAAGATCGCCAACGACATCCGCTTCCTGGGCTCCGGCCCGCGCTCGGGGCTCGGCGAACTGAAACTGCCGGAGAACGAGCCCGGCTCCTCCATCATGCCCGGCAAGGTCAATCCCACCCAGGCGGAAGCGCTGACGATGGTGGCGACCCAAGTCATGGGCAACCAGACTACCGTCACGGTCGCCGCAAGCCAGGGCCATTTCGAGCTCAACGTCTTCAAGCCCGTCATCGCCAACGCCGTCCTGCAATCGATCCGCATCCTTTCGGACGGGATGCGCTCCTTCACGGACAACTGCGTCAAGGGCATCGAGGCGGACGAGGAGCGGATCGCTGATCTGATGCAGCGCTCCTTGATGCTTGTGACGGCGCTCGCGCCGGCGATCGGCTACGACAATGCCGCCAAGATCGCCAAGACCGCGCACGGGAACGGCACCACCCTGCGGGAGGAAGCGCTGAAGAGCGGCCTTGTCTCGGAGGCGGACTACGACCGGCTGGTGCGCCCGGAGAAAATGATCTCACCGGCTTGATTCCGGAGCCTTTCATGGCTGCGGCTTCGCTTTGACCGGAACGGTTCAGGCTCGTGACATACTCGACGACAAAGGCCGCCCCCATAGCCGTCTACAGGCCTAGCCCACCATGCGCGCGGGCGCCCGTTCGCGGGCGAGCTTCTTGAACTTGCGTACCACCATGTCGCGCTTCAGCTTCGACAGATAGTCGATGAACAGCACGCCGTTAAGATGATCGATCTCGTGCTGGAGGCAGGTGGCAAGGATGCCGTCGGCCTTGAGCGTCTGCTTCCTGCCGGCAAGGTCGACGTAATCGACCGTGACCTCGGCCGGGCGTTCCACTTCCGCATAGTAATCGGGAATGGAAAGGCAGCCCTCCTCGTGCACGTTGCGGACGTCCGAGCGCTCGACGATCTCCGGATTGATGAAGACCTGCGGATTGCGCGGCTCGTCCTTCTCCGCCACATCGAGCACCAGCAGGCGTCGCGGTTCGCCTACCTGAATGGCGGCCAGGCCGATACCCGGCGCATCATACATGGTTTCCAGCATGTCGTCGGCGAATTTGCGCAGGTCATCGTCCACGCGCTCGACGGGTTTGGAAACCTCGCGCAGCTTCGGATCGGGAAGAAGGATGAGTGGCCGGGTCGTCATGTTCGTCAGGTAATCGGTGCCGGTGAAGGCGTCAATATAGGACACTTCGTGTTTCACCGGAATATGTTCACGTTTTGGTCTTATTGCGGGCGTGCGAATCGTCTAGAGTGCCGGACATGAACGAAATGGCTTCGCTTTTCTCCACGCCCGTCGCGCAACTCGGAACGGTGGAAATATCGCTGGGCGGCGTGCTCGTCACTGTCGTCGCGGCTTTCGTGCTTCTGTCCGCCGGCACCGTTCTCGCGCTCTGGCGCACGGGCCGCATGCGCGCGCAAGCCGCCGAGGAGGCGGCGGCGCGGGCGCGCGAGGCGGAGACGCGCATGGCGGAACTGACGAAGGCGCAGGCGGAACTTCAGGGCCGCATGGGCACCATCGCCGAGGTGTTCGGGTCGCGCCAGGCGGAACTGACGAAGACGCTCTCGGAGCGGCTCGACGGCATGTCCTCGCGGCTCGGCCAGTCGATCACCGAGCAGACGAAGTCCACCCATGAAAACCTGTCCAGGCTGCAGGAGCGCCTAGCCGTCATCGACACTGCCCAGAACAACATCCAGTCGCTCGCCGGCCAGGTCGTCCAGCTCCAGCAGATCCTGTCCAACAAGCAGACCCGCGGTGCCTTCGGCCAGTCGCGCATGGAGGCGATCATCGCCGACGGCCTGCCGTCTTCCGCCTACGAATTCCAGGCCACCCTGTCGAACGGCAACCGGCCCGACTGTGTGGTAAAGATGCCGAACGGCGCGCCTTCGCTCGTCATCGATGCCAAGTTTCCGCTGGAGGCGTGGAACGCCATTCGCAAGGCAGCGGAAGGCGAGGAGGGCAAAGAGGGGCGCCGGCAGGCCGAAGCCGCTTTCCGCCGTGACATCGAAACCCACGTCAAGGCGATCGCGGAACGGTATCTGATCAATGGCGAAACCCAGGACACGGCTTTCATGTTCGTGCCCTCCGAGTCGATCTTCGCGGAGATCCATGAGAATTTCGAGGCGCTGGTGCAGCGGGCCCACCGTGCCCGCATCGTCATTGTCTCGCCGTCGCTGCTCATGCTTTCCATCCAGGTCATCCAGGCGGTGCTCAAGGATGCGCGCATGCGCGAGCAGGCCCATCTCATCCAGGCCGAGGTCGTGCGGCTGATGCAGGACGTCTCCCGACTGGACGAGCGTGTGCGCAAGCTGCAGACCCATTTCTCCCAGGCCAACCGCGACATCGACATGATCCTGACTTCGGCGGAAAAGGTGACGAAACGGGGCGAGAAGATCGAGGCGCTGGAGCTTGGCGCGCCGGAGGCCGAAGCGGCGGAAAGCAAGAGCCTGCCCAAGGGAGAGGCCGTCAAGCAAGCTGCCGCCGCCACCGGTTCCAACTCGCTGAAGCTGCGCGTCGTCGACGAGTAAGCTTTGACGCAAAGCATCTTTTCCGACGTGTCGCTGGCGTTTGGCCACACCCCACACTCCAAGACGTGGATGCCCATAGGTCCTTGCATTTTAGGCTGGACGGTACCTGACGGGTGATTTTCCTGACCTGACAACGAACCGGATCCGCTCTACCGTCGGAAAACGCGGGGAACACGATCGTGCCTCAGGTACTCCACACGATAACCGGTCTCAATGTCGGCGGAGCCGAGATCATGCTGACGCGCCTCGTCGGCCGGATGGACCAAGCGGGATTTCCCTCGACCGTCCTGTCGCTGCTGCCGGCTGGCGCCATGGCCGCGAGTCTGCCGCAACGGCACGCGAGCCTGCACTCCCTTTCGATGCAAAGAGCCCGGCCCAGGTCGCGGAACGTGCTCGATCTGCGCAGGCTGGTACGACAGCAGAGCCCGGACATCATTCACGGCTGGATGTACCACGGCAATATGGCCGGCTCGCTCGGATCTCTCCTGAGCTTCACCTTCGCACCGGTGATCTGGAGCGTGCATCACACTATTGCCGATCTCGCTGTCGAAGAGCCGAAGATGCATCGGCTCATCCGGTTCTCCGCCATGTTGTCGCATCTCGCGGCTGCGATCTGCTACTGCTCGAGGATTGCGGCCCGCCAGCACGAGCATCTCGGATTCAACGCCCGCAGGAGCGCGGTCATCCCGAACGGAATCGACACCGATACCTTCTATCCGACACGCAGCCGTCGGGCCCACCTGCGCGCGACGCTGAACATTCCCCCCGAGCGGCGGATCATCGGCCATTTTGCCCGATATCACCCGATGAAGGATCAGGTGAACCTCGTCAGGGCGGTCTCCGTACTGATCGCCGACGGGCACGATGTTCAACTGGTGATTGCCGGGGACGGCCATGAGAACGGCCCGGTCAGGGAGGCAGCGAGAGATCTCGCCATCGACGACCGCGTTACCACCCTCGGCCTTCGCCACGATGTCGCGGAATTGCTGCCCGGGCTGGACGTCTTCGTGCTTTCATCCGCATGGGGTGAGGCGTTCTCGCTGGCCGCCGGCGAGGCGATGGCAAGCGGCGTGCCCGTTGTGGTGACGGATGTCGGAGACTGCGGCTGGCTCGTCGGCCCAACGGGGGTCGTCGTGCCACCCCGTGAGCCGCATGCCCTTGCGGCAGGGTTGGCCAGACTGCTCGTGCTTGCCGCCGAGGACCGCCAGGCCTTGGGCGCCGCCGCCCGGGAGCGCGTCGTCAACCGTTTTTCGCTGCAAAGATACGTCGAGCGCCACGTCTCCCTTTATGAGAAGGTTTTGGAAGGTGAGGGGCGAAGACGTTGACCGGATTGCCTACGGTGGCTTGCCCGCGGTGAACTGATTCTAGCCTGCCGGCCGGTCGAGCGCGGCTGCCATGTCCGCGATCAGCTTCGCCTCGTTCTCCGGCCGCTCTTTGCGCGCGGTCACCAGGCAGGCCTGGGAGCGCAGGATGATGCCGTCCTCCAGAACCTTCAAGTGGTTGGCTCTGAGCGTCGAGCCTGTGGAGGTGATGTCGACGATAACGTCGGCCGAGCCGGCCGCCGGCGCGCCCTCCGTCGCGCCGAGGCTTTCGACGATGCGGTAGACCTGGATCCCGTGTTTCTGGGAGAAGAACTGCTGTGTCAGCCGCCAGTATTTGGTGGCGATCCTGAGCCGCCTGCCATGGCGCTGGCGGAAATCGGCTGCAACGTCGTCCAGATCGGCCATGGTGGCGACGTCGAACCACACCTTTGGCACCGCCACCACTACGTCGGCATGGCCGAAGCCGAGCCTCGCGCCGATCTTAACGCGCGCCTCCCATTCGGGGATCGTCTCGCGCACGAGGTCCTCGCCGGTGATGCCGAGGTCGATGCCGCCCCGGGCCAGTTCGCGCGCGATCTCGGAGGCGGACAGGAAGGCGACCTCGAGTCCGGGAAGGCCGTCCATCGTGGCCCGGTATCGGCGGTCGTTCTCCGGCAGGCGGACCGTATAGCCGGCATCTTCGAGCCGCCGCACGGCCTCCTCCTTGAGACGACCTTTCGAGGGCAGGGCGAGTGTGACGCTCATGGCCTGTCCTCCCGCAAGGCTGCCACGCGGTCGAGCCAGATGGAAAAGCCGACGCCGGGGATGGGCTTTTCGGCGCCGAGCAGCGTCAGGAGCCGGTCGTAGCGCCCGCCGCCGGCCAGCGGCTGGTCCAGCGCCGCTGTCCCGATCTCGAACACGAAGCCTGTATAGTAGTCGAGCGGCCGCCCAAACCCCGCATCGTAATGGATCTCGGCCGGCGGCAGCCCATGCCGGACGATGCGCTCTGCGCGCTCCCGGAAGCCGGTTAGCGCCTCGTCGAGGAAGATACCCGCCCCTTCGGCGAAATCAGCCAGGCGCGCCTCGGCCTCTTCGAGTGGTACGTGGATGGCCAGAAAGGCCTTGAGTGCATCGAGCGCGGTGTCGGAGAGGCGCACGCTGGCAAGCTCGGCCTTTTCCATCAGCCGCCGCGCGATCTCCAAAGGCAGCCGTCCGGCCGAAGGCGACAGGCCGGCCTCTTCCATCGCCTTTTCGATATGTCCGGCCAGCGCGTCCGCATCGCCGCGCGTCACCAGCCCGGCCACCTCGCGCGGCAGGCGCGCCGTGCCGGGCGGATTGGTGAACTCGGCGATTGCCGCCTCCAGCATCGCCGGCGAGCCAAAGGCGCGCGCAAGCCGCTTGCGCCAACCGCGCGGCAGGCCGAGGCCGGAAAGCACCGCCTCGAACACCGCTTGGTCGCCAAGGGTGACGGTCAGCGTGCGCTCAGGCAGGACGCGCGCAAGCAGCGCATGGGCGTCGGCCAGCGAGCGCGCGTCGGCATCCGCGCGGTCTTCGGCGCCCAAATCCTCGATGCCTGCCTGAAAGAATTCCGCGCCGCCCTCGCGGCGCTGACGGAACACCTCGCCCAGATAGGCATAGCGCCGCGGCGTCGTCGCGCGCCGCTCGATGTGGTCGCGGCAGACGGGAATGGTGAATTCGGGCCTCAGGCACAGGCTGCGGCCGGTCTCGCTCTCGGTAAGGAAAATGCGCCGGCGTAGATCCTCGCCCGCCATGTCGAGGAAGGGGTCGGCCGGCTGGATGATCGGGATGTCCGTCAGCGCCGCCGCGCGCTCTTCGAAGAGGGCGAGGATGTCGCCGGCGAAGGAGGGGTAACGCAAGGTCATGGGCGGCGGGCTCTTTCCTGCGCGCGCACTGGGGTGCCGCCGCCTCCGACAGAGGATCCGGCGCCGGACATGCTCACGCGCCCCGCTCTTGCCGCTGCGCCTCGAGCACGCCCCTGACCGCCTCCACCAGTTCGCCCTCCGGCACGGAAAACTGCGCCGGCCGCGCCGCGCGCCAGGTCACATTGTCCTCGATCTCTTCGGAAAGGCGCTTGCCCTCCGCGAGGTCCTTGATCTGCACCTCGCCCTTCTCGCGCTCGTCGCCGCCCTGGATAACGACGCACGGGGCACCGCGCCGGTCGGCATATTTCATCTGCGCCTTCATGCCGGCACCGCCCAGATACATCTCGGCGCGGATGCCGGCCCGGCGCAGCTCGGAGACCATCTTCTGGTATCGCCCGAGGCTCTCCGTGTCCTTGTCCATGACGAGGACGACGACGGGGGCAACTGTCTCTGTTGTCCGGAGCTTGCCTAGATTCTTCAGCGCCGTCATGAGGCGGGAGACACCGATGGAGAAGCCCGTGGCCGGCACCGGCTCGCCGCGAAAGCGCGAGACGAGCCCGTCATACCGCCCGCCGCCGCCAACGGAGCCGAACTGGACGGTCTCGCCCTTTTCGTTGGGGATTTCGGCCAGTAGTTCGGCCTCGTAGACGGGCCCGGTGTAATACTCGAGGCCGCGCACGACGGAGGGGTCGATGCGGATGCGATCGGAGTCATATCCAGAAGCCGTTACCAGTGCCGCTATGTCCCGTAGCTCGGCAATCCCTTGGGAAGCGATGTCATTTTCACCGAAGCTTGCGTCCATCGCCGCGAAGAGATCGCGCGGTGATGCGTCGTCATCGTTCCATTCCGTCCCTTCATCGTTCAAAGTTGACTGAACCGACCGGCCCGAGGAGTCGCTGGTAAAGTCATGCCACCTTGCGAAATCGATGAACCGACCAATGCGCGTAATCTGGTCTTCGTTCAGCCCCGCACCCTTCGTAAAGTCACCACTCTCGTCCATGCGACCCGGGCCAAGCAACGCTCGCACCCCTTCCGGCCCGAACTTATCTAACTTGTCAATCGCCCTGAGCACCGTCAGCCGCCGCCCGGCATTCTCCTCCCCGCCGAGGCCGATCCCGTCCAGCACCCCGTCGAGCACCTTCCGGTTGTTCACGCGAATGACGTATTGATCTTTGAGCCCCAGCGCCTCCATCACGTCGGCCATCATCATGCACATCTCGGCATCCGCCGCGACGCCGGGCGTGCCCACTGTATCGGCGTCGAACTGCATGAACTGGCGGAAGCGGCCGGGGCCGGGCTTCTCGTTGCGGAACACCCAGCCGGCGCGGTAGCTGCGATAGGGCTTGGGCAGGCGCTCGAAATTCTCGGCATAGAACCGGGCGAGCGGCGCCGTCAGGTCGTAGCGCAGCGAAAGCCACTGCTCGTCGTCGTCCTGGAAGGAGAAGACGCCCTCGTTGGGCCGATCCTGGTCGGGCAGGAACTTTCCCAGCGCGTCGGTATATTCGATGAGCGGCGTTTCGACCGGCTCGAAGCCGTAGAGCTCGTAGACGGCGCGGATCTTCGCCACCATCTCGTCGACGGCGCGGATGTCCTCGGCATGGCGGTCGACGAGCCCGCGCGGGAGCCGTGCCTTCACCTTGTCCGCCTTGCCTGCCATGTGCGATTCCGCCCGTCCAGAATGATTGACCGCGCCCGGTCTTCCGGGCGCGGCTGTCCTAGCCGATAAGGGTGTGTGCGGCAAGGGCGCGGGCGGGCCGCTCAGCTCACGAAGCGCAGGTTCGACAGCTCGTCGGCGATCTCGCGGAAAGTCTCCTCGAGTTCGGCGCCGGTGGCGTTCCAGAACAGCTTGGCCGGTTTCTCGGGATTCTCGGGGTCCTTGCGGAAGCGCGACTCGGACGAGCACCGGCGCAGGGCGTCGATCTGCTCCCTTTCATTGTTCCGCCACGTGCCGAGGTCGAGCGCCACCGTCATCACCATGATGCCTTCCTGTTTCGCCGTCTCGCACAACTGGTCGAACTGCTGGTTCATCGCCTTCGTGAAATTTCCTTCCGAATAGTAGCTGCTGTTGACGGTTGTGCCGTCGAAGATGCGGCCGTTCTCGGCATAGCCGTAGTTCGAGTAGATCGACTTGTTGCCCGCTTCGTCGCTGGCGCCGAACCATCCGGGCGTATAGTAGGTGTTGGCGCCGTCCGTCAGCACGATGACCACCTTGTCGTTGCCTTTCTCCTGGTCGGGTCTGCCCTCGGTGAAGGGCTCTCCGCCGGAGACGACGCGCCAGCCCCAGGCCATGCCCTCCGGCACGTTGGTGGCTCCGTCGGCGCGCATCTTGTCGATCGCACCCTTGACGAGGTCCAGCCCGGCTTGGTCCGTCACGTCCGTGAGTGGCGTGATCGGCTCGGTGGTGCAGCTAAGGTTGGGACCTTTCCCGGGCGGGACGGGCGTGCCCACCGCATAAAAATATTTTGGCATGTATCGCTGGCGGCTGAGGGACTTGTTGGGCCATTCGCCGCCCGTCTGGTCCGCCCACCAGTCGTTGTAGGCCCTGCGGCCGCGGTCGGACGGATCCGTCTCATCGGGCGCGAACATGGGTACGAACAGGGTTTCCGGGTGATCCCTGTCGGGCGGTGTGTCGTCCAGGCCCAAGGGATGGGGACGCATCTCGACGCATCCCGCCCAGTGGAATTGATCTGCGTTGTGTTTGAGCTTCTTGATCTCGTCATAAAGAGTGAAGCGCGTCACGACCTCATCTTCTTCCTCGTGCCAGCCCTTGCCGCGCTTCTTGTAGACACCCTCGATCCATTCGACTCGTTTATCTTTGCTTCTTTGTTCGTAATATTCCCCGATGGTCTCCCAGTCGAAATTCTCGTGATGGATCGGCGACCGCCCGTCGGTATCCATCCACCAGGCGTCGCGCTTGTCGGGTCCGACATTGACCGAGGCCGCGAAGGGCACCACGCCGAACTGCACGGGCTTTGTCACCTGCTGCATGTTCTCGCCCTGTTTCGCCAGCGTCTCGACGAGCTGCTTGGCGGCATCCTTCAAAAGGGCCAGGCGCTTCTTGCCGGAGCCCGAGCCCCATTCATCCATGGAGCCGGAATTGTCGAGCACCAGCGCCACTTCGAGCGTGTTTTTCAGGCGCACCGCGTTGTTGGCGTTCAGGGTGAGTTTCGTCTGGCTTTCCGCGTCTTCGCCGCGCAGGGCCTGGAAGACGGGGAAGAAGATGGGCTGATAGTCGAGGTCGGCGCTCATCTTCAGCGTGCCGCCGCCGGCCTTGTCCGTCGGCAGTTCCACATGCAGCGTGGTTGCCTCCGGCTTGACCGGGCCGAGATTGGCTTCGAAATATTTCCGCGCGTAGGCCAAGACGTCGTCTTTGCTGTCACCCGCCAAGAGCCGCCGGGCGGCGGCGATATTGGCCGCGTCGAGCGCGTTGAGCGCAGCCTGCCTGTGGGCGCCCATGCGGGTGTAGTCGATCGCGAGCGCCAGCGCGCCCATGACGGGCACCATGACGAGTGCCGTGAGCACCGCATAGTTGCCGCGCTCGTCACGACGGAATTTGCGTATCATGAATGCCACCCTGCCTCTGGCTTATGCCGGCAGGATGCGCCAACAGGCTGAACGGATTCCTAATCGGGTGGCAGGATCGGCCATAACGGTTGATGGACCGTTAACATGCCGTTCCCATACCTCTCCTTCCCGAAAGCAGGGTGACAGTGCCCGTCACTTGGGCTAATCCCTGCGCGAGTTCCTCAAGCCCGCTTCCGTGCTCTCCAGTTGCCGAGTAGAAGGAGAACCCCATGCCGCAGCCGCCGGACATGATCGACCGTCTCGACACGCTGGCGGAGCCCTATTCGGTCGTCCTTTGCGACGTTTGGGGCGTGGTGCACAACGGTGTCTCGGCCTTCTGCGATGCCGTGGAGGCGTTGAAGCGCATGTGCGCCGCCGGCAAGACCGTGGTCCTGATCACCAACGCCCCGCGCCCGCACGATCAGGTCGAGGAGCAGCTTCGCCTCCTGGGCGTCGACGACGCGGCATGGGACAGCGTGATTACCTCGGGCGACGTCACCCGTGAATTGATCCGCAACGCCCCCCGCAGGCTGTTTCACATCGGTCCGGACCGCGACATGACGCTTTACGACGGTCTCGACATCGAACTCGTGGAGGAATTCGAGGCGGCGGGCGTGGTCTGCACCGGGCTTTACGATGACGAAACCGAGACGCCGGAGGACTACGCCGAAGTCTTGCAGCGCCTGCGCACACGTGATCTTCCTTTCATCTGCGCCAATCCGGACATCGTCGTCGAGCGCGGCGACAAGCTCGTCTTCTGCGCCGGCGCGCTCGCGCGCGAATACGGCCTCATGGGCGGGCGCACGCTGATCGCGGGAAAGCCGCATCGGCCGATCTATGAGGCCGCTCTGGCCGCCGCCGGCAACACCCTCGGCCGTGCGGTCGGTCCCGCCGATGCGCTCGCCATCGGCGACGGCGTGCTGACCGATATCAAGGGTGCGGCCGGCATGGGCATCGACGTGCTCTATGTGACGGAGGGCATACACGCGGCCGAGCACAGCGAGAACGGCAGGCCCGACCCGGCCCGGCTGGCCGCTTTTCTGGAACAGCACGGCCTCCAGCCGGCAGCGGCGATCGAAAGGCTACGATAGAGGCGGAACGTGGCAGGCGGCATCCTGAGATGTAGCGGACCCCGGGCCCTCCCGCCCCGCTTGCACGGCGGAGTTGTCGTCATCGGCAATTTCGACGGCGTCCATCGCGGCCACCAGTCGGTGCTGGCGCGCGCGCTCGAAATCGCCGCAACGCACGGATGCCTGGCCATCGTGCTCACCTTCGAGCCGCATCCGCGCAGTGTCTTCCGTCCCGACGTGCCGCTCTTCCGCCTCACACCGGCGCCGATGAAGGCGCGCCTCCTGGAGGCGATGGGTTTCGACGCCGTGGTCGAGCAGCCTTTCACGCGCGATTTCGCCGCCCTGTCGCCGGAGGCTTTCGTCACGGAGATCCTGGTGCGCGGTCTCGGCGCGGCGCATGTGGTGACCGGCTTCGACTTCCACTACGGGAAGAACCGCGGCGGCACGCCGGAGACTCTTGCCGAGGCCGGTGCCGTGCACGGGTTCGACGTGAGCCTGGTCGCCCAGTTCTCGGACGAGGGCGGAGACGTGGTCTCCTCCAGCCGGGTACGAAATTTGCTGGCGCAAGGCGATGTGGCCGAAGCCGCCGGCCTCCTGGGCTATCGCTACACGGTGGAAGGCGTGGTGAGCGAGGGCAAGCGGCTCGGCCGCACCCTCGGCTTTCCCACCGCCAACATGGCGCTGCCGGATGAGACGGCCCTCGCGCACGGCATCTATGGGGTGCGCTTTCGCCGCGCCGACGGCACGCTGCACGATGGCGTGGCGAGCTTCGGCCGCCGGCCGACCGTCGACGAGGAGGGGCGGCCCCTTCTCGAGACCTTCGTCTTCGATCTCGATGACGCGCTTTACGGCGAGACCTGTGCCGTTTCCTTTTTCGGCTTCCTGCGGGGCGAGGAGAAGTTCGACGGGCTGGAGGCGCTGGTTTCGCAAATGAAACAGGATGAAGCGGAAGCGCGGGCGCTGCTTTCGGGCGTAAGACCGCTTTCCGAGATCGATCTGAGGATCGCGTTCTCCGGTTGAGACCGGTGTTCCGCGCGGCTCAATCGCGCCGGTTCAACCCCGTGGCGAAGCGCTTTGCGTTTTCCACGTAATGCCGGGCGGTCTCCGCCAGCTTCGCCTGCGCCTCTTCGTCGAGTCGCCGCACCACCTTGGCCGGGGCACCGAGAACGAGCGAGCCGTCGGGGATCTCCTTGCCTTCGGTAACGAGCGCATTGGCGCCGATCAGGCAGTTCCTGCCGATCCGGGCGCCGTTGAGCACCGTCGCGCCCATTCCGACGAGGCTGTTTTCGCCGATCGTGCAGCCGTGCACGACGGCGCTGTGGCCGATCGTGCAGAAGCGCGCGAGCGTGGTGGGAAAGCCCGGGTCGGTGTGCAGAACGGCATTGTCCTGGATGTTCGCGCCCACACCCACGGTGATCGGCTCGTTGTCGCCGCGCAGGACCGCGCCGAACCAGACACTGCTGTCCTCTTCCAGACGCACGTTGCCGATGACGGCGGCGGTCGGCGCGATCCAGCAGAAGCCGGCGGGCAGGCGAGGGGAGATATCGCCGAAAGCGTAGACGGACACGAATTTGCCTCCTTGCGGATACGAACGAGACCGGCGCCAGGGCGCGGCGCCGCCCGCCGGCTACATATCGGCTTATCCCCTGCTTGAAAACGCCCCACCTTGTTCGGCCGGCGCGAAGATGGAGATCGCCTTGGGATGCACCTTGAAATGCGCCGGCGTCGCGGTGACGATTTCCCCGTCCGTGTTCACCGGCATCGGCTTGTCCGTCTCGATGTCGAACTCGACACACCGGGCCGTACGCACCTCCTTCCAGGCGCCGTGGCGGCCGGAGCGGAAGGAACGCAGCATCAGCGCCAGTTTCCAGAGGTTCTTCATCTCCAGGCTGTAGAGGTCGAGATGGCCGTCATCGATGGCCGCCGTTTCCTCCACGACGTTGCCGCCGCCATAGTGCCGCCCGTTGCCGACGGCGATCTGATAGGTGTGGACCTCGATCGTGGCGCCCTTTTCGGTGATCCGGGCGGCAAAACGGTTGGCCTTGGCCATGACCTTCATGGCTGCCAGCGCATAGCCCAGCCTGCCGAACCGCTTCTTGAGCGCCGGATCGAGCCCTTGCGCAAGTTCCGTGCTCAGCCCGATGCTGGCGACGTTGAAAAAGGCGTGGCCGTTCACCGTGCCGACGTCGATTTGCCGGGCCTGACCGTCGGCAATCACGCCGGCGGCTTCCACGAGGTTCATGGGAATTTCCAGAGTGCGCGCAAGGTCGTTGGCCGTGCCCATCGGCATGATGCCCATCGGCAAGCCGCTTTCCATCACGGCGACCGCCGCCGAGGACACCGTGCCGTCGCCGCCGCACACGACGACAAGATCGGCCATCTTGCGCAGGCGCACGATGTCGCGCGCGATTTCCGGCAGCGCCTCGAAGGGTTCGACCTGGGTGACCAGCCCGCCGGCACGGAGCCGATCGAGCACCGGCGCGAGCGATTCCTGCCCGCGGCGTGCCTTGGGATTGATGAGCACAAGCGCCCGTTTCGTGGTGACGTTGTCCATGGAAGCCCGCAAGAGGATGAAAGTTGCGGGAGATATATGCCCAGCGGCCGCGTATTGCGACCGTGGCAGGCGCGGCATCGCTCGCCTCGCGGATTAAATCTTTGTAACGGTCGGGGCGAACGCCGTGTCCTGCGGAGCTCCGCCCGCGTCTCTCCCGTCTCCGCCGAGCACGATGCGCGCGGCTTCCCGGGCGAGCGCCGGCGACAGGAGGAAGCCGTGGCGGTGGAAGCCGTTGACGAAGAGCGTCCCGTTCCGCTCTTCGATCTTCGGCAAATTGTCGGGGTAGGCGGGGCGAATGCCGGCCGCGGCCTCGACGATGCGCGCTTCGCCGAAAGCGGGATGGAGCGCATAGGCTGCATTGAGCAGTTCCATGGCCGAGCGCGCGGTGATCGGTCCCTCGTCGGCGCTTTCGATCATGGTCGCTCCCACCATGAAGCGGCCGCCGCTGCGCGGGACGATGTATACCGGGAAGCGCGGGTGGATGAGCCGCACGGTGCGGGAGAGCCTCACCTCTCGTGTCTCGAGATAGAGCATCTCGCCGCGCACGCCGCGCAGTTCCGGCACCGAGGCGGCAGCGGCAAAGCCTGTGCAGTCGACGACCCGGTCGAAGGTCTCGCCCCGCGGCGGCTCGGTACGATTGAAGAGGAAGCGCACCCCGGCGGCTTGCAGCTTTTCAGCCAGTGCCCTCAATGCCTGACGCGGATCGAGATGCGCTTCCTGCGGAAAGAAGAGCCCGGCGCGGAAGCGGCCTGCGAGGTCCGGTTCGAGCGACGCGATTTCGTCGGCGGCAACGTGGGAATGTCCCTCCGTGCGCGTGGCGAAGCGGCGCAATTCGGCGGTGTCGCGCGGCGGCGCCACGACAAGCGTGCCGTTGAAGTGCACCAGGCCCGGAACGGCCGCTTCCCACCAGCGCGCGGCCTCGCGGCCGAGTTCCACGACGGTGGGCTCGGCGGCCTCTCGCTCGCAAAATGGCGCCAGCATGCCGCCGGCAAGCCACGATGCCCCGCCGCCCGGCGCGGAGCTTTTCTCGATGACGATTACGTCGGCCCCGCCGCTGGCCAGTTCATGGGCGACGGTCAAGCCCGCGACGCCGGCACCTTTGACGAGAATACGCATCAGGGGCTCTTCGCCAAAATAAAGATATGGCCAGCCGGACAGGCCCGCGCCCCGGCATACCCCCTCTGCCCTGCCGGGCAGAGGGGGATGAGAGCGCCAGTATTCGCGGGCATGGCTCGAATGATCCCGCTGCACCTAGGTTTCGTGCGTTTGCTCCGCCGCCTCCTCGACCGGCACGTAGAGCTTTCCGCCCTCGCGATATTTTTCCGCCATCTTCTCCATGCCCTCCTTTTGCGCCTCGGCGCGGATGTCGTGCGAAATCCGCATGGAGCAGAATTTCGGTCCGCACATGGAGCAGAAATGTGCCACCTTGTGCGCTTCCTTCGGCAGCGTCTCGTCGTGGAGCGCACGTGCGGTCTCGGGGTCGAGCGAGAGGTTGAACTGGTCCTCCCAGCGGAACTCGAAACGCGCCCGCGACAGCGCGTCGTCGCGGATCTTTGCCGCCGGATGGCCCTTGGCGAGATCGGCCGCGTGGGCGGCGATCTTGTAGGTGATGACGCCGGTCTTCACGTCGTCCCGGTCGGGCAGGCCCAGATGCTCCTTCGGCGTGACGTAGCAGAGCATGGCCGTGCCGAACCAGCCGATCATCGCCGCACCGATACCGCTCGTGATGTGGTCGTAGCCGGGCGCGATGTCGGTCGTCAGCGGTCCGAGCGTATAGAAGGGCGCCTCGCCGCAGATCTCGAGCTGCTTGTCCATGTTCTCCTTGATCTTGTGCATGGGAACATGGCCCGGCCCCTCGATCATCACCTGGCAGTCCTTCGCCCAGGCGATTTTCGTGAGCTCGCCCAGCGTTTCCAGTTCGGCGAACTGAGCCGCGTCGTTGGCGTCGGCGATCGAGCCGGGGCGCAGTCCGTCGCCCAGCGAGAAGGAGACGTCATAGGCGCGGCAGATCTCGCAGATCTCCTCGAAATGCTCGTAGAGGAAACTCTCCTTGTGGTGATGAAGGCACCACTTGGCCATGATCGAGCCGCCCCGGGAAACGATGCCGGTCACCCGGTCGACCGTGAGCGGCACGTAGTGCAGCCGTACGCCGGCATGAATGGTGAAGTAGTCGACGCCCTGCTCGGCCTGCTCGATGAGGGTGTCGCGGTAGACCTCCCAGGTGAGCTCCTCGGCGACGCCGCCCACCTTCTCCAGCGCCTGGTAGATCGGCACGGTGCCGATCGGCACCGGCGAATTGCGGATGATCCACTCGCGGATGTTGTGGATGTTGCGCCCGGTGGAAAGGTCCATCACCGTGTCGGCGCCCCAGCGCGTCGCCCACACCATCTTCTCGACCTCTTCCGCCATGGAGGAGGTGACGGCCGAATTGCCGATATTGGCATTGATTTTGGTCAGGAAGTTGCGACCAATGATCATCGGCTCGATTTCGGGATGGTTGATGTTGGCCGGGATGATCGCACGGCCGCGCGCCACCTCGTCGCGCACGAATTCCGGGGTCACGTGATCGGGAATGGCCGCCCCGAAGCTCTCGCCGTCGCGCTCGAGCTTTTCCTTCAGCTTCTCGCGCCCGAGGTTCTCGCGGATGGCGATGAACTCCATCTCCGGCGTCACGATGCCGGCGCGCGCATAGGCGATCTGGGTGACCGCCTTGCCGTCGCGTGCCCGGAACGGACGGTTGCGCGTGGGGAACTCCGGCGTCAGCCGATCGCCGCTCACAAAGCCGTTGTCCTCCGGCTTGACGATCCGACCATCGTAGCGCTCGACGTCCCCGCGCGCCGTGATCCAGGTTTCGCGCAGACGCGGCAGGCCCTTTTCGATCTCAATCTGCGCCTCGATGTCCGTGTACGGGCCGGACGAATCATAGACCGTTACCGGCGGCTCGCCGGCCGTCGGGTGGACGGCGATCTCGCGCATGGGCACGCGCAGATCGGGATGGCGCGTGCCGGGCTTGTAGACCTTGTGCGAGGCCGGCAGGGGACCTGTCGTGACTTCGGGTGTCGGTTGGTTGCGGGCATCCATGGCATGGCTCCTTCGCGCTTTGCACAGGAGACCCAGTTCTTGGAAGGATGAGGGAGAGGCTCTTTCTGATCTGTGGGCCTGAACCCGGTCGATGGGGCGGTTCCCCGAAAAGCCGTCGCACCATCCCTACGCCAGTATGAACTGGATCAGGTTCTAAGGGTCACCGCGCTGCCTTTTAGGCCAGCGGTATCTCAGCCCGTTGTCCGGGCCCCCCTGGTGAAGACGCAAGTTTAGAGGCGATGGTGCGGGGCTTGTCAAGCGTCTCCGCCCCGTCTGAGTCTTTTCCGGGAGAGAGCCGGTGGTGCTGCCGGCATTGCGCCCTCAGTCGAAAACGACAAAGAAGGTGACTGTGAAGGCGGCCGGCCCGGGCTGCTCCACCACCTCGAAGCTGATGCGGTCGCCGGCCGCGAACGCGAGCATGGCCGAATGGAAATCGGCAATCGCGTGCTGCCCTCCGCTGCCGCCGTAGGAATGCGACAGACGGTAGGACGCGCCCTGCCGGCCGCTGCTTTTCACCGCCTCCAGCGTGTAAGTTCCGGCGGTGCCCGATTGCTGGCTCATCGTCGCCGCTACCACCTTGCCGGAAAAGGGCATGCAGGGGCCGTCCCCGATGGTCTGGCCGCTGCCGAAAGATATCCTCTGGCCGAGCGCGGAACCGTCCAGCCCACCGGTAAAGGCGAGCGCCTGCGCTCCCAGCGTCCCAGCGCTGCTGCCCGTACCCCACAGGCCGCCGGGGAACTTCACCAGCCCGTTGTTGCGGTCGACCACCAGGGCCGTGTGGTAGGCAGCACCGTCCGGGCTGACCTTGATCGAGAAATCGTCGTTGCCCAAAAGCCCGAACAGAGCCCGGGCGCTCCAGGCGGTCTGGAAGATGAAGCCCGCATCCTTGTCCGCTCCCGCCTTGTTCACCGTGGCACGTATGTGGCCGGAGCCGGGCGTGACGTCGTCGTACGAGAACAGGGCCGCGTCGGACTTGATAGCGAAGCGGTTATAGCCATCGGCCGCCGTGTTGACGCCGATCATGGGAACGACGCCGCTGGCCAGATCGTCGGCCGTGAGATTGCCGATCGCGTCCGTCCAGGCGCTGCCGTTCCACACGACAAACCGCGCCTCGTCCTCGACCCAGGCGAGCCAGCCGATTCGTTGCACGAGCCTGATCCAGGCGCCGTCGGCGAAATAGGCGATGTTGGAGTCCCACCCCTCCCAACCATCACTCGCGCCCTCAGCGACGATGTAGCGGTCACCCTCCTCGGGCGTATCGGGCGGCGCGGTCCAGTCGCGGTCGAGCACGGAAACCTGTGTCAGGCCGTCCAGCAGACGGATCGCCTCGTTGTGCGTCACGTGCTTCTGGGCCTGGCTTGGCATGATATAGGGGAGTTTCAAAAGGGCGGTATTCTCCGGGTCGATGCTCATGGCAGCCTCGCAAGCAATTGTCGTCAGGCTGATCATAAGGCGCGCCGCCTATGCGGGGACAAATGGCATCCCGGATGCATAAGTCTGTTTTCTCAAGCCCCTGGTTTCATTCTTTCTTTCACAGAGATTGCGGAAGGAGGACAAAAACTTTGTCCACGCCCTTCCTGGCTTCGCCCGGCAATGCCCGCCCATGAAAAAGGCCGGGCACGAAGGCCCGGCCTTTGCAGCTTGCTGTGGAGAGGCGCTTACTCCGCTGCCGCGCGGGCTTCTTCGAGCCAGCTGTCGACCTGGTCGCGGTTCTCCTCGATCCAGGTCGAGGCCTGGGCTTCGATATCGTCGTCGCCCGCATTCATCGCCGCGTTCTGGGCATAGATGTCGGGCAGCGGGATCGAGATGGTTTCAAGGAGCGCGCCGACGGCCGGGTTCTCCTGGAGGAACTCGGAATTGGCGACCGGAACGATGTCGTTGGCCGGGAAGCCGAGCGTGCAGGGGTCGGCCACGCAACCCTCGACGCCTTCCAGCGTGGCGGCGTCTTCCAGATCCGCCATGTCTTCGGGCAGATTGACTTCCGGCACCTCGATCCACATGACGTCCTCGCCCGGCACCACCTCGTTCACCGTCCAGTTGGGTGTCCAGGTGTAGAAGAAGATGGGCTCGCCGTTTGCATAAGCCGCGACCGCATCCGCCATGGACGCGGAGTAGCCGGCCTTGATCGCGTTCACGTGGTCACGCAGGTCGTAGGCGTCCAAGTGATGCTCGATATTGACCTCGCAGCCCCAGCCGGGAGGACAGGCCACCAGATCGGCCTTGCCGTCGCCGTTGCGGTCGAAAGCTTCCTTGACCTCGTCACGCTTGAAATCGTCCAGCGTCTTGATGTCGAATTCCTCGACCGAGGCCTTGTCGACGAGATATCCCTCGAGCGCACCGCCCCTGGCGACGGCACCAACGATCTCGGCACCGCTTTCAAAGGTGCTGCGATAGGTGTTGTGGAGCGGGAACCAGCCGTTGACCCAAAGGTCGACGTCGCCCTGGCTGACCGCCTGGTAGAAGGGTGGATTGTCGAGTGTCGTCGGGCCTTCCACCGTGTAGCCGAGTTCCTCGAGAAGCTGCTTGTAGATTTCGGCGTGGAACCAGCCCGTGTCCCAGGTGGCGCGCGCCATCTGGACGGTCTTGCCTTCGCCCGGCTGATCCTGCGCCACGGCGGGCGACAGCGAGCCGGCGCTCAGGAGAGCGGCGGCGGCGAGGGTTGGCACGGCTTTCTTTATCGTGAACATAAGCCTCTCCTTTCGTGTTCATTGGTGACCGCGGGCCGTAACCCGCATATCGCGACGGGACATCACCGCCCCGCTTCGGCGGGCTCAGTTGCCCGACTTCTTGGTTTCGCCCGTTGCGGCTGCGCGTGGGCGAAACAGCGAAACCAGCGTCTGGCGCAGCGACGGGGTCCGCACCCCGCTCTGCTCGCCGAGTGCTTGTGTGATGCGGTCGAGGATGATCGCCAATAGCACGATGCCGACCCCGCCCGCCGTCGCGCCGCCGACGTCGAGCCGACCGAGCCCCGTATAGACGGTGAGCCCGAGGCCCCCGGCGCCAATGAGGGCGGCGATCACGACCATGGACAACGACAGCATCAGGGTCTGGTTGAGACCGGCCATGATGGTCCGGAGCGCCAGCGGGATCTGCACCTCCCACAGCATCTGCCAGCGGGTGGAGCCGAAGGCTTCCGCCGCCTCTACGAGATCGCCGCGCACGTTGCGGATGCCGAGATTGGTCAGCCGGATGATAGGCGGCAGGGCGAAGATGATGGTGGCAATGATGCCCGGCACCATGCCGACCCCGAACAGCATGACGATCGGCACCAGATAGACGAAGGAGGGGATCGTCTGCATGATGTCGAGGATCGGCCGCGTCACCGCCCACAGCTTGTTGCTGCCGGCGACGAGAATGCCGATGGGCACGCCGATGACCGCGCAGAACAGCACCGAGGTGACGATCATCGAAAGGGTCGTCATGGTTTCCGGCCACAGCCCGATCATGTCGATGAAGATGAGGGCGATGATCGTGAAGAGCGCCATCCCGCGCCCCACGGTGCGCCAGGCGACCAGCGCGAAGGCGGCGGTCGTTACCAGCATGGGCACGAACTGGAAAAATGCCTCGAACATGTTGAGCACGCCCGTTACCGGCACCTGCAGGGCGCGGAAGAACGGCCGGAAGTTGGGCACGAGGAAGTCGCGCACCAGGGTGTTGATCCAATCGTCGAAAGGGATGACCAGAAGGTCAGACGGGCTGAACATGAGCGTCTCCGAAATGCGGCTGACTGGCAGGGGCGGTCACGATGCCGCCCGCGCTCCCGTTTCGCTTTGACCGGTCTCCTGCTGGGTCGTCTGCTCGTCCCCGGAAAGCTGAGCGAAGACGGCCTCGGGTTCGATGACGCCGATAAGTCGCCCCTTGCCGTCGAGAACGGCCACGGGCAGGCCCGTGCTCGCCAGCCCGTAAAGTTCGTGCAGCTGAGCGTCTTCCACCGCCGAAGGATAGTCCGTGACCAGCACGTCCGCCAAGGTAGTGCCCGCCTCGCCGTTGCCGCGCGCGGCGGTCGAAAGATCCTGATAGCTGACCACGCCGGCGACCTTCTCGCCGTCGAGCACGTAAACCGCCGTGCGGTTGCTCTCTTCCATCGTCTGGAGCGCGTCCTCGGCGCTGGCCGAAAGCTGCACCGCCGCAGGCGCGTTGGCGACATGGCCCGCGGTGAAGACGCGTCCGCGGTCGATGTCGGCCACGAAGGCGGCCACGTAGTCGTCGGCCGGATTGGAGACGATTTCCTGGGCCGTGCCCACCTGGACGAAGCGCCCGTCCTTCATGATGGCGATCCTGTCGCCGAGCATCAGCGCCTCGTTGAGATCGTGCGTGATGAAGACGATGGTCTTCTTGAGCTTCTTCTGCAGGCCCAGAAGCTCCTCCTGCATCTCCCGCCTGATCAGCGGATCGAGCGCGCTGAAGGGCTCGTCCATGAGCAGGATCTGCGGATCCGTCGCAAGCCCGCGGGCGAGACCCACGCGCTGCTGCATGCCGCCGGAAAGTTCCGAGGGATAGCTGTCGGCCCAGGCGGCAAGCCCGACCTGGTCGAGCGCCGCGAGCGCCTTCTGGCGCCGTTCAGCGGCACCGACGCCCTTGATCTTCAGGCCGTAGCCGACGTTTTCCGCGATGGTCTTGTGGGGAAACAGCGCGAAGTGCTGAAAAACCATGGCGATCTTGTTGCGGCGGATGCGGCGCAACTGTTCGGGCGAGCAACTGGCGACGTCGTCCTCGTCGATGAGGACCTGCCCGAAGGTGGGCTTGATGAGCCCGTTGAGCATGCGAACCAGCGTCGACTTGCCGGAGCCCGACAACCCCATCACCACGAAGATGTGCGCTTCCTCGACATCGAAGGTGGCATCCTGGACACCGACCACCTGTCCGGATTCTTCGAGGATCTCCTCCTTTGTCTGTCCCCGTTTGAGACGATCCAAAGCGTCCTGCGGGTTGTCGCCGAAGATCTTGTAGACGTCCCTGACTCGTAACTTGGGTTCCATCTTTCCTCTTTTTCGGCCGCTCGGGACAAGCGGAATTACGCCCTGAACAATATCGACGCGGCTGGCATGAATGTAAAAGAAACACCGGCTAGAATCGACTCCGATTCCAACCACCCCCTGATTGATGAGTTTTTATTTGCCGCGATGATAGGATGGGCGTTGTCATGATTCAACCGTAAATCGCTGCCGCGCGCCTGCGCCGTTCATCGCACCCGGCGCGCCGCGGGTCGTTGCGCGGCCGTGTTGCAGTTCCTCCTGCCACCAGCCCCGAACGTGGGCGCATGTTCCGGCAGCTACAGGAAATCACGGGCGACCGTCGGCGGAGGGGGCGGTCAGGTCCGCGAACACCTCCGGGTGCTTTCTGCAGAAGATCCGCAGTTCCGTCAGCACGGCATCGATATGCGCGACCATGGCCGCGCGGGCATCCTCCGGTCGTCCCGCTTCCAGTGCCGCGACGATCTCCACGTGCTCGCCATAGGTGACGGCATGGCGACGCGGCGAGCCGAGCAGCCGCCGCACCCGGTCCAGCGACAGCCGTACGCTTTCCGTGATCGCCCGAAGCCGGGGAAAGGCAAGCGCTTCGACCATCCGGTCATGGAGGGCAAGGTCCAGCGCGTGGAAGCCTTCGCGGTCATCGGTGTCCACCGCAATCTTTTGGCGGCGCAAGTTGTCCTTGAGCTCAGCCAGGAGGTCGGCGTCGCCGCGTCGCGCCAGCGTCTCGGCCACCTCCGCCTCCAGCGCCCGGCGCATGAACAGGTTCTCTTCCGCGTCCGAAAGGCGGATGAGAGAGACGCGCGAGCCGCTCTGCGGGCGGACATCCACAAGCCCCTCCCGCTTCAACCGGTTCAGGGCCTCGGAGATGGGAAAGCGGGAAACGCCGAAGCGGGCCGTCAGCACCCGCTTGTCGAGCTGGGCGCCCGGTACCAGTTCGAGGGTCACGATCGATTGGCGCAACGCATTGGCGACATGATCCGTCGTCCCGCCTCTGCGGGTTGCGATGGCTGGTGAAAATTCGGTGCTTGATGTCATACTAGCATGTTAGTAGGGTTTTCGCGGCTTGAAAATCGTGGCCGTTATTGCGGTCCCCGGTCGCCGGCGGGATTGGAGGATCCTGCATATGCATGCATCGTGCGGCTGTCGGACGACCGGGCATGTTTAAGTCGTATGGTTCAAAGGGAGGAGTACCAGTGAAGAAGAAGCTCACATATTCGCTCGCCGCCGCCGTGGTGGGCGGTGTTTCGTTTGCCGCGCTGCCCGCTTCGGCCCAGACGGTGCTGAAATGGGCGCACGTCTATGAGGCGGGCGAGCCTTATCACACCTGTGCCGTCGAGGCATCCGACAAGCTTATGGAGGCGACGGACGGGCGCTATTCCATAGAGGTGTTTCCGGCGTCGTCGCTCGGCAAGGAGGTCGACATCAACGAAGGTCTCGGCCTCGGGACAGTGGACATCATCTACACGGGCCAGCTCTTCGCCGGCCGCGCCTACGGGCCGATCGCCATTGGCGGCGCGCCCTACATGTTCCGCGACTACGAACATTGGGACCAGTTCCGCAATTCGGAGCTCTTTTCGGAACTCGCTCAAGGCTATGAGGAGGCCTCTGGCAATCACATCACCTCGCTCACCTATTACGGCGAGCGCCACGTGACGTCGAACAAGGAGATCAACACGCCTGAGGACATGGAAGGGCTCAAGATCCGCGTGCCCAACGCGCCGCTCTACATGATGTTCCCCAAGGCGGTGAACGCCAATCCGACGCCCATCGCTTTTGCCGAGGTCTATCTTGCCCTTCAGCAGGGCACCGTGGATGCGCAGGAGAACCCGCTGCCGACGATCGAGGCGAAGAAGTTCTACGAGGTACAGGACCAGATCACGCTCACCGGCCACATCACCGACGCGCTTCTGACCATCGTCGGCGGTCCGGTCTGGAATTCCCTGGATGAAGCCGACCGCGAGGCCTTCGACCGCGTGCTGGACGAGACGGCCGAATGCGCCACGCAGCAGGTGATCCAGAAGGAGGAGGAACTGGTCGAGGGGTTCCGCGACCAGGGCGTGACGGTCAACGAGGTCGACCGCACCCCCTTCCGCGAGGCGACCGTGAAGCTGCACAACGGCGAGGACGCCACCTGGGATCAGGACACCTACGACCGGCTGCAAGCAATCCAATAGGCTTGTTCCTCCCGCGCCGCCCGGGCGGCGCGGGATTTCCACCGGGGCTTTTTCCATGTCGGACAATGACAGCCGTTTCGGCGCGGAGCCTGCCGCGCCCGTTCACGACGACGAGGATCTTTCCGACCTGCGGGCCGAGGACAGTCTCGTCATTGTCGTCTTCTGGGTGCTCGCTTTCGTCGTCTTTCTCCAGTTCTTCACCCGTTACGTGCTCAACAACTCTCTGGGCTGGACGGAGGAGATCGCCCGCTTTCTTCTGATCGGCGTCACCTTTCTGGGGGCCATCATCGCGGTTCGCAAGGAAAGCCATATCGCCGTCGAACTGCTCTATCGCTACCTGCCGCGTCGGGCGCGTTTCGGATTGCAGATCTTCGCCGACCTCGTCTCGATCGTCTTCTTCGGCGTCACCGCCTGGCTGTGCAGTCAGATGGCCGGGCGCACGCAACAGATGATGGTATCCATCGACGTCCCCAAATCCGTCATCTACTGGATGGTCGCCCTCTGCTTCGTCGCCATGACGGTGCGTGCCGTCGTGGTTTTGCTGCGTCATCTGCGCACCGGGACGAGCCGACTCGTCGATCCCGAGTCCTTCCAACAGTCCGGGGCGCTTTGACCCATGTTGCTGACGATCCTCTTCGTTGCTCTTTTCGGCATGATCGTCCTCGGCATTCCCGTGGCGATCGCGCTTGCCGGCGCCTCGGCGATCTTCATCTTTCTGGACGGGCGCATTCCCGACATGGTGGTCGTCCACCGCATGGTGAACGGCGTCGATTCATTCCCGCTCCTGGCCGTCCCCTTCTTCATCCTCGCCGGCAATCTCATGAACACCTCGGGCATCACCGAGCGCATCTTCGACTTCGCCAAGGCGATCGTGGGGTGGATGCGCGGCGGTCTGGGCCACGTGAACATCGGCGCCTCGGTGATCTTCGCCGGCATGTCCGGCGCGGCGGTTGCCGATGCGGGCGGCCTCGGCGCCATCGAGATCAAGGCCATGCGCGACGCCAAATACGATCCCGGCTTTGCCGTTGGCATCACCGCGGCGTCCTCGACCATCGGCCCCATCATCCCGCCGTCCCTGCCCATGGTGATCTACGGCGTGGTCGCGGGCGCCTCGATCGGCCAGCTCTTCGCCGCCGGTCTCATACCCGGGCTGCTGATGGCCTTCGCCCTGATGATCATGGTCGCGTGGTACGCGGTCAAGCGCAACTACCCGCGCGACCAGGCCTTCCGCTTCTCGGTCCTGTGGATCACCTTCCGGCGTGCCTTCCTGTCGCTGCTCACGCCGATCATCATCGTCGGCGGCATTCTGTCCGGCGCCTTCACGCCGACCGAAGCCGCGATCGCCGCCTGCGTGTGGGCGCTGTTCCTTGGCCTCGTGGTCTATCGCACATTGTCCTGGCGGCGGTTCCTGCGAGTTTCCTTCGACACCATCGAGACCACGGCGGTGGTGCTCTTCATTGTCGCTGCGGCCTCCATATTCGCATGGATCCTCACGTCGAACCGCGTTCCGGAGCACTTTGCTTCGCTGATCCTCGGTTTCTCGGAAAGCCCCGTCGTCGTGCTGCTGCTCATCAATCTGATCCTGTTCGCCGTCGGCTGCTTCATGGAAACCGTGGCGGCGATCACGATCCTGGTGCCGGTGCTCCTGCCGATTGCGCTGAAGATGGACGTCGACCCCGTGCATTTCGGCGTTATCATGGTGCTCAATCTGATGATCGGCCTCTTGACGCCGCCGGTGGGCATGGTGCTTTACGTGCTTTCGCGCGTCTCGAAGGTGCCTTTCGAGCGCTGTATGGCGGCCACCATGCCATTCCTGGTGCCGTTGTTCGTGGTGTTGATGCTGGTCACCTTCGTGCCGGCCTTGACCATGTGGCTGCCGACGCTGTTTTACCGCTAGAGAACCCGAATGATGGCGGCTGGCGGACCGCCGGAGACGAGACATGATGATGGACAGCCGGCCGCCTTTCCTGCGGCTCAGCCAGAATGACAATATCGCGGTCGCCGCGCGCAAGATCGAGGAGGGCGCGCCCCTGGCCGACGCCGTGCACGCGCTCGAACGTATCCCTTTCGGCCACAAGGTGGCGCTCGAGCCGGTGGAATCGGGGCAGGCGGTGCGCAAGTTCGGCCAGGTGATCGGCTTCGCCAGCAAAGCGATCCGGCCGGGCGAATGGGTGCACGAGCACAATCTGGAGATGGGCGAATTCGAGCGCGACTACCGCTTCTGCCAGGACGCCCAGCCGGTCAACGTGCTGCCTGTGGCCGAGCAGGCGACCTTCCAGGGATACCGCCGTGCGAACGGTCGCGTCGGAACGCGGAACTATATCGGGATTCTCACCAGCGTGAACTGCTCCGCCTCGGTCGCCCGCTTTATCGCCGAGGCGGCCATGCGTTCGGGCATGCTCGACGATTTCCCCAATGTCGACGGCGTCGTCTCCTTTACCCACGGAACGGGTTGCGGGCTCGCATCCTCGGGCGAGGGGTTCGACCTGTTGAAGCGCACCCAGTGGGGCTATGCCAGCAATCCGAACCTCGGCGGCGTGCTGATGGTCGGGCTCGGCTGCGAGGTCTTCCAGATCGCCCGCCTCAAGGAACTTTACGGGCTGGAGGAAAGCGACACCTTCCGCTCCATGACGATCCAGGATACCGGCGGCACGCGCCGCACCATCGAGGCGGGTCTGGAGCGCGTGCGCGAGATGCTGCCCGTGGTCGGCGCCCACAAGCGCGAGACGGTGCCGGCCTCCGAGATCACCCTTGCGCTGCAATGCGGCGGCTCCGACGGCTATTCGGGCATCACCGCCAATCCGGCGCTGGGCCTCGCCGCCGACATGCTGGTGCGCAACGGCGGCACGGCGGTGCTTGCCGAAACGCCGGAGATCTATGGTGCCGAACATCTGTTGACCCGCCGCGCTATCAGCCGTGAGGTCGGCGAGAAGCTGATTGAGCGCATTCACTGGTGGGAGGACTACACCGCCCGCCACAAGGGCGAGATGAACAACAATCCCTCGCCGGGCAACAAGCTGGGTGGTTTGACGACCATCCTGGAGAAGTCACTGGGTGCGGCCGCGAAGGGCGGCTCAACCCCGCTTGCCGCCGTCTACGAATATGCCGAACGGGTATCAGAGAAGGGCTTCGTCTTCATGGACACGCCCGGCTACGATCCAGTCTCCGTGACGGGGCAGGTGGCCGGCGGCTGCAATGTCGTCTGCTTCACGACCGGCCGTGGCTCCGCCTATGGCTGCAAGCCCTCGCCGTCGATCAAGCTGGCCACCAACTCCGCCATGTACGAGCGCATGGCCGAGGACATGGACGTCAATTGCGGCGATATTCTCGACGGTGTCACCCTGGAGGAGAAGGGCCGCCAGATCTTCGATGAGGTGCTGGCCGTCGCCTCCGGCAAGCGCACCAAGTCCGAGCAGCTCGGCTACGGCGACAACGAGTTCGTGCCGTGGCAGATCGGCGCGGTGATGTAACGGTTCTACAACGGCCAAAAGAACAGGATCGCCGGAACGCCGACGACGATGATGATGATCTCCAGCGGCAGCCCCATGCGCCAGTAGTCGCCGAAGCGGTAGCCGCCGGGGCCCATGATGATCGTGTTGTTCTTGTGCCCGATCGGGGTGAGGAACGCGCAGGAGGCGGCGACCGCCACGCCCATCAGAAAGGGATCGGGCGAGACGTCGAGCGCCCGGGCGACCGATAGCCCGACCGGGGCTGCGATCAGGGACGTGGCCACGTTGTTGAGGAAATCGGACAGCGTCATGGTGACGACCATGAGGATCGCCAGGATAGCCCACGGCGGCAGCGTGCCCGCCTGGGCGACCAGCCCCTCGGCGATGAGCCGCGTGCCGCCCGATTCCTCCAGCGCCAGACCGAGCGGAATGAGCGAGCCCAGAAGCACGATCACCGGCCATTCGACCGCCTCGTAGACCTCGCGCGCGCCGATCACGTTGAACAGCGTGTAGATGATGACCGTCGCGGCAAGCGCTATCGAGAGCGGCACGAGTCCGATCACGGCGGCTGCCACCGCGGCGGCGAAGACGCCGATCGTGAGAAACGCCTTTCCGCGCTGGATCACGTTATGGCTCTTCTCCGCCAGCGGCAGCACACCCAGCCACTCGGCGGCGTCCGCCACGCGGCTTTCCGGCCCCAGGAGCAGCACCATGTCGCCCGGTTTGATCGGCAGGTTGCGCACGCGTTCGCGGAAACGCCGGCCCTGGCGCGATACGCCGAGCAGCGCCACGCCGCGGCGATAGAGCAGACGCAGGTCCAGCGCCGTACGGCCGACCATGCGGGCGTTGTCCGGCACGATGGCCTCGACCAGCTTCAGCGATTTTCCCGTCAGGCTTTCGCTTTTGCCGGAGCCGGGCGTGCGCAGCTTCGCCGCGCCGATAAAGGCTTCGACGGATTGCGGATCGCCCTCGATAACGATGAGATCGCTCTTGCGCACCTCCTCGCCGGCGGCGAATCCGGGCAGTCGCTTGCCGCGGCGCACCAGACCGAGCACGGAGACGTCGTGTTTGTCGGCAAGCGGATAAAGCGCGCCGAGCGGCTTGCCGATTGCCTCCGAATCTTCCTTCACCCTGGCCTCGACCACGAACAGCGCCGGCTCGCCGCTTTCCCCGATGGTGGCCGCCGCGTCGGGCTTCGGAATAAGACGCCAGCCGATCGTCGTGACGAAGGTGATGCCCGCGAGCGCACAGACGAGCCCGACGGGGGAGAAGTCGAACATGGAGTATGGCTCCCCCAGCGCGCGTTCGCGGAACTGGGCGACGACGATGTTGGGCGGCGTGCCGATGAGTGTGATCATGCCGCCGAGGATCGTGGCGAAGGAGAGCGGCATCAGCGAGGCGGAGACGGCCCGTTTCGCCTTTTTGGCGGCCTCCAGATCGAGCGACATCAGCATGACCAGTGCTGCAACGTTGTTGATGATGGCCGAAAGCGCAGCACCAACCACCGACATGATGCCGATATGGGTGGGGAGCGACCGGTCCGTGGACAAGACGAGACGGGCGACGAGCTCGACCGCTCCGGCATTCACCATCGCCCGCGAGACGATGAGCACCAGGGCGATGATGATGACCGCCTCGTGCCCGAAGCCCGCAAAGGCGTATTCCGCCGGCACCACCCCGCCGATCACTGCGATGATCAGCGCGGCAAAGGCCACCAGATCGTAGCGCACGCGCCCCCACAGAAGGAAGATGAAGACGACGCCGAGCAGGCTGAAGAGAAAGATCTGGTCGTAGGTCATGAGAAATGGCAGCGTTCGCAGACGAGGAGGGATCTTTTCAAATTGGCCTACCAGATACCATGTGCGGCATCCACCTTTCCGGTGGTAGGCGAGACAGGCGGCGCACGGCGCGTCGTTTCAAACCGCCCGTAGCGGCTTGCAATGTATCGATCCGCACTTATCCTTCGGGCGAGCACGGAAGGGCCGGTCTCGAGACGATCTACAGCGTGTCCCTGACAAAAATGGTGGGGTGGCGTTTTTAAATCGATTAGACTAAGAGGCTCTCGATAAGCTTGAAAGCGCAGCGGAGCGACAATGACCAGCCAGACGATTCCGGTCGAACCCTTCGACCTCGTGGTGTTCGGCGCCACGGGCGACCTTTCCGAGCGCAAGCTTCTCCCCGCGCTCTATCAGCGCGAGCGCGCCGGCCAGTTTTCGGAGCCTACCCGTATCATCGGTTCCTCCCGGTCCGAGCTCAGCGACAGCCAGTTCCGTGCCTTCGCAAAAGAGGCGATCGCCGCGCATGTGGCGAAGGCCCATGTCGACGAAGCCGAGCTCGCCCGTTTCCTGGAACGGCTCTTCTATGTGCCGACGGATGCCAAGTCGGGCAAGGGCTATGACGATCTGAAGAAGAAGATCGGCGACAGCAGCCATGTCCGCGCCTTTTATCTTGCCGTGGCGCCGGGCATATTCGGCGATATTGTCGACAATATCGACCGGCACGGTCTGGCGACGCCGACCGCGCGCATCATCGTGGAAAAGCCGATCGGCCGCAGCCTGGAGACGGCGCGGGAGGTCAACGAGACCATCGGCCGCGTTTTCGACGAGGCACGGATCTTCCGCATAGACCACTATCTCGGCAAGGAGACGGTGCAGAACCTGATGGTGCTGCGCTTTGCCAACGCGCTTTACGAGCCCTTGTGGAACTCCGCCCACGTGGACCATGTGCAGATCACGGTCGCCGAGTCCGTGGGAGTGGAAGGCCGCGCCGACTACTACGACAAGGCCGGAGCGCTGCGCGACATGGTGCAGAACCATATGCTGCAGCTTCTGTGTCTTATGGCCATGGAGGCGCCGGCCTCGCTGGATGCGGACGCCGTGCGCGACGAGAAGTTGAAAGTGCTGCGCGCGCTGAAGCCAATCGACCCGCCGGCGTCCGAGCGGGTGACCGTGCGCGGACAGTACCGCTCCGGTGCCTCCAACGGCGGGGCGGTCAAGGGCTATCTGGAGGAATTGACGGGCGGCGTGAGCGACACCGAGACGTTCGTGGCGATCAAGGCGGAGATTGAGAACTGGCGCTGGGCGGGCGTGCCGTTCTACCTGCGCACGGGCAAGCGGCTCGCCGCCCGCGTCTCCGAGATCGTCATCCAGTTCAAGCCGATCCCGCACTCGATCTTCGGCGAGCAGGCCGGCCGGGTTTTCGCCAACCAGCTCGTCATCCGCCTGCAGCCGGACGAGGGCGTCAAGCAGTGGATGATGATCAAGGATCCCGGCCCCGGCGGCATGCGCCTGCGACACGTGCCTCTGGACATGAGTTTTGCCGAGTCCTTCCGCGTGCGCAATCCGGACGCTTACGAGCGCCTGATCATGGACGTGATCCGCGGAAATCAGACGCTGTTCATGCGCCGCGACGAGGTGGAGGCGGCCTGGCGTTGGATCGATCCCATCGTCGCCGCCTGGGAGGAACGCACTCAGGGCGTGCAGGGCTATACGGCCGGCACCTGGGGCCCGTCGGCGGCCATTGCGCTCATCGAGCGCGACGGACGAACCTGGCACGAGAGTATATGAGCATGATCCCGAACTGGCAGGAATTCGCCTCCGGCCAGGATCTGGCGGAGGAACTGGCCGATACCGTGGCGCATAATCTGGCCGAGGCGATCTCGGCGCGCGGTACCGCCCTGATGGGGGTCTCCGGCGGCAGCACGCCGCCGCCCTTCTTCCGGGCCCTTTCCCGCCGCAAGCTCGATTGGGCCCGCGTGACCGTCACGCTTGCCGACGAGCGTTTCGTGCCCACCGACTCGGAGCGTTCCAATGCGCGCCTGGTCGCCCGGCACCTTTTGCAGAACGAGGCGGCGCGAGCTGCTTTCGTCAACCTCTATCACGCGTGCGACAGCGTCGAGGAAGCCGCCGGACTGGCCGACCGAGCGGTGGGCACGCTGCCGCTTCCGTTCGACGTCCTGGTGCTGGGCATGGGAACGGACGGCCACACGGCATCGTTCTTTCCCGACGCCGAAAACCTTACGGAGCTGTTGACCCCTGCATCCGGGAGGTACGTGTTGCCGGTGCATGCGCCGGGCGCGGGCGAGCCGAGGCTGTCCCTCTCGATGCCCGTCGTTCGCCAGGCGCGCTTCATGGTGCTCCATATCGAGGGAGCGAAAAAGAAGGATGTGCTCGAGGCCGCTCTGGCGCAAGATGCCGGCCCGCTCCTGCCGGTCCGTGTTGTCCTCGACCACGCCGCCACGCCCGCCCAGATCTACTGGGCGCCGAAGGAGGATCGCAGAACATGACCGCGAAACGAGAGATCGAAGCCGTCACGGCACGCATCCGCGAGCGTTCGCGCGCCGGCCGCGAAGCCTATCTCGCCCGCCTCGACGAGGCGGCTGAGAAGGGCCCGCACCGGACGGTGCTTTCCTGCGGCAATCTCGCCCACGGTTTCGCCGCCTGCGGGCCGCATGACAAGGCGGCGCTCTCCGGCGACACGGTGCCGAACCTCGGTATCATCACCGCCTATAACGACATGCTCTCCGCGCATCAGCCCTACGGGCCGTACCCTGACATCATCAAGGAAGCGGCGCACGAGATCGGCGGGGTGGCGCAGGTGGCGGGCGGCGTGCCCGCCATGTGCGACGGCGTCACCCAGGGCCAGCCAGGCATGGAGCTGTCCCTTTTTTCGCGCGATGTCATTGCGCTGGCGGCCGCCGTCGGCCTCTCCCACAATATGTTCGATGCCGCCGTCTATCTCGGCATCTGCGACAAGATCGTGCCGGGGCTGATGGTGGCGGCGCTAAGCTTCGGCCATCTGCCCGCCGTCTTCATTCCCGCCGGCCCGATGACCAGCGGCCTTCCCAACGACGAGAAGGCCAAGGTGCGCCAGCTCTTTGCCGAAGGGAAGGTGGGGCGCGAGGCACTGCTGGAGGCCGAATCGAAATCCTACCACGGACCCGGTACCTGCACCTTCTACGGCACGGCGAACTCGAACCAGATGCTGATGGAGATCATGGGCCTGCACATGCCGGGCGCTTCCTTCGTCAATCCCAACACGCCATTGCGGGATGCGCTGACGAAGGAAGCGGCGAAGCGTGCCCTGGCGATCACCGCCCTCGGCAACGAGTTCACGCCGGTCGGCCGCATGATCGACGAGCGCTCGATCGTCAACGGGGTGGTCGGGCTGAACGCCACCGGCGGGTCCACCAACCACACGATCCACCTGATCGCCATCGCCGCCGCCGCCGGCATCAAGCTCACCTGGGCCGACATTGCCGAGATCTCTGCGAACGTGCCACTTCTGGCGCGCGTCTATCCGAACGGGCTTGCCGATGTGAACCATTTCCAGGCCGCCGGCGGGATCGGCTTCCTCGTCCGCGAACTGCTCGACGCGGGCCTGCTGCACGAGGACGTCCAGACGGTCTGGGGGCCGGGGCTCCGGGCCTATGCCGTCGAGGCAAGGCTCGGCGAGGACGGCACGGTGACGCGCACGCCGGCGCCGGAAAAAAGCGGTGACGAAAAGGTGCTGGCCCCCTTCGCCAAGGCGTTCCAGCCGACTGGTGGCATCCGCGTGCTGAAGGGCAATCTCGGCCAGGCCATCATCAAGACCTCCGCCGTGAAGGTCGAGCATCGCGTCGTCGAGGCGCCGGCCATTGTCTTCGCCGCCCAGGAGGACCTGCAGGCAGCCTTCAAGGCCGGCAAGCTCGATCGCGACTTCATCGCCGTCATCCGCTACCAGGGGCCGAAGGCCAACGGCATGCCGGAGCTGCACAAGCTCACGCCCTTGCTCGGCGTCCTGCAGGACCGGGGGTATCATGTCGCCCTGGTGACGGACGGACGCATGTCCGGCGCCTCGGGCAAGGTGCCGGCGGCGATCCACGTGACCCCCGAAGCGCTCGACGGCGGCGTCATCGGCAAGGTGCACGACGGCGACATGGTCCGGCTTGACGCCGAGGCCGGCACGCTGGAAGTGCTGGTCGCGGAAGAGGAGCTTTCGGCGCGAACGGTCGAGGAGGTCGATCTTTCGCACCGACACTTCGGGCTCGGCCGGGAGCTGTTTGCCGGTTTCCGCCAGCTCGCTGGCCGGGCCGATGCGGGAGCCGCCGTCTTCTGAAAAGTTACGGCGGAGCCGCCGCCGCTTCAGACGGCGGGAGACCGCAACGCCGTATTCTCGGCAAGCAGTGCGGCGATCAGGGCGATGTGGCGCCCTTGAAAGCGGGCGCCCGCCAGCTCGCTGGCGCTCGGTGCGCGATAACCACCGTCTTCGGCGCCCGCGAGCGTCGTCGCGCTGTAGGGCGTGCCGCCGGTGATCTGCTCCATCCGCTTCTGCCCGATGGCGTCAACGCGCGCTTGGGCTGGTGCGGTACCGGTTTTACAGGGAGGGCGGCACGCGGCCGTTGGCGCGGCAGGCCGAAACCAGCGTGTTGGCCATCAGCATGGCGATGGTCATCGGGCCGACGCCGCCCGGCACGGGCGTGATCGCGCCAGCGATCTTTTCCGCCTCGTCGAAGGCAACATCGCCGACCAGCCGCGTCTTGCCTTCGCCTTTTTCCGGTGCCGGGATGCGGTTGATGCCCACGTCGATCACCGTGGCGCCTTCCTTCACCCAGTCGCCGCGCACCATCTGCGGCCGGCCGACCGCCGCCACGAGAATGTCCGCCGAGCGGGCGACGGCGGGGAGGTCCTTTGTCCGGCTGTGCGCGATGGTGACGGTCGCGTTGGCCGCCAGAAGCAGATTGGCCATCGGCTTGCCGACGATGTTGGAGCGCCCGATCACGACCGCGTTCAGGCCGGAAAGATCCGTCCCGCGCACGCGTTTGAGGAGCAGCATCGCGCCCGCCGGGGTGCAGGGCACGAAGGCGCTGTCGAGCGTACCCGTCCCCAGCTTGCCGACATTGATGAAGTGAAATCCGTCGACGTCCTTCTCCGGCGCGATCGTCTGGATGACGCGGGCCGAATCGATGTGGTCTGGCAGGGGTAGTTGCACCAGGATCCCGTGAATGGCGGGGTCGGCGTTCAGCGCCTTCACGAGGGCGAGAAGCTCCGTCTCGGCCGTTTCCGCTGGCAGCGTGTGCTGCACGGAATGAAAGCCGCACTCCTTGGCCCTTTTCGACTTGGAGGCGACATAGACCTGGCTGGCCGGATCGTCACCGACAATAACCACGGCGAGGCCGGGCGTGATCCCCTCCTCGGTGAGCGCGACTGTTTCCGTCTTCACCTTTTCGACGACTTCCGCCGCCGCCGCCTTCCCGTCGATGAACTCAGCCATGCACCCCTCCTGTCTCGGATCGTTCTGCAATAGGCAGCAAAGCACCCTCGGGGCAATCCCGAATCTGCGCCGCATTCTGACGCATCTGCGAAGCTATCCGGCGCGGCGGGTACGCCTTTCGGCCAGCGCGTCGATCTCGTCCCGAAATGCCCGCAGGCTGTGGCGAAGGTCCTCGATGGAGACGGTGCCTTCTTCTTCCAAGCGGCCATGGGCGGGGTTGCTTGCCACGGGAAGGGGATGATGGTGGCCGGTATGGGTGGGCGAGGGCGGCATGGGATCGAAGCCGTCATCGCCGTAGCCTCTCTGGTCTTCTCCGTGCGCCCGCGCGGGACCGGGATCCGCCGCCGTCCCACCACGCCGCCGCTTGCCCGTGTTCTCGCGCAGGCTCGCGACCGCGCCCATGCCGGCGCCGAGGAGAATGCCGGCCAGGAAACCGAGGAAGGTTGCCGCCAGGACGATCGTCGTGCGGCTGATCCCGCTCGGCAGCAGGGGTGGCGTCGCCTCGGAGATGATCGCCACATTCGCGGTTTCGAGGTTGCGTTGCTGCCCCGTCTCGCGCGCGCGCAGCAGGAAGGATTCATAGACGGAGCGGCGGGCCGCGGCCTCGCGCTCCAGTTCGCGCAGGCCGACCTGCTGGTCCTCCAGTGCGTTTTTCTCGGCCTTCATCCGGGCAAGGCGCGCCGCCAGGTCCTGTTCCAATTCGACGGCGCGCCGAAGCTCGACCTGGATGGAAGCCGTCACGCGCCGCAATTCCGCGGAAATCGCCTGGCGCAGGCCGGCAAGCTCGGCCTGAACGGTTTGATTGTCGGGATGGCGCGGGCCGAGGCGGACCGCTGCGCGGTCAGCCTGTTGCTGCAGGACCGCATATTGCGAAAGCAGCTCCGTCATTACGGGCGAGGCGACCTGTTCGGGCAGGGCGCCGCCCAGCACCTGGTCGACGCCCAGTTCCCGCATCGAGGAGATGCGCGCATTCAGTTCCGCGGTGCGGCCACGCGCCGTCGAAAGCTGTTCGTTCAGGCGCACGATCACGTCATCGGACATGAGGCGCCCCTGGGCATCGAAGAGCCCATGCTCGGCTTTGAAATCGGCGACGGCCTGCTCGGCCCGCTCCACCTCGGCACGCAGCTCGTCGAGCTGACTGCTGATCTCGGTGTTGGCGCGGCCGGCCACGGCGGCCTGAAGCTCGTTGGATGTTTCCAGGTAGACCTCGGCCGTCGTGCCGGCGATCAGGGCCGATTTGTCGGGGTCCTGCGTGGTGACGCCGATGTGAATGATGAAGGTGCGCGGGTTGCGTTCCACATTCAGGCTCTCGGCCAGGTTCTGCACGGCAAGCGCATGCCGCAAGATATCGCTGCTCTCGCCGCCGTCGCCGAAGGGGAGGAGCGCACGCGGATTGGTGAGCTTGCCCAAAAGGCCGCCGCCCTGGCCGTTGAACTCCGGATCGTCGGCAAGCTCCAGCCTCTCCGCCACCTTCTTCAGCACCGACCCGGAGCGGATGATGCTCACCTGGTTTTCGATCAGCGCCAGCGTGGCGTCGGAGGGCAGCGCGCCGCCCGTCAGCTCGCGGTCCACGAGTTGCAGGCTGCGGGGATCGAACAGAAGTTCGGTCGCGGAATAGTATTCCTTCGGCGTGGCGAGCGCGACCATGACGCCGATCACGGCGCCCATGAGCGTCGTCAGCACGACGATCCGCCTGGCGCGCCAAATTCCGTCGACGACGCGCACCGGGTCGATCAGCGGGTTCCAGTAGGGACCGTCGTCGGTGCCATATGGGCCGGGCGGTACGGAACGGGTGCGCTGCGGATCCGGTTCGAGGACCGTTTGCCGGCCTAGCGCTGCCGGCGCGTCGCTGAGCAGGCGAGCCTTGGCGCGCCGCAAGAAGGCGCCCGGGCCGCGGGAGCGATCGTCACCCGAGCCTGCCTCCACGCTCCGCGCGTGCTGTGGTTCCCGAGCCGCATCCGTCTTTTCGATAGCTGGCTCCTCGCCATCCCGTTGCCGTTGGGAAAGCAGTGATCGGCCAGGCCGATCCTTTCGGTCGTAGTCGGATTCGAACATGGAAACCGTTGCCTCGCTCGGGCGCGCACCCCAAACCCTGCGCTTATGTTAACCCAAGCTAAAGGGACACGGAAAACAAATGGTTAACATGGAAACTTCAGCGCACACGGCAGATTAAGCTTTGCCTGCTATGGCTCCCTCGGCTCAAGCAGATTCCGGGAGGCGGATATTTCACTCGCCACCTTCATCGAAAGCAGGCAGCGCGTATTGCGCGATTATTTCGCGGCCATAAGCGGTTCGGCGGGGCGGCTTGTCTTTTCGCTCGGCTATTTCATCGTGCTGGCGAACACCTTGTCGATCGCCGATTTCGGCCTGTTCGCCACCGCCTCGGCGGCCGGCGTCATGCTTTCGCGCATTCTGGCCTTCGGCTTCACCGCGCCGCTCTACCGGATCGCTACCGTGAAGCCGCGGCTCATCGGCACCTATACGGCCGGTTTCCTGCTGATGAGCGTGCTCTCCCTGCCGGTGCTGGGGCTCGCCTCCGTCGGTGTCTATCTGCTCTTTTTCGGCGGCGATATGCCGCCCGGCGCCTTCGCGCTGGTCGTTGTCGCGGAGGCGCTCTTGTGGCGGCCGGCCGAAACGGTCGTCATCGTCAACAACGGTCTCAACCGCTTCGGCCGTGGCGCGCTGCTCGTCGTCCTGGGCACGGCGGTGCGGGCGCTTGCGGCAGTCCTCTTAGCGCTTGTGTCGAACGGCGAACTGTGGCTGTGGACGCAGCTTTATCTGCTGGCCAATGCCGTCTCCCTGCTGGTTGCAGCCTTTTTCTTCTATCCCTGGCAGCGCATGCGGCTGCGGCCGGCTCTGTACCTGCGGCGGCTGGCCGACGCTGTCTATGTCTCTAGCGCCGAGGTGCTTTTCTACTTTCAGATGGAACTCGACAAGCTGCTGGTCCTGGCGCTGGGCGGCGCGCAACTGGCGGGCATCTATGCCATCATCATGCGGCTGGTGGATCTGACGGCCATCCCCATCCGTACCTTCTCGATGCTTCTGGTACAGAAGATGATGCGCACCCCGGACATGCTGGCCCGCATCGGCGTTCGGCTGGGCATCGAGGGGGTGATTTTCGCCGTTTCCACGACGGCCATCTTGGCGCTCGCGCTCATCCTGCGCGTCTTCCCGAACATTCTCGGGCGCAACGTGGCCGAGGCAGCGCCGCTCGTGCTTCTGGCGCTCTTCGTGCCGGGCATGCGCAACCTGGTCGAATATCAGGCCGAGCTTCTCTTCGCGCGCGGCCAGACGCTGCTGCGGGCGATCAACTTGATGCTCCTGGCCGGCACGAAGGCCGTTCTTCTGGCCCATGTGCTCGCGGCCTACGCGGCCCCGCGCGATATCGTTCTGGCACTCAACGGCGTCTTCGCCGCCCTCTACCTCGTCTCGCTGCTGTTGACCTATTGTGCGCTCAGCATGCCGGCGAAGCGGGTCTGATCTGAAGCCGCAGTGCGGCGAATCCTTGTGGGAACGGCCGCGCCAGCGGCCTCGATCTGCTCGTCTTCCCGGATCAGGCGAGGGCGCTCTCCAAGACGCCGCGAAATGTCTCCCGCCGCTTGGCCTGCCAGTCGTCCGCCGCGTCTCCCGTTGATTGTTCCAGCGCCTCCCGCAAGGCGGCGGCAAAGGCGCGCGGGGTCTCGGCGGACTTCACCCGTGGCGGCAGCCCGTCGATGCCGCGTAGGGCGAAAGGCGTCGCCACCACAGGGCGGCCGATGGCGATGGCGTCGAGCGACTTGATCTGGATGCCGTCGCCGGCGGTCGACGGCACGGCGATCACCCGAGCGGAGGCGAGGAACGCGGCCGCATCGGGCACCCGGCCGGCGATCTCGATACCCTCGAAACGGCCCCGCAGATCCTCCGCTCCCGTGCCGCCAACCCTGATGCGAAGGCTTGGCGCAAGCGGCACGACTTCCTGGCAGAACCAGTCGAGGCCGGCGCGGTTGGGTCCCCAACTCCATGTCCCGAGAAGCGCGATGTCGCAGTCCGGCTCAGGCAGTCGGAAAGAATCCGCCAGCGGCATGGGCGGCACGGGCAGGACAGTGACCGACGAGGCGCCCATCTCACGGAACACGTGCGCCTGGGCTTCGGTCAAGGTCCACACACTTCGCGCCCTCAGCGCGAGCCTGCGTTCCACCTCTTCCATCATTCGCGCCTCCCGCGTGAAGATTGCGCGGCGGAAGACGTTGCCGTGCCGCGCCTGCCCCGCGTAAAGCAGCCCCTCGCAATTGTGGGAAACATGAATGAGGTCCTGGCCGTCGAGCCGCGGCAAGAGCCAGCCCATCTGAGCGTGGTCGAGGATGACCCGGTCCCATCGGCGCTCGGAAAGCGCCTGTTCGAGCGTGGCCAGGTAGCTGCCGCCGACGTATTTTTCGGCTGAATAAGGGGTGCGGCGGGCAAAAGCCTGCGCCAGCCACCGGACGGCGCTGAAGGCTGCGCCGCGTGTTTCGATGGCCCGGGTCTCGACCAGCATCTCGCCCGCGCCGGGGACATAGCCGGTGCGGGCATAGCCCAGAACGCGCACGTCGTGCCCCAACGTCCGCAACGCCTCGATAACATGGGCGCTGACGATCTCCCCGCCCGCGCGCCCTTCGCCAGGTAGCACCGTGGTGAGGAAGAGGATGGAAAGCCTGCGTGACGCCGCCGCTTCGCCGCCGCGCGCCGCCTTCTTCGGCAGTGGGCGATCTTTAAGCGTAAGGTGCGCGGCGGACTTGCTCATGAGGAAGTCTTCCCACGCAGATCGTCGGCAATGGCCAAGAGGAACGCCCAGGAATCGATGAAGTAGCGGCGGAAGAGGCGGCGGGGCTCGCACAGGAAGCGCCAGAGCCATTCCGCTCCGAAGCTGCGCATCAGCCGCGGCGCTCGCTGCGCCGTTCCGGCGAAGAAGTTGGCGCCCGCTCCCAGCGCCATGGCATAGCACGGGCCGATCACGTCGCGATGCCGGTCGAGCCACAGCTCCGATTTCGGCGCGCCGACGCAGAAGAGCAGATGCGTGGTGCCGAGGGCCGCGATCCGCTGTGCAAGCTGCGAAGAATATGCCTCGTCCGCCTCGAAGCCGAAGGGCGGGACGATGACCTGCGCATCCTCGAAGCCGCGCTGCGCGAGCTTGGTTCCGATGCGGCCGGCCGTCTCCTCGTCGCTCACCACGAAGAACGGTCGATGCATGTCGGGGTCGAGCCGTACCATCAGCGCCGGGAACAGGTCCGCCCCGGTGACGCGCTCCGGAAGGGGCACGCCGCGCCAGCGGGCGTAGAAATAGACCGGCATCCCGTCCGCCGTCACGAACGACGCCCGGTCGTAAGCGGCCCGGAAAGCGCCGTTGCTGCGCATCTTGACGATGTGGTCGAGATTGGCGGTGAACAGCATCTCCGCTGCACCGTGGAGCGGGGGAGGGGTGTGCGCCAGGTGATCCGCCAGAGCCTGGGTGCCGGCGGGGCAGAAACGCAGGCCGAAAATGCCCTCGGGATGTCGCGTCAAAGCCCCGTTTTTGTGTTCACGCGCGCGCGTTTCCATTTCGGGGCCCCTCAGGCAACCAGCCGGCGCAGGGGCTCGAGATCGGTCTCGGTGAAGGACTGCACGCCGATCGCCACCTGCTCCGGCTCCATGGAGCCGATCAGTCCGCGCAGCCCCGTTTCGTCGAGGCTCGGGCCCGACCAGTAGACGCGGCAGAACTGTGCGGCGTCATGGAAATGGCCTTCGCCGCCCAGGATCTCGTCGACATAGCGGCCGTAGAGAATGCATTCGGAAAAGCGCCGCCGCGCGGCGACCACTTCCACCCAATGGCGCGCGTGGATTGCTTCGATATGCCGAACCATCGCCGCCACCGTCTGGCGGTCCCAGGCGATGACCGTCGATATGTAGTCGTGCCGGGTGGAAGCTTCAGGCGTCAGCGCGAGCGCGAAACCGGCATTGGCGTACCAGTCGCCGTGTCCGGCTTCACTGTCGACGGGCAGCGCGCCTTCGCGGCGATAGAGCCTGAGCTTGCCGTTTTGCCGGAAGGCCGACACGTCGAACGGCTTCAGGAAGACGACGTCCGAGTCGCAGTAGACGAGGGTCGCCTCCCGCACTTGCCCGGCGATTGCGATGCGCCGCAGTTGCTGCACGTGCCAGCCGCGCAGCGGCGGCGTGCGCGTGCTGAGCCAGATGCGGCGGCGGAACAGGCTCACCGGATCGGGCAGGCTGTGCAGCCACCCCGGCAGCAGGTCACGCTCGTCGATGACGATGCGATTGGGACCGTCCAGTGCACGGAAACGGGCGACATCGTCGCTGGATACGAGCAGATAATGCATAGCCGCGCCGCTGACGAAGCGGTCCACGGTTTCACAAAGCAGCCGGCAGCGTTCGAAGTCGCCGGCATAGCTGGGCGTCACCAGCGCCGCATCACCCTCCTCCGGAGCCGGCCGCGACCTTGCGGCCGCATCTTGGACGAGCGCGCGCCTGGTCATCCCGGACATCCCGCCTGGTTCGGTCGCTGCCGCTCGGCCGTGCCGTCGGCTGTGCTGCAGAATGTGCCGCGCGTGGCGGCAGCGCTGACACGGTCAGCCGCTGCCGGTGCGGGGGCTCTGAAATTGGCGAGAACGCGCTGCATTTCCTCTTCCTATTGCAATCCGCATACCAGTTCGCTCGTGAAGCGATGATTAAGGCGCGGGGCTGAAAGGCACAGGCGCAAGGGAAGGCGGCCCCTCATGTGCAAGGTGTTTAACGAAAGCTTAATCGGCGGCCGCTCTTAATGAGGGGGATATTTGCTGATTCGGCGGGGCAGCCTTGCAATCGAAACCCGGGACGAAATCTGTCTCTCTTCTCGTGCGCTCGCCTGAATTGGCGGCTGATGTGGTCGATTGTGTCGTCACCCTTCCCACCTTCAGGCGTCCGCAGCATCTGTTGGAGACGCTCGGCTCGCTGGCCGCGCAGAACACCGCGCGCCGCTTCGCCGTTATCGTGATCGAAAATGAGGCGGAAGAGCGCGCCGGCGCCGAGGCGGCTGCGCCGCTGTTCGCACGCAAGGAGATGGAGGGTCTCGTCATCGTCGCGCATGAACGCGGCAACTGCGCCGCCTACAATGCGGGGTGGCGTACGGCACTCGAGACCTTCCCGAACCTTCGCCACCTGCTCGTCATCGACGATGACGAAATCGCCGCTCCCGGCTGGCTGGAGGCGATGTGCGCGACAGCGGAGAAGCTGGAAGCCGATATCGTCGGCGGGCCGCAGGTTCCGATTTTCGCCGATGGCACCGCAGACCGCTTCCGGCGCCATCCTGTCTTCCTGCCGCCATACGAAAGAACCGGGCGCGTGCCGGCTCTGTTTTCCTCCGGAAATCTGCTCGTTTCCCGGCATGTGCTGGAAGCGATGGAGCAGCCGTTTCTGGACCTGCGCTTCAACTTCATGGGTGGAGGTGATTCCGATTTCCTCTCGCGCGCCGCGCAGAAGGGGTATCGCCTGGCCTGGTGTGCCGAGGCGCCGGTCCACGAGACCGTGCCGGCGCGGCGTCTCGAAGCGGACTGGATCCGCGCGCGCAGCCTGCGCAACGGGGTCATCTCCACGCTGGTGGAAAAGAAGAAGCGCGCGGGTGAACGGCTGGGTGCGTCGCGCGTTCTGGGCAAGAGCCTTGCGCTGCTGGCTCTGTCGCCCTTGCGCTGCCTTCGATCTCTTTTCGCCACCGGCTCCGTGTCGAGCGCCATGTACCCGGTCTATGTCGGGCTCGGCCGGGTGCTCGCCGAATTCGGATACGCCAATGAGCAATATCGCGAACCCGACAAGAACTGATCGCGGCGGCACCGAGGCGACGGCAGTTCCGGCCCGTGCCGCGACGGCGCTTGCGGTGTTGCTGCTCACAGTGGCCATCATATCCTTCCGCCCGTTCCAGCCGGCCGGCGCCGAAGGTGCGACCGGCGGTGATCTGGTGAACCAGTTGGGCTACGGCTTGCTCGGGGCGCTGGCGGCCTGCGGTCTTCTCACGCTGACGAACCGGCGCGTGCTGGCGGCATTGCTCAGTCCTTGGTGGCTGCTTCTTCTCGTGCTCCTGTCGCTGTCGGTCATGCATGCGCCGTCGCCGCCTGAGGCGATGCGCGCAGCGCTTTTCACGCTCATCGGCATCCTGGTCATGGCCACCGTGTTGATCCTGCCGCCCGATGCCGACGGGTTCTCGACCGTCCTGGCGACTGTCTCCCTGGCTGTCCTGGGCCTTTGCTATTATGGGATCGTGGCGCGGCCGGATGTGGCGATCCACGGCGCCGGTGGACTGGAACCGCAACACGCGGGCCTCTGGCGCGGCAGCTTCTCGCACAAGAACATCGCCGCCCCGGTCATGGCCTGCCTTGCCTTCATGGGCCTTTACCTCTGGCGCCGGCACTGGCGCTGGAGCGGCGGGACGATCCTTGTGCTTGCGCTCTTCTTCATTGCCAACACGGGCTCCAAGACGACGCTCGGCACCGTTCCGCTGGCAATGCTGCTTGTCATCCTTCCCGGCCTGTGCGGGCTGCGATTTCTGGCGCCGGTCTTCCTGGTCGCCGCCATCGCCGGGGCCGCGCTCGCCACGCTCGGCATCGCCCTTTTCGAACCGCTTTCCGAATTGCAGCGGCACTACTTTCCGGGTCTCACCTATACCGGCCGGACCGAGTTGTGGGCCTTCATGGGCGAGATGCTGGCCGAAAGGCCGTGGACGGGATACGGGCTGGAAAGCTTCTGGGGCAGCGATCTCGTCCGCTTTTCGGATCAGCCCTTCGACCGCGCCTGGGACATCCGCGGTATCGTGCACGGCCACAACGCCTATATGGACCTGGCGATAGCGATGGGGCTGCCGGCCCTTCTCGTGGCGATCATCGCCTTCATCCTCGCACCGATGCGCGATTATCTACGCGTTCCGCCGCTCAAGGAGAATGTCCTTCTGGCCGATCTTTTCCTGATGATCGTGGCCTTCACCCTGCTCGACGCCTTTCTCGAAAGCTTCTTCTTCCGCCGCGCGGACCCGGTCTGGCTGCTGATGGTCTTCGCCATTTTCGGCTTGCGGCTGGTCGCGCGCTTTCCGGTGTCGGGAGCGCGCTGACGCTGTTGCATCGGCGCTTCGAACGCGCCATTGCTGGGTCTCCGAAGAAGGAGGCGTTCATGGGCAGGAAAGTGGTTCTCGTTGGCTGCGGCAATATGGGATATGCCATGTTGAAGGGCTGGCTCGCCGCCGGCGAACTGGCGGCGGGCGACGTCACCGTGGTCGAGCCGAACGAGGAGTTGCGCAACCGCGCGGCCGTCCATGGCGTCACGGCGCTCGCAGACGCGAATGCGCTGAATGCCGCCGAACTCGTCGTCTTTGCCGTCAAGCCGCAGGTCATTCGCGATGTGGTGCCGGCCTATCGCCGCTTTGCCCCGGATGCCGCCTTCGTGAGCGTCGCCGCGGGTATCGGTGTCGCCGTCTTCGAGGAAGCTTTGGGCCGCGAGGCGGCTGTCATGCGCTGCATGCCGAACACGCCCGCCGCCATCGGCAAGGGCATGATGGTGGTGTTTTCCAATCCCAACGTATCTTCCCGAATGAAGGCGTTCGTCGACCGCCTGCTTGCCACCAGCGGCGCCGTCGCCACGATCGAGGACGAGGCCCTGATGGACGCGGTGACGGCGGTCTCCGGCTCCGGGCCGGCCTATGTCTTCCACTTCATCGAGTGCCTGACGGCGGCCGGCGAGAAGGCCGGCCTTCCCGCGGAAATCGCCGCGAAGCTGGCGATGCAGACCGTCTACGGCGCGGCCTGCCTCGCCAGGGACAGCGGCGAGGACCCGGGAACGCTGCGCGAGCAGGTGACGAGCCCGAATGGCACCACGGCTGCGGCGCTCGCCGTGCTCATGGGTGATGAAAGGCTTTCAGAGCTGGTGAGCGAAGCCGTGGAGGCGGCGAAACAACGTTCGATAGAACTCGGACGGTAAGCGCTTCGGCCAGCAGTCTCAGGCGGCCGACCTTGCCCGCTCGGGAAAAAGCTCGGAAGGCCTTCCGCAGAAGCCTCTGCCAGCCCCCGCTCGGTGACCAGCCCCGTGACGAGATAGGGCCGGCGTCACAAGGTCATGCAATGCAGGCGCAAGCGTGAAAGACCAAAAAGGCCGGAGATCACTCCAGCCTTTTCGATTGTTGCCCGGTAGTCCGTTTCGGGCGTTGGGCGCGATATCAGTAGCCGGAGGGGCAGCGGGCCGTGTAGCGACGGCCGTACTCGTCACGGTACACGCACTGATTGCTTCCTTCCGAGGCGCGCCCGATAAGAGCGCCGGCGATCGCACCGGCCGCGCCGCCGATCACTGCGCCTTCAAGGTCGTCGCCTGCCACCGCCGCACCTACTGCCGCGCCACCGGCACCGCCGATTGCAGCGCCTTGCTGGGTGGGGGTACATGCCGCGATTCCAAGCAGGAATGGTATCAAAAGAACGAGCTTTTTCATGGGACTCTCCAGATCGCTTTACACCGGGCACAATTTTCCATGCAGCAAATTGTTCCGATCATGAACGCCGGAGATGCTGGTTGGTTGCAACCATGGCGTCAAGAGCCACTCGCCAGCGAGCAAAAAAACCTCTGGAAATGTCCGGATTTAGCCGCATTTCCGCCGGATGGGGGTTCATTTTTCGCCCCATTTTATGAATTGTCGTCTCAATCCGCACGAATTGGGTCGCAAATAAGACGATACCCGGCGATTCTTTTTGGGCAGGGTCAGCGTGCGGAGGAGTGTTCCGGTGCCGCGGGTCGTGGGGTCCCGCCGTCTTTTCGCGCCGGACCAAAAATGGAGTGAAAAAATGTCTGACACATCCGTCGAGGATCACGGCCTCGAGCCGGGGCAGGACAATGTCCGGATCATGGGGCTGGATGTCCACAATCCGGTCTTCTTTGTTTCCGCCGTTCTCATTATCGCGTTCGTGATCATTGCCCTTATTTTCCGGGAGGGCGCCGGTCTGGTGCTCGGGGGGCTACGTACCTGGCTGACGTCGACTTTCGACTGGGTCTTCATGATTTCGGCGAACCTGTTCGTGATCTTCTGTATCGTGGTGGCCGTCTCGCCGTTCGGCAAGGTGCGGCTGGGGGGCAAGGACGCGGTCGCGGAATATTCCTATGCCGGCTGGTTCGCCATGCTGTTCGCCGCGGGCATGGGCATCGGTCTCATGTTCTTCGGCGTGCTCGAGCCGATGTACCATTTCAATAACCCGGCGCTGGGGGTCGCGCCCCCGGTGGTCGACGGGGAGGTCGTTCCGGGCGCGGTGGCCGACGCCCGCAATATGGCCATGTCCGCTACCATCTTCCACTGGGGCTTGCATCCCTGGGCCATTTACAGCGTGCTCGCCCTGGCGCTGTCGCTGGCGGCCTACAACAAGGGGCTGCCGCTTTCCATCCGTTCGGTCTTCTACCCGATCTTCGGCGAACGCGTGCGCGGCTGGATCGGCCACGTCATCGATACGATGGCGGTGTTCGCGACGCTGTTCGGCCTGGCGACCTCGCTCGGGCTCGGCGCTTCGCAGGCCATGGCGGGCCTCAACGAACTCTATGGCATCCCCAACAACGAAACCACGACGGTGCTTCTCATCATGGGCATCACCGCCATCGCGCTGGTTTCGGTGATGGCGGGTCTCGAGGCCGGTGTGAAGCGACTGTCCGAGATCAACATGGTGCTCGCCTTCCTGCTGCTGGTTTTCGTGATCTCTTTCGGGCCGACTGTCGCCATCATCACCGGCTTTTTCAACAATACCTGGGACTACCTCGTGGATCTGCCGAGGCTGTCGAACTGGGTCGGGCGTGAGGACGACGCCTTCGTGCACGGCTGGACGACATTCTACTGGGCCTGGTGGATCTCCTGGTCGCCCTTCGTCGGCATGTTCATCGCCCGTGTGTCCAAGGGCCGGACGGTGCGCGAATTCATCACCTGCGTTCTGATCATCCCGACGCTGGTTTCGGTCTTGTGGATGACGACCTTCGGCGGCACCGCCCTCGACCAGTTCCTGAACGAGGGCTACACCGGCGTGCAGCAGACCGTGGTCGACTATGTGCCGGAACTGTCGCTCTTCGCCATGCTGGCCGACTTGCCGCTGGCGTCGATCAGTTCGCTCATCGGCATCATCCTTGTTATCGTGTTCTTCGTCACCTCCTCCGACTCCGGATCGCTGGTGATCGACACGATTACCGCCGGCGGCAAGATCGACGCGCCGGTGGCCCAGCGTGTCTTCTGGGCTATCTTCGAGGGGCTCGTGGCGATCGTTCTGCTCCTGGGCGGCGGCCTTGCTGCCCTGCAGGCCGGCGCCATCGCGACCGGCTTCCCCTTCGCCATTCTCCTGGTGGTCATGCTCTACGCGACCTGGAAGGGGCTCGCCCAGGAAGAGCGCTGAGCGGCTGCCGACGCGCTTGTCAATTGAAGGGCCCCGCCGTCGCGGCGGGGCCTTTTCTTTGGCTTTTTGCTGTGGCGGGTATGCGGGTTTCCGGTCCGACGGCGCCTTGAAGCCTTCGCTTCAGCCGCCGATGCTTGGCCGCAACGCCGCCGAAACCGGTGCGGTCTCCTCCAGATACTGCCGATAGCCGACGCAGCGGACCTCCGATTTGACACAAACCTCTTCGGCGAAGCGCTCCAGCGCCTCCCAGTAGGCGCCGCCGTTCATCAAGGTGAAGTGGAATCCCAATTGCAGGGGGATCCGGTCGCCCGCATATTCATGTGCGAAGGCGGCATGGAAGGCTTCATAGGCACGCGCCGCGAAAGCGGCGGCCTTCGCCGTGTTCTCCTTTGCGCCCGAATGGCGTGCATAGAGATTGTAATCCATGGCGATTACGCGTCTCCCCCGGGGCCCCTCGGGAATCATCGGCAGGGAAAAACGCGTCACGCCGCCCTTGTCCGCCGCTTCGGCCGGACCGTTCGAGACGGTGCTCGCATCATAGCGGAAGCCCTCGGCCGCGAGCGCCGTGAAGAGACCCTTGCCGGTCGACAGATAGGGTGCGCGGAAGCCGACGACCTCGTTTTCTGCGAAGGACCGCCAATCCGCCGGTTCGCCGTCTATCCGGTTGACCGACCAGGCGTCCCGCAGGATCGTCCGGAACTGCTCCAATTCGTGTTTCCAGTCCGCCGCGCTCCACGCGCCGCCGTCGAAATGACCGCACGCATGGCTGGCGATCTCGTGCCCCTCGCTGCGTGCCTGCCAGATCTGTTCGAGCCTGAGCCGCACGTCGCTGGTGGAGAAGCCGCGGCCGATATTGGTCCGGCCCGCCGCCATGCCGGGGCTGCGATAGGCTTTCAGCGTGTCGGGCGTGAGCAGGTAGACGCAGGACAGGAAGTAGGTGAAGCGCGCGCCGGTCCGTTCCGCCAGGGCCCGGCTGCGCTCCCATTGCTCGATGTGCAATGCCCCGTCGAAGGAGATGATCACATATTGCGGCCGCCGGACGTCGGATTGGGCGAGAGCAGGAGGGGCAAGCAAAGCGAGCGCGCAAGCGCCGAGACGCATAAGAAGAGACATTCGACAACCGTTTCAACAAAAACCCCCATTGCGCGGTTATTGCCGAAATGTGGCCGGCTATCGACTGGAGGCCGGATTTCAACAGCTTTGGTAAAGAGACGCGGAAGGAACGGATCCATCACCTGGAGAGAGAGCCTGGGATTCCTGATTGAGCTTACGAAGGAGGTTCAGATCCTGCGGCTGCGAACAAGCCACCGGACGACCGGCTGATCCGGTGTCACTTGCCGCCGCGCCCTATCCGAGTCGACGGCCATGGACCCCATGTTATCGGCAGGCCCGCCGGCAGACAATCGCTTCGCAACGCCGTGAGCCACCCGGCAGCCGGTGAGCGAGGGGGCATCTTGGCGGCGCAACGCGGCAGACCCCTTCCATGCACGCGAATTTCCGTTAAAAGGCGAGCAGAAAGAAATCCGGGCGCTGCCCGGCGGAAAACAGGTTTTTCATGTCCGACGACAGCTTCATCCGCGAGGTCAACGAAGAGTTCCGCCAGGATCAGATGAAGAGTCTCTGGCGGCGCTACGGCGCCCTAGCCGTGGGGATCGCGGCGCTGCTCATCCTCGCGACGGCCTCTTGGGTCGGCTACGACTATTGGTCGACTTCGCGCGCCAACCAGGCCGGCGATGCGTTCGCCCAGGCGCTTGAGCTCGCCGATGAAGGTCAGACCGAAGAGGCGCTGGCCGCCCTGGAAGAGCTGGAGACCTCCGGCTACGGCGATTATCCCATGCTGGCGCGCCTGCGGGCCGCCACGCTGCTCGCCGAAGCCGGCCGGTACGAAGAGGCCGTGGCGAAGTTCGACGCCGTGGCGGCCAACGGCTCCGCGCCAGCCGCTATCCGCGATCTGGCAAATCTGCGCGCCGGCCTCATCCTGGTCGATCACGGCAGCTATGCCGATGTCGCCGCGCGTGTCGAAGCGCTGACGGATGACGACAATCCCATGCGCCACACGGCACGCGAGGCGCTCGCCCTGGCCGCCTGGAAGGAAGGCGACCGCGAAAACGCGCTCGCGCTTTTCGAGCAGATCATCGACGATCCCCGGGCACCGTCGGGAACGCGGCAGCGGGCGGAGATGATGTCCGAGCTGATTGCCGGTTCGGCCAGCGAATCGGGATAGATCATGACCTTGAAGGTCGCTATCGTCGGCCGGCCGAATGTCGGCAAGTCGACCCTCTTCAACAGGCTGGTGGGACGCAGGATCGCGTTGGTGGACGATACTCCCGGCGTGACGCGTGACCGTCGCGTGCACCCGGCCCGGCTGCACGACCTCAGCTTCGACGTTGTCGACACGGCCGGCCTCGAGGACGCCGCCGCGCCGACTCTCGAAGCGCGTATGCGCGCACAGACGGAAACGGCGATCGACGAGGCCGACCTCGTCCTTTTCATGATCGATGCGCGGGCGGGACTGATGCCCGACGACCGCACCTTCGCCGAGGTCGTGCGCCGCAAAAGCAAGCCGGTGGTCCTGGTGGCCAACAAGACGGACGTGCGCGGCGCCGAGGCCGGCGTCCTGGACGCCTGGGGACTCGGACTCGGCGAGCCGATCGCCATCTCCTCAGAGCATGGCCGGGGCATGGCCGAACTGCGCGACGCGATCGCCGCGGCGGCAGGTGATGCGGCCCTGGAGGAGCCAGAGGCGACGGCGCCGGCAGACAACGGCGAGGCGCTGATTGGCGAAGATGTCGATCCTGACGCCGACGAGCCTGCCATCGACCCGGACAGGCCGATCCGCATCGCCGTGGTCGGCAGGCCCAATGCAGGCAAGTCGACGCTCATCAACGCGCTGATCGGCGAGGAACGTCTGCTTACCGGGCCGGAGGCCGGCATCACGCGCGATGCGATCTCCGTCGAATGGAACTGGCAGGGACGCGGCATCAAGCTGTTCGATACGGCCGGCATGCGGCGCAAGTCGCGCGTTCAGCAAAAGCTGGAGAAGCTCTCGGTCGGGGAGACGCTGCGCGCCATCCGTTTCGCGGAGGTGGTGATCGTCGTCTTCGACGCCACAATGCCTTTCGACAAGCAGGACCTGCAGATCGCCGATCTCATCATCCGCGAGGGGCGGGCGCCGGTGATCGTTTTCAACAAGTGGGATCTCGTCGAGGACCGCCAGGCGACCCTGGCCGAGTTGCGCGAGAAGACGGAGCGCCTTCTGCCGCAGGCACGCGGGATGAAGGCCGTGCCCATTTCCGCCGAGACGGGCCGCGGGCTCGACCGCATGATGGAAGCTGCGGTCGCCACGCATGACATCTGGAACCGGCGGGTACCCACCGGGCCGCTCAACCGCTGGCTGGAGCGCGCCACGGCGCAGCACCCGCCGCCGGCCGTCGCCGGCCGCCGGCTGAAGGTGAAATACATGACCCAGGTCAAGACGCGGCCGCCCGGCTTCGTGCTCTCCTGCTCGCGCCCGGAGGCGATGCCGCAATCCTATGTGCGCTATCTCGTCAACGGCTTGCGCGAGGCCTTCGATATCTATGGCGTGCCCATTCGCGTCGCGCTGCGAACATCCGAAAATCCCTATGCCGGCCGCGCACGCCGCAAGCGCGGCTGAACGGCACTGGCTAAAGCGCGGTCGTTTCCTGGCCCGGCTTGCTATGCACGTTTCAGCGTCACTTCCACCGCGGGGCCGTGGCGGATCGTCTGATAGACCACGCAATAGCGTTCGGTGAGTTTCAGAAGCAGGTCGAGCTTGTCCTGCGGCGCGTCCGTGTCGACCTCGAAGGTCAGGCGGATCCGTGCAAAGCCCACCGGCGCCTCCCGGTCGACGCCGAGCGTGCCGCGAAAGTCGATATCGCCTTCCGCCGCAACCGTGCCCGCGGCAAGCGGTATCTCCAGGGCCGTGGCCACCGCTTTCAGCGTCACGCCGGCGCAGGCGACGAGCGCTTCCAGGAGCATGTCGCCGGAACACAACTCGAGGCCGGAACCGCCGGTTGCCGGGTGCAGTCCGGCAACGGCCAGCGCGCGTCCGGTCTCCACCTTGCAGGCGACGTTCCGGTCGTCGAGGGCGCCGGTGGCGCGCAACGTGACCAGAGCGGCCTGCGGATCCGACTTGTAGCGTTCCTTGATCGGCGCCTGAGCGGCGCGCAATGCGGCGGCGTCCATTCTGTTCCTCCTCCTCGTGCGGGCGGGCGGCGGCTCGCCCAGGGCGCTCCGGCGCCGGCCCTTCGGCATACCCGGGAACCATTGCGAGGGCAAATTGTCGCCCCCGCTCCGCCGTGTCACGGTTTCGGCACCTTTGCCCGGCAGTTCCCGAGCGTCGCGTGCCGCCCCTCGCTTTCTGCAATTTCATCCGTCCCGTTAACCGGTGATCAAGGTTAATCAAATAGTTTGCCGTCCGTTGGCGTTGTGTTTGCGTATCGGTGAGGTTCGAGTGCTTGCATCGGCTATAGGGCGGCTGTTTGAGCGCGTCTGCGAAGACCGTTCTTCTCTTTCTCCGCTGTTTCTCGGGCTTGCATTGTGGGCCGGTTTTCCGACGGCGACCGCCTATCAGGACATGACGAGCCTGGTTTCCGGGCAGGAGGCGGGGCCGCGCTGGGCCGCGGTGATAGAACGCTCGGTGGCCGGTTCCGTGCACCAGGCGGAGATGCCCTTTGTCGATCCGGATGCGCGGCTCGGCGGAATTTCCGGCAGCGGTATGGCGGCTGCGGGCATCGGCGAGATTGCCTTCCGCGCGAAACGGAAGATCGCCGCCGTCACACCCGACGAGGACCGCGTCAATCGCGCCGAGAAACGGGGCCGCCTGGTCGATGCGGTGCCGATGGCGCCGCCGAAGCTGTTCAACGCCGGTTCCATCTTCGAGCAGAAGGGTGCGCTTTTGGCGCCGCGGCGGGTGAGCGACGTGCACATGGCCTTCGCCAAGCCCGAGATCAAAGGCAAGGAGGTGCAGATCGCCTCCGCCTTCTACCTGAAGCACGACCGGCAGGCCGGGTCCGATCTGCCGCCGGCGATCGCCAGCCTGATCAACAACGACAAGGCCGATGTGCTGGCCACCGCCTATGCGCCGGCCGAACCGGACTATGCCGAGGCCTCGCCCTTCGCCAGCATCCTGCGAGACGAGGACGGTGGTCGCTTCATCCCGCCCGTTTCGCCCGGTGACCACGCCTGGGCGCGCCAGCCGCTGCCGCCCTCGGCTTTCTCCAAGCAGGAGCAGCGGTGTCTGGCTGCAGGAATCTATTTCGAGGCGCGCGGCGAGCCAGTGAAGGGACAGGCCGCGGTCGGCCAGGTCATCCTGAACCGGGTGCGCAATCCGGCCTATCCGAACTCCGTCTGCGGTGTCGTCTATCAGAACGAGAAATGGCGCAACCGCTGCCAGTTTTCCTTCGCCTGCGACGGCATTCGCGACCGCGTGAAAAGCCCCGCGCATTATCGCATGGCCGAGGAGGTCGGGATGGCGGTGACGGCCGGCAAGATCTGGCTGGAAGAGGTCGGCTCTTCCACCCACTACCATGCCACTTATGTGAACCCGCGCTGGGCTTCGACCATGGAGCGCACCAAGCGGATCGGCCGGCATGTCTTCTACCGGACCTATGGCGGCGGGTGGAAGTAAAGCGCCGTCTTCACGCCGGGTGGCGTGAAAAGACGGCGATTCCGTCCCGGCCGGCGAACAGGCTGTGAATGACGCTTTGTCGCACCCATGTAACATTCTGATTTTAAACTGAAAAGTAAGTCAATCCTGGTGCTGCTGCGTGGCTTGACTGGCGCGGGACCGGTCTCTATGTTGCGCCCGACTTTGAAGCGACGAAGCTGACCGGTAACCCGGCATGGAGGGTACGGTGGCCGATCGGGACAAGCCGGGCGATCTGGATGGACGCCGGCGTACCCTTGAAGCGGCGCTGGCGGCCAGAAAGCCGGCGGAACCGGAAAGCGACGAGCGCGCGAAGACAGGCGGTGCGGGCGGTTTTGCGAATGCGCTGAGGCTTTCCAGCGAATTCATCGCCGGCATTGTGGTCGGGGCGGCCCTCGGCTGGTTCATCGACGAGATGGCCGGAACGTCGCCTTGGGGATTGATCATCTTCCTGCTCCTCGGTTTCGGGGCGGGCATACTCAATGTCCTGCGCTCGGCGGGGCAGGTCGCTGACTTTGGCGCGACGCCGCCGAAGAAGGGCGATGATGAGGACGGTAAGGACTAATATGCGGCTTCCGCCGCGGCGTGACAGGTGAGGGAACCTCAGTGGCCACAGACCCGATTCATCAGTTCCAGATCTCCAAATGGATTCCGATTGAAGTCGGCGGACTCGATTTCTCCTTCACGAACGCCTCGGCCTTCATGGTCGCCACCGTGGCGGCCGCGGGTGCGTTTCTGTACCTGACCACGTCGAGCCGCGGGCTTGTTCCCGGCCGGCTGCAGTCGGTCTCCGAGATGACCTATGAGTTCATCGCCTCGATGCTGCGCGATGCGGCCGGCAGCCAGGGGATGCGTTTCTTCCCATTCGTCTTCTCGCTGTTCATGTTCGTGCTGGTGGCCAACCTGTTCGGCATGTTCCCCTATTTCTTCACCGTTACCAGCCACATCATCGTCACCTTCGCGCTGGCGCTTTTGGTGATCGGAACGGTCCTCGTCTACGGCTTTTGGAAGCACGGCCTGGGTTTCCTGAAACTGTTCGTTCCTGAAGGCGTGCCGGCTGTGCTGGTGCCGCTCGTGGTCGCGATCGAAGTGGTTTCCTTCCTTTCGCGTCCGGTCAGCCTGTCTGTGCGTCTTTTCGCCAATATGCTGGCCGGGCACATCACGCTGAAAGTCTTCGCTGGCTTCGTCACCTCGCTCGGCGCGCTTGGCGTCGCCGGGGCCGCGGGCGCGGTGCTGCCGCTCGCCATGACCGTGGCGCTGACCGGCCTCGAATTCCTCGTGGCCTTTCTGCAGGCCTATGTCTTCGCGGTGCTCACCTGCATGTATCTCAACGATGCCCTGCATCCGAGCCACTAGGAAAACAGATCGGCGGGTTCCCGCCTGAACCGGATAACCCGAACTTAAAATCCACAAGGAGTTGCAAGATGGAAGTAGAAGCAGCACAGGCAATCGGCGCGGGCATCGCCTGTCTTGGCATGGGCGGCGCCGGCATCGGCCTCGGCCATATTTTCGGTAATTACCTGGCGGGCGCCCTGCGCAACCCCTCTGCCGCCGACGGTCAGTTCGGCCGCCTTATCTTCGGCTTCGCCGTGACCGAGGCGCTCGGCATTTTCTCGCTGCTGGTGGCGCTGCTTCTGCTCTTCACCTAAGCGCGCATCGAACGTGCTTTCAGCCGGCCGTTCCGTGCGGCCGGCTCTTCGGTATCCAAGGGGACAGCCATGTTTGTGGCACCGGCATTCGCACAGGCGGCAGAGGACGCTGCCACCGAAACCCACACAGAGACCGGCGTAGCGGAGAATGGCGGCCACGGAGGCAGCTTTCCTCCGTTCGACGCCTCGACCTATCCTTCGCAGCTCTTGTGGCTGGCGATCACCTTCGGCCTCTTCTATCTGTTCCTGAAGCGGGTGGCGCTGCCGCGCATTGCCAGCATTCTGGAGGTGCGGCGCGACCGCATCGCCCAGGATCTCGACCAGGCGGCGCGCATGAAGGAAGAGGCCGACGCCGCGATTGCCGCCTACGAGCAGGAGCTCGCCGAGGCGCGCAAGAAGGCCGGTGGCATTGCCCAGGAAGCGCGTGACAACGCCAAGGCGGAAGCCGAGGCCGAGCGCCGCCGCGTCGAGGAATCGCTCGAGAAGAAGCTTGCCGAGGCCGAAGGCCGCATTTCGGAGATCAAGCAGGCCGCGCTCGAGGATGTCGGCATCATCGCCGAGGAAACGGCGGGCACCATCGTCGGTGAACTGGTTGGCGGTACGGTGGACAAGAAGACCCTGGTGGCCGCCGTCAAGGCCGCCCGGCAGTAGGAGAGGGCTATGGACGCGACATTCTGGGCACTGGTCGCCCTCATCATATTTCTCGCCGTTCTTGTCTATTACAAGGTGCCGGGAATGATGAACCAGACGCTCGACAAGCGGGCCGAGCGCATCCGCAACGAGCTGGAGGAGGCGCGCGAGTTGCGCGAAGAGGCGCAGCAGCTTCTGGCCGAATACCAGCGCAAGCGCCGCGAGGCCGAGCAGGAGGCAGAGGAACTCGTCGCTGCCGCCAAGCGCGAGGCGAAGATCATCGTTGCCGAGGCGAAATCGAAGACCGAGGAATACGTCACCCGCCGCACCGCGCTTGCCGAGCAGAAGATCGCCCAGGCGGAGCGCGACGCCGTCAACGAAGTGCGCGCGCGTGCCGTCGACGTGGCCATCGCGGCGGCTGGAAGCATTCTCGCCGAGAAGGTCGACGGTAAGGTGAGCGGCACGCTTTTCGAAAATTCGCTCAAGGAAGTGAAGTCGAAGCTGAACTGATTTTCACCCGGAGCGCGAACAGTCAGGTGCCGCCGGCTTGCCGGCGGCTTTTTTTTGAGCAATTCCAGGAAAAGTGGAAGCCGGTTTTCCGTTCGGAATTGCGTGGAATCAACGGCTGGATCCGTTCACCGTTGAAACGGTGAACGGATCCAGCCTGGCCCAAGGGTTCCATCCGTTCCGGCTTGCGCTGCGTCGTGTCTTTGTCAGCGGCTCGGGGGCGAATAGGCGATATCGAGCATCTCGCAGAGCTCTTTGAGGCATCCTTCGAAGATCGGCTCCACGTTGCTGAAGGCGAAGCCGATCTGGTTCAGCACCTCCATGCACAGGAGACCGTAAAGCCGCATCCAGCAGGTGAGAAAAACGTAGGCGGCTTCGGGCGGTAGCCGGCCGCCGATTCGCTCCGAATAGACCTGAAGCTGCTCGGCGATTGCCGGGTCCATGTCGTCCAGGCTGGGAATGGGAAAGCGCTGCGCTTCCCAGATGACCACGACCTGCTCCAGGAACACCTGCCCGAAGGCATAGCCGGAGTGGCTTGAGGAGGGGTTGCAGCGCGGCGTGGAAGAGGCGGACACGGGGCTGGCGAAGAGAATCCGGAATTCCGCCGGATGCGCGACGGCCCAGCCGCGCAGGGCACGGCAGATGGACAACAGCCGCTCGGCCGGCGTGTCGAAGTCGGGCCGATCGCCGGCGGTGCGCATGGTCTCGATCAGCTCGCGGAAAAGGTCGGCTTTCAGCCCCTCCATCAACTCCGCCTGGCTCGCATAGTAGCGGTAAAGCGCCGGCCCCGTCATGCCCATGCTGCGGGCGACGGCATTCATCGTCACCGCGGCACTCCCCTTGGCCACGAGGAGCGCGCGTGCGCTTGCGCAAATTTCGCCGAGGGTGGATTCGCGAAGCCGTTCCCGGCGGCTTTTCTGGTGTGTGGTGGGCATCTGCTGGTAAACCGTGGCCGTTGACATGAAAGTGCTAATAACATTAGTTATAGTATCTAACGAAACATGTTCATGCAAGCAGTGCACTGCGAGCGCATGACGGCGCCGGGCTGACCGGCTACACAGTGGGAGCGATCATGATTGTGCTGATCCTGGGGCTTTTCCTGTTCCTCGGAACCCATTCGGTGCGCATGGTCGCACCCGGTCTGCGCGAGCGAGTCATGGCGCATGGCGGCGAGCGGGCATGGATGCTGCCATACACCGTCATCTCCATTCTGGGCTTGGTGCTGATCGTGTGGGGCTATGGCCTTGCCCGGCAGGAACCGATCATTCTCTATGCACCGCCCACGGGGCTGCGGCATCTGGCGCTGCTACTGATGCTGCCGGTCTTTCCGCTTGTCGCCGCCGCCTACGCGCCGGGACACATCAGGGCGGCACTCGGGCATCCGATGCTGATCGCGACGATCCTGTGGGGAGGCGCGCATCTTACTGCCAACGGCACGCTGGCGGATCTGGTTCTGTTCGGCGGACTGGCCGGATGGGCAGCCGTCGATTGGGCTTCCTCCGTTCGCCATCCGCGCAAGCCAGCGGCGGTGCGCATGCCCTCGATTCGCGCCGATGTGGTGGCCGTGCTCGCCGGATTGGCCGTCTACGGTCTCTTCCTTGCCGGGTTGCATCGGATGCTCTTCGGCGTCTCGCCGGTGTGAGGCTTAACCCGTTTTCTCATGCTCTCGCACGGCGACCTTCGGGCCGCTCCAAACAGGTGCAGGGCACAGGGATACGAGAAAGGCGGGTTAGAGCAATTCCAGGAAAAGTGGAAGCCGGTTTTCCATCCGGAATTGCGTGGAATCAAGTTCAGTTCACCGTTTCCGTGAAACGGTGAACTGAACTAGGCTTCGGCGGGCTTGAAGGGCGAAAAGCTCATCCGGTGAAGCCGGATCATCGGCCCGTGCTCGGCGATGGCCGAGCGGTGCTTTTCCGTGGCGTAGCCGACATGGCTGTCGAAGCCGTAATGCGGTGCGCAACCGCCGGTGCGCACCATCATGCGGTCACGCACCACCTTGGCGACGATCGAGGCGGCGGCGATCGATTGGGAGCGCTGATCACCCTTGACGACGGCCCGGCAGGGGCAGGGCAGGCCCGGCGGTATGTCGCGACCGTCAGCGAGTGCATAAGCCGGCCGCACGCACAGGCCTTCCAGGGCCCGCCGCATCGCCTCGAGGCTTGCCCGAAGAATGTTCGACCCGTCTATGGTGGAGGCGCAGATCGAGGAGACCGAGACGGCGAGCGCGGCCTCGAAGATGTCCAGGAAAAGGCTGTCGCGCGCTTCCCGCGCCAGCCGCTTGGAATCGTCGAGACCGTCCGGGATGCGCTCGGGATCGAGCACCACCGCGGCCGCGACGACCGGTCCCGCCAAGGGGCCGCGGCCCACCTCGTCCAAACCCGCCACCGGTGCGTGCCCCTCGCGCATGATGCCGCGCTCCAGCACGAAATCGGGCCGCACCGGGAGATCGAAAAGAAGCGGAGAATCGGAATGCGAAGGAGCCATTGCGGCGATGCTCGCATCGCTTCCGATTCTCCGCAAGCCTTTCCCGGGGAGGGGGCAGAGAAATCCGGGGAAGGCGCCGTCGGGACGGGGGAGGGCCCACGACGGAAAGGATGTGCAGGCGCGGACGCGCGCCCGCCAGGAATGTCAAAGCAGCACGAGTTGCTCGCCCGACCCGTTCACCGGCTTGAACAGGTCCGTGCGCAGCTTGCGCCGCTCGGCGTTGAGGCCGATGCGCTTGGCGGCGATTTCGAAACGGCGGCCGATCTGCCAGGCATAGGGGCCGGTTCCCTTCATGCGCTTGCCCCATTCCGCATCATAGTCCTTTCCGCCGCGCATCGAGCGCACGAGCGACATGACGTGCCGATAGCGGTCGGGGTAATGGCGCAGGAGCCAGTCCTTGAAGATCGGGCTCACCTCCAGCGGCAAGCGCAGGATGATGTAGCCCGCCTCGCGTGCGCCGGCGGCATGCGCCGATTCCAGGATGCGCTCGATCTCGCTGTCGTTGAGGCCGGGGATGACCGGCCCGATCATCACGGAAACGGGAATGCCGGCCTCGCTGAGCGCACGCACCGCCTCCAGCCGCCGCGGCGGCGTCGCCGCTCGTGGTTCCATCGTACGGGCAAGCTTGCGGTCGAGCGTGGTGATCGAAAGCGCCACCTTTGCCAGCCCCTTCTCCGCCATACGCGAGAGGATATCGATGTCGCGTGTGACCAGCGCCGATTTCGTCACGATGCCGACGGGATGCCCGTGCGCTTCCAGCACCTCGAGGATCTCGCGCATGATCCGCCATTTCTTCTCGATCGGCTGATAGGGATCGGTGTTGGTGCCGATGGCGATGGTGCGCGGTTCGTAACCGCGCTTGGAAAGCTCCCTTTCCAGAAGGCGCGGCGCATCCGGTTTGGCGAACAGGCGCGATTCGAAATCGAGACCCGGGGACATGCCCATATAGGCGTGGGTCGGCCGTGCGAAGCAATAGACGCAGCCATGTTCGCAGCCGCGATAGGGATTGATGGAACGGTCGAAGGAAATGTCGGGCGACGAATTGCGCGTGATGATGGCGCGCGGCTTTTCCACCTGTACTTCCGTCTTGAAGGGCGGCAGGTCCTCGATCGTCTCCCACCCGTCATCGAAGACGTGCCGGGTGATCGGCTCGTAGCGGCCGGTGGGGTTGATCCCGGCGGCCCGGCCGCGCCGGCGATCATCGCCAATCCGTAGGCCGGCCTCCTCGATCACCGCATTGGCGGCTGCCGCCCCGGCACCGCGTGAAGCGACAAGGTCTGCCCGTGCAATCTGGTCCATGGGTCCCATGCCTTTCGCGTTCCGTACAATCGCGTTCGTCGGATGAATCTATTCCTATCCACCGATGCGGAACAAAGCAAGAACTTTTTGGTGGAGCTGTGAATATTTTCCGCTTTTCACCCCTTGGCGCGGCGCAGGTGCTCGTCGAGGCGCGGCATGATTTCCACGAAGTTGCAGGGCATGTGCCGATAGTCGAACTGGTCCTTCAAGACGTGGTCCCAGGCGTCGCGGCACGCGCCCGGCGAGCCCGGCAGCACGAAGACGAAGGTCTGGCCGATGAGCCCGGCGGTCGCACGCGACTGGATGGTCGAGGTCCCGATCTTCTCGAACGACACGCGATGGAAGACATCGGAAAAGCCGTCCATGCGCTTGTCGAAAAGCGGCTCCAACGCTTCCGGCGTGACGTCGCGCCCGGTAAAGCCCGTGCCGCCCGTCGTGATCACTGCGTCTATGGCGCCGTCGGCACACCAGGCCCGGACGACCTCGCGGATGCGTTCGGCCTCGTCGGGCGCGATCGCCCGGTCGGCGAGGTGGTGGCCGGCCTTCTCGATGCGTTCCGCGAGGGTGCGGCCGGATTTGTCGTCGTCCAGCGCACGGCTGTCGGACACGGTGAGCACGGCAAAGCGCACCGGAATGAACTGGCGGTCGTTTTCAGCCATCCTGAACCGGCTCCGAAGTTGGCATAATGCTCGTCGCTTGAAGGAACCATGCGGGGCGGCGGCTGGCAATGGCCTTTGCGGCCGCGCGCGCGTCTTCATCCGTCGCGAAGATGCCGAAGCAGGTCGCGCCCGAGCCGGACATGCGTGCCAGAAGCGCGCCGGCGTCTCGCAGGGTCTCCAGAACCGAGGCGATTTCCGGCACGAGGCCGATGGCCGCCGGTTCCAGGTCGTTGCGCGTAGTCTCCAGCCAGTCGACCGTTGCGGCAATATCCCCCCCCGGAAAAGGCGGAAGGGGCGGGTTCGACCGCTTCACCAATGCCGCGAAGACGGCGGGCGTGGCAAGGGGGATGCCCGGATTGACGAGCAGGACGGGCAGCGTGGGCAGGCCGGCCACCGGCTCCAGTGTCTCGCCGATACCGCGCGCGAGGAGCGGCCGGGCGACAAGGCACATGGGCACGTCGGCGCCGAGACAAAGGGAAACCGGCGCCAGTTCTTCCCCCGTCGTGTCGATCCGCCAATATTGCTTGAGCAGACCGATCGCCGCAGCCGCGTCGCTGGATCCGCCGCCAATTCCCGACGCGACGGGGAGATTCTTCCCCAGCGTGAGCTTTACCGGTCGCGCCGCGGTCGCACCGAAGGCGCTGCGCAGCATGTCGCGCGCGGCCAGCACCAGGTTGGTGCCGTCGCGCGGCACCTCCGCCCCGTAGCGGCCGGTCACGACGAAGGCGTCGCGATCTGCGGTTTCCGCTTGCAGCAGATCGCCGTGCCGCGTGAAGGCGACGAGGGTTTCCAGGAGATGATAGCCGTCGGCGCGCCGGCCCGTCACGTGGAGCGCCAGGTTGATCTTCGCCGGCGCCACGCGCTCCAGGCCCCCCGCCATGGAGAGGGGCTCAGTCCTTGGCCAGGCGATACTCGCCGGTCTCGGGATCCTTGACGAGTGTGCCCATGCTGCCGGTGCGTGCCTCCTGTCGCACGCGCTCCATCCGTGCGCTGACACGCTCGGCCTCGCGCACGAAAGCCCGGTAGCCGAAATAGGCGACGACGGCGATAAGGCTGAAGAAGATCAGTTGCGGCATGCTGCTTGTCTCCTAGCACTATCCCGAAGATAGTTCGTTTCGCCGGTCGCGCAATGCTTCAAAGTCCATAGCGCCGCCACAGAGCCTGTTCCTCGGCGGCCTGCAGAAGCCCGGCCGTCGCCGCCGCGGCGATTTCGGCCCGCCCCTCCGTGCCGAACAGGCTCACCCGGCGGCCGAAAAGGCCGCGCGGCTGGCTTACCAGCTTGAGCCTGGTCTTTTCGCCATACCGGCTCTTCAGATAGGAACGCATGTCGCCGAGCGCGTCGACCAGGCCGAGCGCGTGCCCGCGCTCACCCGACCAGAACAGCCCCGTGAACAGATCGTCGTTCTCGACGAGCCTCCCGCCTCTCCGCTCCTTCACGAGTCCGACGAAGATTTCGTGCAACTCGTCCTGGATGGACTTCAGGTGCTTTACATCCTCTTTCTTCTCCGGCTGGAAGGGATCGAGGATGGCCTTGTTGCGGCCGGAGGTGTGCACGCGCCGCTCCACGCCGATCTTGCCGATCATCTCCTGGAAGCCGAAACCGGCTGACACGACCCCGATGGAACCGACGATCGAGGAGGGGTCGGCGATGATCTCGTCGCCTGCCAGCGCGATCATGTAGCCGCCGGAGGCGGCGACGTCCTCCACGAAGACGAGCACCTTCCGGTTCTTCTCCTTGGCAAGGTCGCGGATGCGCTTGTAGATGAGGCGCGACTGCACCGGCGAGCCGCCTGGAGAATTGATCGAGATCGCCACGGCGGGTGCCGAATAGGAAAAGGCCTTTTCGAGCACGCCCGCCGTCGAGGAAAGCGAAAGATGCTGGCGCATGGGGCTGGCGCTGGCCATGATCGCACCCTGCAGTCTGACGACGGGAATGGTGACGGCGTCGGAACGCAGGGATTTCGGGAGAAGGCGCGACAGCAGCTGTTTCAAGGGGCGGGTCTCCAATGCTTTGGTGGATTTCATGTAGGCGCTCGCCGGGATTGCGCAATGCCCGGTTCGTCGGGTTGAACGTCAATCATCGAAGAGGGTTGCCCGACCGTTGATGATCGCGTCGGCGCGCGGGGTGAAGCCATGCTCCTCCCCGTGCAGCACCAGCTGCGGCCGGAATTTCAGGCCGCCGCGTGCCCCCTTGCGCGCCCTGACCACGACACGGATCGCCTCGCTTTGCGCTCGCGCGTGGATGGAGAGCGCCTCGGTGCTTCCGAAGCGGCCCGAAAGGGCGGTGAGAATTTCGCCCAAGGAAGCCGGCCGCGCGATAATGCCGATTGCAGCGCCGGGGGCGGAAATCGCCGCCGCGGTTCTCAGCCAGCAGTCGAACAGGCCGTCCTCCATGACGTGCGCCTGCCGCTTCAGCCGGTCGGGCGTTGCCCGGTCGTGGGCGGCGTTGAAGGGCGGGTTCATGATGATGAAGTCGAACGAGCGGTCCGCAAGCCCGGCACTCCTGCGTTCCCGCCCGGAGAGTCCCACGTCCGCTTCGACCACCGAAAGGCGCGGCGCCAGCATACCGTTTTCCGGCAGGCGGATGCTTTCGCGGGCGCACGCCGTCATTTCCGGCGACCGCTCCACCAGCACGACCCGGGCTTCACGGCAGCGCGCGGCGACGGCGAAGCCCGCCGCCCCCGCGCCTGCACCGAGGTCGGCCAGCCGCCCACTGAAATTCCCCGGAACGGCGCCCGCCAGGAGCATGGCGTCGAGGCCGGCCCGGTGGCCTTTGCCGGCGGGCTGGACGAGGTGAAACCGGCCGCGATGAAAGGCGTCGATGGTGAAGCTGCCGTCCCGGGGCATGGCGCAAGGCGTCAGGAGGTGCCGCCGTCGCCTGTCACGCCGGCGTCGGCCAGCAGGCGCCTTGCATGATCGGCCTTTTCCGTCTCCACGAGCACGCGGCGCGGCAGTATCCCGAGCGAGCCCTCCATGATGCTCATGTTCTGGTCGGCCACCATATAGTCGATACCGGCATCCCGCAGCAGGCTTTCGACGAAGGAGAGGGTGACGGCGTCGTTGGTGCGCAATAGTTCTATCATCGTGCGCGACGTTGGCAGGTCGCCGCGCGCTTGTAAATGCAAAGCGGTTGTCCTAACCCCCTGGAGGCGCTAATTCGCCGCTTGCGGCCGGCGCAGGTGCCGCCATACAGTCCCGGCCGGGCAGTCTCGCCCGGCACAGCGAAGTGGAGGTTTTCCCGGTGGGTGTCGTATTGAACCTCGAAGGCGGCAAGCGCGACGCGGCTTCGGTCGAGAGCCTTGTCGGGCTCACCAAGGACGATATGGCGCGCGTCAACGAGCTGATTCTGACCAAGGCCGGCTCGGACGTGGACCTCATTCCCGAACTCGCACGCCATCTCATCTCCTCCGGCGGCAAGCGGCTGCGGCCGATGATCACGCTCGCCGCCGCCCAGATGTTCGGCTATGCCGGCGAGGGCCATGTGAAGCTCGCCACCAGCGTGGAATTCATGCACACCGCCACACTCCTGCACGACGACGTGGTGGACGAGAGCGACCTGCGCCGCGGCAAGCGTACCGCGCGCATGATCTGGGGCAATCAGGCAAGCGTGTTGGTCGGCGATTTCCTGCTCGGCCAGGCCTTCCGCCTGATGGTCGAGGTCGGCTCACTCGAGGCGCTCGACATCCTCTCCGCCGCCGCGTCCGTGATCGCCGAGGGCGAGGTGATGCAGCTCGGCGTGGCCAAGAACCTGGAGACCACCGAAGACGAATATCTGGCCGTCATCAAGGCCAAGACGGCCGCGCTGTTTTCCGCCGCGGCGGAGGTGGGGCCGGTGATCGCCGAGGCCGCGCGCGCCGACCGCGCGGCCCTGCGCTCTTTCGGCGCCAATCTCGGCCTTGCATTCCAACTCGTCGATGATGCGCTCGACTACGGCGGCAGCAGCAGCGACCTGGGCAAGAACATCGGTGACGATTTCCGCGAGGGCAAGGTGACCCTGCCCGTCATCCTGAGCTATCGCCGCGGTTCGGAGGAGGAGCGCGCATTCTGGAAGGGCGCGATCGAGAACAATGAAAACGACGAGGCGGCGCTCAAGAAGGCCATCGGCCTGATGAACAAGCATGGCGCCATCGGCGACACCATCGGGCGTGCGCGCCATTTCGGCGAGATCGCGCGCGACGCGCTGGCGCCGCTGAAAAGCACCCCGCAGAAATCGGCGCTTTTCGACGTCATCGATTTCTGCATCAGCCGTGTGGTATGAACGGCGCGAAAAACAGCTATTGCCCGTTGAAGCGTCTCCGCAAAAAGGCCATGCTCTTACCTTAAGCCCCGGATGGGAGCGGGCGGAGCGGCCCGTATGCAGGCGGCCGACGGAAGGGAAACAATGCGGCGAATGAAGGCAGGCTTGAAAGCGACCGCGGCTGCCGCGGCGTTGATGATGTTCTCCGTGGAGGCGGGTCTCGCCAGGCCGGACGCGGAAACGATCGAGATCGCACCCGTGCATTCCTTCTCCGGCGCCTATCTCGCCGGGCGGGCGGCCGAATTCGAGAACGACCTGGATACGGCGGTCGCCTATTACCAGCGGGCGATCGCGTTCGATCCCGAAAACGGCGCCTTGCAGCAAAGCCTGCTGCGCACCCTGGTCCTGCAGGGGCGGCTCGACGAGGCGCTGCCCTACGCCAGGAAGCTGCAGTCGGAGCCGGAGATGGAGCGCTTCTCCCGGCTCGTCCTCGCTATCGATTCGTTCCGCAGTGAGGACTACGCGGAAGCCGAGCGCTGGCTGAAGCTGGTGCTGGAGTCCGACATCGACCGTCTGGTGACCGACGCCATGACGGCCTGGGCCAAGCTGGGGCAGGGCGATCTCGACGGCGCGCTGGCCCATATCGACGGCATGGAGGGCCCCAACTGGTATGGCCCCTTCACGGACTATCAGCGCGCGCTGATGCTGGCCGAGGGTGGCCGCGAGGCGGAGGCGAAGGAGGCATTCGAGGTTTTCTTCAACAATCTCGTGCTGCAACCGGTGGTGCCGGACCGGTTCGGCCGCATGGCGGAGGCTTATGCCGCCTATCTGTCGAGCCTGGGAGATGACGAGCAGGCGCTCGAGGTCGTGGACCGGGCGCTCGAGTCCGGCGGCGGCATCGCTTCTGTGCAGGAACTGCGCGACAGGCTCGCGGCGGGCGAAACGCTCAAGCCCGTTGTGACGTCCGCCGCCGATGGGGCGGCCGAGGTCTTGCTCGACATGGCCACGGAGCTTGCCAGTTCGGGCGGCGAGGCCTTTCTTTCCTTCGCCCAGCTTTATCTGCAGCAGGCCTTCGCGCTGAGGCCGAACAATGATGCGATCCTGGTGCAGCTTGCGCGCCTGGCCGAAAGGCAACAGGAATCAGCGCGGGCGATCGGCTATTACGAGCAGATCGACGGGAGTTCCCCCTGGGCGCGCTTCGCGGACTTCCAGATCGGGCTCAACATGGCCGATCTGGACCGTCACGAGCAGGCGATAGAGCATCTGGAATCGGCGCTGGATGCGGATCCGTCCGACATGCGCGCCTATCTGGCCCTCGGCGGCGTCTATGCCGCGCAGGAGGACTATGCCGCCGCCGCCAGCGTCTACGACCGGGCGGTCGCCCGGATCGACGAGCCGCGGCGGGAGGACTGGAACCTGTTTTACCGGCGCGGCATCGCCTATGAGCGGCTCAAGGAATGGGAGAAGGCCGAGCCCAACTTCAAGACCGCCCTCGAGCTCTATCCCGACCAACCCCAGGTGCTGAACTATCTCGGCTACTCCTGGGTCGACATGAACATGAACCTTGAAGAGGCGATGGACCTCATTCGCCGCGCGGTGGAGCTGCGTCCCAGCGACGGCTTCATCGTCGATTCGCTCGGCTGGGCGCATTACAGGCTGGGTGAATACGAGGAGGCGGTCGAGCAACTGGAGCGCGCCGTCTCCCTGCGCCCGCAGGATCCGGTGCTCAATGACCATCTGGGCGATGCCTATTGGCGTGTCGGCCGTAAGCTTGAGGCGCGTTTTCAATGGGCGCACGCGCGCGACCTGGAGCCCGAGCCCGAGCTTCTGGCCGAGGTGGAACAGAAGCTGGCCGAGGGCATGCCGCCGGAAGAGGGCGACAAACTCGCCGATGCCGCCGGAAACGCCCGCACCGTCGTCCCCGGTGCCGGACAGAAGCCGGCGGACGAAGACGCCGAGGCGGCGGCTGCCGAACTCTACACCGTCCAGCCCGGACAGACGCTCTGGTCCATCGCCACGGAGGAGCTGGGCGACGGCAGCCGCTATCACGACATTCTGGAGCTCAACCCCGTCTTGGGCGGGGACCCGAACCGGATCCGGCCCGGCCTGGAGCTGAGATTGCCGGCGAACGACCGCTAGCGGCTTCCCGGCTCAACGCGCAGGGGGCGGCGGGCAGGGCCGCCACCTCCCCTCCCGCGGCTTGACGCTTCCCGGTCACCACAATAGGACGATGCCCGCGTCCCGAAACCGCCGGAGTAGCTCGCGTGACCGCCGACCCCCCCCTGCCGCACATGCATCCCGCCCGCTCGTTCCAGGGGCTTATCCTGACCCTCGAGCACTACTGGGCCGAAAAGGGGTGCGTAATCCTTCAGCCCTATGACATGGAGGTCGGCGCGGGCACCTTTCACCCGGCCACGACGCTGCGCTCGCTGGGTCCGCGCCCGTGGAACGCGGCCTACGTCCAGCCCTCGCGCCGCCCCAAGGACGGCCGCTACGGCGAAAACCCGAACCGGCTGCAGCACTATTATCAGTTCCAGGTGATCCTGAAGCCCAACCCGCCGGACCTGCAGGAACTCTATCTCGGCTCGCTTCAAGCCATCGGCCTCGACCCATTGCGTCACGACATCCGCTTCGTCGAGGACGACTGGGAGAGCCCGACGCTGGGCGCCTGGGGGCTCGGCTGGGAGTGCTGGTGCGACGGCATGGAGGTCTCCCAGTTTACCTATTTCCAGCAGGTCTGCGGCATCGAGTGCGCGCCGGTTTCCGGCGAGCTCACCTACGGGCTGGAGCGGCTCGCGATGTATGTCCAGGGTGTCGACAACGTCTATGAGCTCAATTTCAACGGGCTGGAAGGGCCCGACAAGGTCACCTATGGCGACGTCTTCCTGCAGGCCGAACAGGAATACTCGCGCTTCAACTTCGAATATGCCGACACGGGGCTGCTCTTCCGCCATTTCGAGGACGCCGAGAAGGAATGCCGCGCGCTGCTGGAGGCCGGGGCTCCCGAGGCCGAGGGCGCGCTGCACAAGCTGGTCTTTCCCGCCTACGACCAGTGCATCAAGGCCTCCCACGTCTTCAATCTCCTCGATGCCCGCGGCGTCATCTCTGTGACCGAGCGCCAGAGCTATATCCTGCGCGTGCGCGATCTCGCCAAGGCCTGCGGGGAGGCATTCCTCAAGACGGAGGCCGGCGGCGCGACGATGGAGCGCAAAGCGGCCTAGCTATCGCCGGGCTCGGCGCAGCCCTCATTGTGCGGCGTGTCAACCAAAAGGTGACAGTCCACGGCATAGTTGATATGCCGCCGCCAACCCTTTTCAGTCATCACTGATCGAATCCTTCCATGCCCGACCTTCTCCTCGAACTGCGCTCCGAAGAAATCCCCGCCCGCATGCAGCGCAAGGCGGCGGGTGACCTCAAGAAGCGCGTCACCGACGGCCTCGTGGAAGCCGGGCTCACCTATGAGGGATGCCAGGAATACTGGACGCCGCGCCGGCTGACGCTGGATGTCCGCGGGGTCACCGCCCGCTCGCGCGATGTGCGCGAGGAGCGCAAAGGACCCCGCACCGACGCACCGGAAAAGGCCATAGAGGGCTTTCTGCGCGGCGCGGGGCTTTCCTCGATCGAGGAGGCGGAGGTCCGCTCCGATCCGAAGAAGGGCGATTTCTATGTCGCCGTGATCGAGAAGAAGGGGAGGGCGGCCGAGGAGATCATCGCCGAGATGATGCCCGCCATCATCCGCGACTTCCCCTGGCCGAAATCCATGCGCTGGGGCGCGGCCTCGCGCAATCCCGGCTCGTTGCGCTGGGTGCGGCCGCTGCAGTCCATCCTCTGCACCTTCGGGCCCGAGACGGAGGAGCCGGAGGTGGTCGATTTCGCCGTCGACGGCATCCGTTCCTCGAACGTCACCTACGGCCACCGCTTCCACGCGCCGGACCCGATCACCGTGCGCCGCTTCGATGACTACGTGGCAAGCCTCGAAGCGGCAAAGGTCGTGCTCGATCCCGAGCGACGCAAGCGCATGATCCGTGACGACGCCAGGAATTTGGCCTTCGCCAACGGCCTCGATCTGGTCGAGGACGAGGGCCTGCTTGAAGAAGTCGCAGGCCTGGTCGAATGGCCGGTCGTGCTCATGGGCGAGTTCGAGGAAGAATACCTCGCGATCCCCCCCGAAGTCGTCCGCCTCACCATCCGCGCCAACCAGAAGTGCTTTGTTACCCGTGCTTCGAGGCCGGCTTCGCCGGCACCTCAGCATGAGGGTGCAGCAGCCCCTCATCCTGAGCCTGTCGAAGGATCATCCGAGCCTGTCGAAGGATCGGGGGGCGAGCCGCGCCTCTCCAACCGCTTCGTCATCACCGCCAATATCGAGGCCGAGGACGGCGGCAAGGAGATCGCCTACGGCAACGGCAAGGTGGTGCGCGCGCGCCTCTCCGACGCGCTCTATTTCTGGAGGACCGACCAGGCCGACCTGCCGGACCTCGGCGACCTGAAGGCGTCCGCCGAAACATTCGGCCTCGACCTGACAAAGCCGCTCGACCAGCGCATGGCCCGCCTCGACCATCTGAACGTCACCTTCCATGCCAAGCTCGGCACGCAGGGCGAGCGCGTCGAGCGCATCCGCCGCCTGGCGCGCGAACTGGCACCCATCGTCGGCGCCGACCCGGACCTGGCCGAACGCGCCGCCGTGCTGGCGAAGGCGGATTTGCAGACCGAGGTCGTGGGAGAGTTTCCTGAGCTTCAGGGCGCGATGGGACGGAAATACGCCGAGCTTCAGGGCGAGCATCCGCCCGTGGCGGCGGCCATCGAGGAGCACTACAAGCCGCTCGGGCCGAGCGACGTCGTGCCCACCGATCCCGTATCGGTCGCCGTGGCGCTCGCCGACAAGCTCGACATGCTGGTGGGCTTCTGGGCGATCGACGAGAAGCCGACCGGGAGCAAGGATCCTTATGCGCTGCGTAGGGCAGCGCTGGGCCTGATCCGGATCGTGGTGGAGAATCAAATACAGCTGAGCTTGCTATTGAAGCTTGCATCGATTCTGGCGCGCCAAGCTGTCGACCACCATTTCAGGTCATTGGGTCAAAAGATCCAAGCTGCCCAGTCACTGGCAGATTTAGGTGTCGACGAAGAAACTGTTGGTCAACTCAACCAAATGGTCGATCGAGAAAGCGCTCGGGACCGTGCTCACAAAATCATTGTGGACACCCAAGGCCCTGCCGTAGCGGTCGCGTATAACCTCCTCACCTTCTTCCACGACCGCCTGAAAATCTACCTACGCGATCAGGGCGCGCGCTACGATCTCATAGACGCAGTTCTGGCGAGCGGGGCCGGAGAGGCAGCCGCCAACGACGACCTCCTCCTCATCGTCCGTCGCGTCGAAGCCCTGTCCGACCTCCTTGGCACCGAGGACGGCAAGAACCTTTTGGCCGGCACCAACCGCGCCATCAGCATCCTTGCGATCGAGGAGAAGAAGGGCACGGCAGTCGCCGAGGCGGTCGATCCCGCGCTCCTTTCCGAAAAGGCGGAGATCCGCTTGTTCGACGCGGTGAATCGGGCCGAGAGGGAAGCCGGCGAAGCGATTCAAAACCAAGACTTTTCCGCCGCCATGCGGGCACTCGCAGCGCTCCGTGCGCCGATTGATTCATTCTTCGAGGATGTCCTCGTAAATGTCGAGAATGATTCGCTTCGTGCCAATCGGCTGGCGCTTCTCGCCCGCATCCGCCAGGCGACGGGGCAGGTTGCCGATTTTTCCAAGATCGCCGGTTAAGCCGCCTTCACTGTCTCGATGCCGCACCGCCGTCATCCCGGCCAAGGGAGCGTAAGCGACCGCGAGCCGGGATCCATTCCGGAACCTGGTATGAGTCACGGAATGGATCCCGGACAGCCTCAGCTTCGCTTCGGCTTCCGGGATGACGGGGAGAACTGGGCGATCACCGTGGCCTAAGCGAATGCGATCACCGCGAGCACCACGGCAATATAGGACAAAAGCCCCGCCAGGGGTCCGACGCGCTGGATGAAGGCGGGCGGCGGCGTGCCGGGCTTGGTGCGCGCCATGGCGAGGCGCACGACGATCAGGATCGCCAGGATGGCCGTCGCCGTGAGGAGTTTGAGCGCGAAGGCGGGGCCGAGCATGGCGCCGGCGTAGCCGGTCAGCCACATCCACAATCCCGTCGCCCACAGGAGCAGGACGCCGATGAGGGCGGCCATCGCGAAATGCTTCCTGAGCGTCATCAGCACCGGTGCGGGCGGCCCGTCCGCGCGCTTGGCCTGGATCGCCACCATCATGCTGCCCATGCCGCCCCCGGCCCCCAGCATGAGGCCGAAGAAATGCAGGATCTTCATCAACGCGAACATGGCCGTCTCCCCGTATCGGATGCAGCGAGGGTGTGCCGAACGGCCGTTGCGGTCAAGCGCGCTATTCCGGATTCCTGACAGCGGCGGGGGCGGAGGCCGCGTTCGACGGCGCGGAGGAGACGACCGGCGTGTTGGCGGTCGGCTGCGGCGCGGCGGTCCGGCGGGCGGGTGAGCCGGAAATGCCGCCGCGAATGAGCATCGGGATCGAGGCGGTGCGTCCTTCGCCGTCCCTCGCGCTGGTGGTTTCGCGTGCAGGCGTGAGCGGCGCAAGCTCCACGATCGACGGGCCCACAGACTTTTGCAGCGCCGGAAGCTCGCGTATGGAAGAGGCGCCGGCGGAATGAGGCAGCGCAAGTGCCATGAGAAGAACCGGGCCGAAGATTCTGTTTCGATTCATGATGTCCCCCGCGCATAAAATGCCCTGCGCGCCATATTTATCGCGCGCCGCTTAAGAAAGAGGTGCGGGAAAGGGTGGCATTTGAGCGGCTTGCCCTTGGCCCGCCGGCACGATAGCAAGCAGGCGAACTCGGAGACGGCGCCTTGGCCACGATCCTGCCGCAGGAAGAAGCATTGGAGGAAGCCTGCCGCGTGCTGGCGGCGGGCGAGCTCGTCGCCATTCCCACCGAAACCGTCTACGGCCTCGCCGCGGACGCCACCAACGGCGCGGCGGTCGCCCGCATCTTCGAGGCCAAGGGCCGGCCGCGCTTCAATCCGCTGATCACCCATGTCGCGGACCGCGCCATGGCCGAGCGCCTGGCGGTCTTTTCGCCGCTTGCCGGGCGGCTGGCGGATGCCTTCTGGCCCGGCCCGCTCACCCTGGTCCTGCCGCAGCGGCCGGGATCCGGCATTCACTCGCTGGTGACGGCCGGGCTCGACACCGTCGCGCTGCGCTGTCCAAGGGGTTTCGGTCGCCATGTGGTCGCGCGCCTCGGCCGACCGCTGGCGGCCCCCAGCGCCAACGTCTCCGGCCGCGTCAGCGGCACAAGCGCGAAAGCGGTCGAGGCGGGGCTGGGTGCGCGCATTCCGCTGATCGTCGACGGCGGACCGACGCCCGTCGGCCTCGAATCCACCATCGTGAAGGTGACCGACGATGCCCTGGTGCTGCTGCGCCCCGGCGGCGTGCCCGCCGAGGAGGTCCAGCGCGTGGCGGGGCAGGGGCTTTCCCGTGGGGCGACCGGCGTTCAGGCGCCGGGCATGCTTTCCTCGCACTATGCGCCGGAAGCCCGCATCCGCCTGAACGCGGAAGCCGTCCTACCCGGTGAAGCGTTGCTTGCCTTCGGCCCCGAGCGCGCACGCGGGGCGGAGGCGGCGACGGCAATTTTGAACCTGTCGCCCTCCGGCGATCTGCGCGAGGCCGCGGCCAATCTCTTCTCCCACTTGTCCGCGCTCGATGCCTCGGGTGCGTCGGTGATCGCGGCGGAGCCGGTGCCCGTTACCGGTCTGGGCGAGGCGATCAACGACCGGCTGGCGCGTGCCGCCGCCCCACGTGACATCGCGGCGGAGGGGCGCTAGCTTGCGCGCCATGAACGAACACGCAGCCCTTCTCGACCCCTCTTTGCTCGAGCGCTTCACCGCCATCGTCGGCGAGCGCCATGCCCTCACCGGCCCGGACGAGATCGCCCCCCACGTGGAGGAGCCGCGCGGGCTCTTCGGCGGACGCACGGCACTGGTGCTGAAGCCGGGGAGCACCGACGAGGTGAGCCAAATCCTCAAGCTCGCCACGGAGACGGGCACGCCCGTTGTGCCGCAGGGCGGCAACACGGGGCTCGTCGGCGGGCAGATGCCGGACGGCACGGGCCGCGAGGTGGTGCTGTCGCTGTCGCGGCTCAACCGTATCCGCGAGCTCGACCTGAGTTCCAACACGGCGACCGTGGAGGCCGGCGTCGTGCTGCAGACGCTGCAGGAAGAGGCTGACGCCAATGATCGTCTCTTCCCGCTCACGCTCGCCTCCCAGGGCTCCTGCCAGATCGGCGGCAACCTGTCGGCGAACGCCGGCGGCATCGGCGCGCTCGCCTACGGCACGGCGCGCGAACTGTGCCTGGGGCTGGAGGTGGTCCTGCCGACGGGCGAGGTGCTGGACGATCTGCGCAAGCTGAAGAAGGACAACACCGGCTACGACCTGAAGAACCTCTTCGTCGGCGCGGAAGGCACGCTGGGGGTCATCACGGCCGCCGTCGTCAAACTCCTTCCCAAGCCGAAGGGGCGAGAGCTCGCCTGGGCGGGCGTCGCCTCGCCGGCGGCCGCGCTCAAGTTCTTCGAAGCGGCCAACGACATGGCCGGCCCGGCGCTCACCGCCTTCGAACTGATGGAACACACGCCGCTCGACTTCGTGCTGAGGCACATGCCGGGCGTGCAGCAGCCGCTGGCCGAGCATCATCCCTGGTACGTGATGGTCGAGGTCTCCTCCGGGCGCTCCGCCGAGGACGCACAGGAACTGATGGAAGAGGTCCTCACCCGTGGCTTCGAGGACGGCCATGTCGCCGATGCCGTCATCGCCCAGAGCGAGGCGCAGGCGCTCCAGCTTCGCAACCTGCGCGAATTCATGTCGGAGGCGCAAAAGCCCGAAGGCGCCTCCATAAAGCATGACATCTCGGTTCCCGTGGCAGCGATTCCCGAGTTCATCGCCCGCGCGGGCGCGGCCGTGGAAAAGGTCGTGCCGGGATGCCGGGTAGCTTGTTTCGGCCACATGGGCGACGGCAATCTGCACTACAACATCTCGCAGCCCGTCGGAATGGACCGCGCCGAATACCTTGCATACTACCGCGCCATGAACGATACGGTGCACGCCATCGTGCGCGAATTGCGCGGCTCCTTTTCGGCCGAGCACGGCATCGGCCGCATGAAACGCGAAGAACTCCTTTTCACGCAGTCAGAGGTCGCCACCGATCTCATGCGCCGGGTGAAGAAGGCCTTCGATCCGGCAAACATCATGAACCCGGGGAAGGTGGTTTAGGCTTCCCCGCATCGAGGCGACCATGGACGAAAGCGACTACGGGCCGCAGAAGCCCCTCATCGGTGCACTCCTGCTTGCGACCGACCTGACGACGGAAGGCGACATCCGCGCGCTGATTCCCGCCTCCGTGACGGTCTGCGCGACACGCGTGCCCTTCGAGAACCCGACGGCCCCGGCACAGCTTGCCCGCACATTGCCGCATCTGGGGCCGGCCGCGGGGCTCGTCGTTCCCGGGGTGCCGCTTTCCTCCCTCTACTTCTCCTGCACGTCGGCCACCGTGGTGCTGGGCGAGGACGCGGTCGCCGATGCGATTGCCACGGAACGTCCCGGCGTGCGCCTGGTCACGCCGATCATGGCCGCCAAGCGGGCCTTCCGCGCTCTGGGCGTGCGGCGGATTGCCGTCATGACGCCCTATGTGGCGGAGACGGCGCTCGCGATCGTCAATCATCTCGAAGGGAGCGGCTTCGAGGTCCTCAACGCCCATGGCCTCGATATCGCCGATGATCGCGATATGGCCCGGCTGAAGCGCGGTGCTATCGTGCAGGCGGCGCAGGACGCGATGGTCGAGGGGGCGGAGGCGCTGTTCATTTCCTGTACGGCGATGCCCGCGGCCACCTTTGCGCCGGAGATCGAGGCCCGGATCGGCTGCCCGGTGGTCACCTCCAACCTGGCGGGCCTGTGGATGGCGATGCGGCTTGCCGGGGTGGAGACCCGCATGCCGGAAAAGGGCCGGCTGATGGACACGCTGCTCGATATGGAAATAGCGTGAAGAGCCGCGGTGTTAACGGTCCGGCGACAAAGCTTTCCGCTTGGTTTCCTCGGTTCGCAAACCGCTAACCATTTGGCGGGTCAGCAAAATTTAACCGACTTTCTAAGGCGGGAAGTAACATCCGCCCGCTAGTGTCCTTCCCATAACGAGGCCGAAAAAATCGGCCCGGAGAGAACCGGAAAACCGGCTCTCAGGAGTAACAGGAAGGCGAAAAAACAATGGCGAGTGGTCTCAAGCCCGTCTGGGCGGGCCGTGCAATGCGGCTCGACCCTTTCCACCTGCCGCAGGCGGTGAGCTATGCGTCCCACGACGACTTCGGAGAAGTCACTTTCACCATCACCCAGCGCGGCGTGCGCATGCGCCGGCTCCTCGACAGGAGCCAGCTTCCCGTCACGTTCGCCCTGCCGCCCAACGCCTTCCGCGGCGTTGCCGCGCGGGCGATCGAGGAAGAAGAAGGCGCCGTCACGGTCACGCTGGAGCTCTTGCACAAGGACCCGATGCTTTCGGTTCCGCTTCTGGTGGCCGGTGACCTCGACGACGTGGCGGCCGACTGGCACGCCTGGGCGGAGGCCTATCGCCTGCCGATGCTGATCGTGGAGGCCGACGGTGTCGCCCGCACGCTCGATGAGTCCATCGGCCATGTGAAGGTGGAGCCGCCGAAGAAGCGCCGCCAGGGCCAGGCCGTCCGCCGCCGCCGCGCCCGCTTTCTCGCCCGTCGCCGGCTGGGCACGCTCGGCCTTCGGCTCGTCGTCGGCGGCGAGGAGATCATCGCGCGCGATTAGAGCATTTTGCAGCCAAGTGGAATCACTTGGCGTGGCACAAATGCGGCGAAAACAAATAGATAGAGCAGGCAAGCGAACGAATGTGAGCGCACCCTGCTCTAGACTAGTATCCGGCTTCAGGCAAATGAAAGTGCGGGCGCCTTTCGCGTCCCGGCGGTTTCGCCTCAGAAATACGGGCTGATGGCGGCCCACAGGCCGCCGCCAAGAAGGCCGAGGAAGATCAGCCAGCCGACCACCGTGTTGGATTTGAAGAGCGCCAGGCACTGGTCCGGGTCGTCGATGTCCAGGGTGCGGACCTGTCGCGCCATGTGCGCGCCGGCGGCTACAAGGCCGGCAAGCGCCGGCATGGGTACCGCGGCATTGGCGAAGGCGACGGCGAAGAACAGGAGCGCCGTGCCGTAAAGCCCGATCAGCCAGGGCTTGGTATTCTCGCCGAACAGCCGCGCCGTCGAGCGCACGCCGACGATCGCATCGTCCTCCTTGTCCTGATGCGCATAGATCGTATCGTAGCCGATCACCCACAGGATGGAGCCGCAGTAAAGCAGGAACGGTGCGAGCGACAGGCTGCCGTGGTGGGCCGCCCAGCCGAGAAGTGCGCCCCAGGAAAAGGCAAGTCCCAGAAAGAGTTGCGGCCAGTCCGTGAATCTTTTTGCGAAGGGGTAGACGGCGACCACGGCGAGCGAGGCCATGCCCAGGAGAATGGCGAAGCCGTTGAACTGCAGGAGCACGAGAAGTCCCACGAGCGCCTGCGCCACTAGAAAGGCCCAGGCCTGGCGCGGCGAGACCTGGCCGGAGGGCAGGGGGCGCGAACGTGTTCGCTCGACGGCTTCGTCGATGTCCTGGTCCACCAGATCGTTGTAGGTGCAGCCCGCGCCGCGCATGGCGACGGCGCCGACGAGGAAGAGGGCGAGCAGCCATAAAGAAGGCAGGACGCTGGCGATCGGTGCCCCGGGTTCGGCACCGGCGCTGGCCGCCAGGGCGAGCGACCACCAGCACGGCCACAGCAGGAGCTGCCAGCCGATCGGCCGGTCCCAGCGGGCAAGCTGCGCATAGGGCCAGGCCGCGCGCGGCAGAAGCCTGTAGACCCAATGCCCCGACGGTGCATCGGCCACCCGTCCCCGCGCCTGCCGTGACTGGATGGTGTCCATTTGTCTGCCTCTTGTCGCTTGGTGACGGAACTGGAGTGGCAAGACCCGCCGCCCGCGTCAAGCATTGCCGGTGGCTTTCCGGGCCGCACGGGTGTTGGTGCTTGACCTCGAACCATTTCGGCCATAGCCCGTTGCAGCTATCGACAACGCGGCAGGGCACTTGCGTATGAAGGTTCTTCTCATCGGTTCGGGCGGCCGCGAGCATGCATTGGCCTGGAAGATCGCTGCTTCACCCATGCTCGAAAAGCTCTACGCCGCACCCGGCAATCCGGGGATCGCGCACCACGGCGAATGTGTCTTGCTGGATGTGCGCGACCATGCGGCGGTGGTCGATTTCTGCCGTGAGCGGGCCATCGACCTCGTGGTGGTGGGGCCGGAGGCCCCGTTGGTCGCGGGCCTTGCCGATGACCTGCTCGCAGCAGACATTCCCGTCTTCGGGCCGACGGCGGATGCGGCACGGCTCGAGGGCTCGAAGGGCTTCACCAAGGACCTGTGCAGCCGTTACGGAATCCCGACAGCAGCCTATGCACGCTTCGCCGATGCCTCCCATGCCAAAGACTATGTCCGCAGTATCGGCGCGCCCATCGTCGTGAAGGCCGACGGGTTGGCCGCCGGGAAGGGCGTTCTCATCGCCATGACCGAAGAGGAGGCCTGTGCGGGGATCGACGACTGCTTCTCCGGTCTCTACGGCGCCTCGGGAGCGCAGGTAGTCATCGAGGAGTTTCTGCAGGGCGAGGAGGCGAGTTTCTTCTGCCTGTGCGACGGCAAGACGGCGTTGCCGTTCGGCACGGCGCAGGACCACAAGCGCGTCGGCGAGGGCGACACCGGCCCGAACACGGGCGGCATGGGTGCCTATTCGCCGGCCCCGGTGATGAGCGTGTCTATGGTGGAGCGCACCATGCGCGAGATCATTGAGCCGACCCTCAAGGGCATGGCGGAGATGGGCGCGCCCTTCACCGGCGTTCTCTATGCGGGGCTGATGATCACCGAGGACGGGCCCAGCCTCATCGAATACAATGTGCGCTTCGGTGACCCGGAGTGCCAGGTGCTGATGCCGCGCCTAAGGGACGATCTCCTGGCTCTCATGAAGGGGGCTGTCGACGGCCAGCTTGCACATATGTCGGCCCGGTGGCGCGACGAGGCGGCGCTGACGGTGGTGCTCGCCGCCGAAGGCTATCCCGGCACGCCGAAAAAGGGCACCGCGATCGGCAGCCTCGATGCCGCTGCGGGAGAAGGCGGTGTCGAGATCTTCCATGCTGGTACTGCGACAAACGACGGCCAGCTCGTCGCCAATGGCGGGCGCGTGCTCAACGTTACCGCATTGGGTGTGAACGTCACCGAAGCGCGAGACGCCGCCTACCGCGCCGTCGACCGCATCGACTGGCCTGAGGGCTTCTGCCGCCGCGACATCGGCTGGCGCGCCATCGAGCGTGAGGCGGCGGGTACCTGATCGGACCAGGCGCCGTCATGATACGGTCTGAGCGGGTGAAACCGATCGGCGTCGATGCCTGAACGGGGCAATATTCCAGGGAACTGAGCAGCCTTGGCATCAGTGACGGTCGGAGATCCACTTCAAGCCGTGTCGGATCATATCTCCTGCACACCGATATGAACATCCAGGCACGCCGTTGAAGGACGCCGCGATATGCGGGCTTTCCTCGAACACAGGCTGTGGCCCTGGTCTGCCACTGGCTTGATTTGGTCAAGTATTGACGTTTACGTAAAAAGAAAATATTCCCGGCATCGCCTTGCGAGGCTGGCGGGGACGGCAGGGCAGGGTTACGCTTGGGCTCGGGCATCGGTGATGGAGGAGGCGAATGTATCGTGCGCCAGTCGACGAGATCGCTCACGCGCTCAACCATATTGCGGGATTGAACCGCATCATCGACGAGGGGCTCGCCGGCGACCTTTCGCATGATCTCGTCGAGGCGGTTCTGAGGGAGGCCGGCCGCTTCGCCGGTGAGGAGATTGCGCCGCTGGCCCGCATCGGCGACGAGGAGGGTGCGCGCTGGCGGGACGGCGCGGTGACCATGCCTGCCGGATGGCGGGACCTTTACCGCCACTGGCGCGAAGGCGGCTGGAACGCACTTTCGGCGCCGGAGCACCACGGCGGACAAGGCCTACCGATGATGCTCGCCGTGGCTGCGCTCGAGATGTGGAACGCCGGCTCCATGGCCTTCGCCATAGGACCGACGCTCAGCATGGGCGCCGTCGAGGCGCTGGAGAAGCATGCCGGCGATGAGCTGAAAGAGACCTATCTCGAAAAGCTCGTGACCGGCGAATGGATGGGCACGATGAATCTGACGGAGCCGCAGGCCGGCTCTGATCTGGGTGCGCTGAAGACCCGTGCCGAGCCGGCCGGCGACGGATCCTACCGCCTTTTCGGCCAGAAGATCTTCATCACCTATGGCGAGCACGATCTCACGGACAACATCGTGCATATGGTGCTGGCGCGCTTGCCCGGCGCGCCGGCGGGCACCAAGGGGATTTCACTTTTCCTGGTGCCGAAATTCCTGGTGAAGGAGGACGGCACGCTCGGGCCCCGCAACGACGTCTTCTGCGCGTCCCTGGAGCACAAGCTCGGCATCCACGCCTCGCCCACCTGCACGATGATCTATGGCGACGGCCGTTTCGGCGATACACCGGGCGCCGTCGGCTGGCTGGTCGGCGAAGAAAATCGCGGGCTCGCCTGCATGTTCACCATGATGAACAACGCGCGGCTCGCCGTCGGCATGCAGGGCGTTGCCGTGGCCGAGGCCGCCTACCAGAAGGCGCTCGCCTATGCCCGCGAGCGCCGGCAGGGCCGCGCGCCGGGGTCGAGCGGCGGCGAGATGAGCGCCATCGTCGAGCACCCGGACGTCCAGCGCATGCTGGCGAGCATGAAGACCATGACGCAGGCCGCCCGCGCCATCACATATTCCTGTGCCCATGCCATCGACATGGCACGCCTGACGGGCGGGGAGGAGGTGGCCCATTGGCAGCAGCGGGCCAACCTGCTCACACCGGTGGCCAAGGCGTTTCCGACCGATGTCGGCATGGAGGTCGCCTCGCTCGGCGTGCAGGTGCATGGCGGCATGGGCTATATCGAGGAGACCGGCGCGGCGGCGCTGCTGCGCGACGCGCGGATCGCGCCCATCTATGAGGGCACAAACGGCATCCAGGCGATCGATCTCGTCACGCGCAAGCTGCCGCAGGCCGGCGGCGAGCATGTGCGCGGCTTCCTGGCCGAACTGCGCCGCGACGTCGATACAGTGCGCGGCTCCAACATGCCGGAACTGGGGGAGACCGCGGAAAACCTTGACCCCGCGCTCGACGATCTGGAGGCGGCGACCGGCCACCTTCTCCGCCTCCTCGACGAAGGGCGGGTCGAGGATACCCTTTCCGGCGCCACGCCTTACCTGCGCCTTTTCGCCCTTGCCACAGGCGGGGTGATGATGGCGCGCGGCGCCGTTTCGGCTGGCGATCGGGGGCAGGCCCGGCTCTGCCGGTATTTCGCGGAAAACCACCTGGCCGAGACGGCAGCGCTCAAGGCCACCGTCACCGAGGGGGCGGAAAGCCTGCGCGCGTTGGCCGGCAGCTTCATCGGAGATCAGGCATGAGCGCCCATATCCGCGTTGAACGCGACGGAGCGGTCCGGGTCGTCCGCCTCGAACGGCCCGAGAAGAAGAACGCCATCGATCGCGCCATGTACGCCGCGCTGTCCGTTGCGCTCGCCGAAGGCGACGAGGACGAGACGATCGGCTGCCACGTGATCCTTGGCGTGCCGGGGGCCTTTTCCGCCGGAAACGACCTGGCGGACTTTCTCGCCGTCGCCGAAGGCGGGGAGGGCGGCACGGAGGTGTTCGATTTTCTCACGGCACTCGTCACCTGCCGAAAGCCGATCGTTTCGGGTGTGGACGGGATTGCGGTGGGCATCGGCACGACGATGCATCTGCATTGCGACCTGACCTTCGCCACGCCACGGACCGTCTTCAATACGCCCTTCGTCGATCTCGGCCTCGTGCCGGAGGCCGGATCGAGTCTGCTCGCCCCACGCGTTCTCGGCCCGCAGCGCGCCTTCGCCTTGCTGGCGCTCGGCGACGGCATTGGCGCGGCGGATGCGCTGGCGGCGGGCCTTATCCATCGCGTCGTCGAACCCGCCGAACTCGAAGAGGCGGTCTTCTCCGCCGCCCACGCACTCGCCGCAAAACCCCGGCAGGCGTTGCGGATCACGCGGGATCTCCTGCGCGGCCCGCGTGAGGAGATCCTGGCCCGCATCCGGGAGGAGGCGGAACACTTCCGGGGACGGCTCGTGTCGGATGAAGCGCGTGCGGCCTTCCACTCCTTCATGAACGGAAGGTAGCGCCCCGGGTCACGGATAGAGCCGCATTTTCTCCCAGCCCTTGCCGGAGCGCTTGAAGACCACCCGGTCGTGCAGCCGGAAGGGCCGGTCGTGCCAGAACTCGATGATCTCGGGCACGATGCGGAAGCCAGACCAATAGTCCGGCCGCGGGATCGCGCCGACGGCGAACTTCGCCGTATATTCCGCCACTGCCTTTTCGAGCGCGAACCGGCTTTCCAGCGGCCGCGACTGTTTGGAGGCCCAGGCGCCGATGCGGCTGCCGCGCGGGCGCGAGGCGTAATAGGCGTCCGCCTCCTCCCGGCTGACCTCCTCCACCGGCCCGCGAACGCGCACCTGACGGCGCAGGCTCTTCCAGTGGAAGCACATGGCCGCCTTCATCGAGGACAGGATCTCCCGGCCCTTGGCGCTCTCGTAATTGGTGTAGAAGACGAAGCCGTGTTCGTCGAAGCCCTTGAGCAGCACCATGCGGACATTCGGCATGCCGTGCGGATCCACCGTCGCCAGTGCCGTGGCGTTCGGGTCGTTCGGCTCGGCGGCTTCCGCATCCGCGAGCCAGGCGCCGAACAGGCGGAAGGGATCACCGCTCTCGGTGAAGTCCGATTCGTTTAACGCATTCGTAACCATTGTCCTGCTCACTGATCCTGATCAGGGGAGAATGCCGTTTGCCCGGCTCGATGCAAGTGACAGACGAGGGAAGATGCTTGTCACTGCGCCTTTTTTCCAGGGCGGCGCTTCTCGTTGCGCTCGCTGCAGGGGTACAGGGCTGTGGCGCCACGTGGCAAGGTGCGGCCGCGCTCAAACCGGATCGCAGCCTCGTAACCGGCTCCGTGCCGCAGACCTCTTCTCTTTCTCAGGAGGCGAACGCGGACGGTTCCGCCATTCTGGCGGCCCTTTCCGCTGATGCGCCCGCCGCCGCCGTCGGGCGACCATGGGAAAGCCCCGAGAGCGAGGCGAGCGGCGTAATCACGACCGTGGAGCGCCAGGAGGAAGGCGGGCAAAGTTGCCTCGCCTTCACCACCACGCGCGAGAGTTTCGACGGGATCAATCTTTACCGGGGCCTCGCCTGCGAAAGGGCCGCCGGCGGTCTGAGCCTGCTCGATCTCACGAGGATGTAGCGACCACCTGGAAAGGTGGCCGGCAAGGATCACTCTGCCGAATCCTTCAATGCGCTGACGACATCCGCATCCGGCTCGAGGCCGCTTGCCGAGGCAACGCGCACGATTTCCGATTCACCGAGACTGAACGCATCCGCGCTCACATAGCTTCCGCTGCCGGCGGATTCGGTGCGGACGATCAATTCCTCCTCGCCGTCGCCTGTCACGTCCTGCCACTCGAGCGGCAGGAGCGAACCGTCCCGCGGCAGGACAACACCGGCGATGAATTCGTCGGCGGGAAAATCCGGATTGCTGTTGCGATAAAGCCGCAGGGCATAGCTGCCGATGGATTCCGGCTCTTCCGGTCCCTTGGTCGCGGTCACGTAGCGCGAGCCCGGCGTCGTCGCGGAGAGCGGACCCTCCTCCTGCGCGTGGGCGGCTGCCGCCGACAGGAACACTACGGAAAGAAATGAAAGTGAAACAATGATCGAATTGGATCGCATATTTGAAAAACTCCATAACTTCATGAAAACGCGCGCATGCTATGAAACCGGCAGATGATGTCAAGCGAACGCCTTGGCTTGTCGAGAGACCGTCAGCGGGCTCCGCTGCTCGCGCGGATCTACCATCGCACTGGAATTCGACACCGCGAATGCGCATATAACGGGCGCGAGCGAAAACATAAGCAAAACACCCTGTTGGCGGCTGGCGCCGCCTTTTTGGGCAAGGCTGACGATGAAAGACCCGTATGACGTGCTGGGCGTGCAGAAGGGCGCGTCCGCAAAAGATATAAAGGCGGCCTACCGCCGTCTGGCGAAGAAGTACCACCCCGACCAGCGGCCGGACGATCCGCGGGCAAAGGAGCGCTTTGCCGAAATCGGCCAGGCCTATGAAATCCTCGGCGACGAGGAGAAGCGCCGCGCTTTCGACAGCGGCGAGATCGACGCCAGCGGCAAGCCGCGTTTCCACGGTTTCGAGGGCGGCGCCCATGGTGATCCGTTCGCCGGCTTCCGCCATGCCGGCGGCGGCGGCTCCGGCCGCACGCATTACGAGTTCCGCTCCGGCGGCTTCGACGGCGATCCCATGGGCGAGGCCGACATCTTCAGCGAACTGTTCGGCCACGCCTTCTCGCGTGGCGCCCGGGGCGCCCGGCGCGGGCAGCAGCGCCCCGAGGGAATGGGAGACATCAATGCGACGCTGGAAGTTGATGTCGAGGATTTCGCCAACGCCAACAAGGTGACGGCGGTCTTCCCCGACGGGCGGCGCATCGCCGTCAAACTGCCGCGCTATGTCGAGGACGGCCAGACGATCCGCCTGAAGGGGCAGGGGGCCGAAACGCCCTTCGGCCAGCGCGGCGACGCGCTCGTGAAGCTGCGCCTGCGCCGGCATCCGCGCTACCGCGTCGAGGGGCGTGATCTTCATGTCGACCTGCCCGTCAGCCTGCGCGACGCGGTTCTGGGCGCCAAGGTGGCGGTGGAAACGCCCACCGGCAAAGTGGCCGTCCGCGTGCCGGCCTGGTCGAGTTCCGACCGCACCTTGCGGCTCAAGGGCCGCGGCCTACCCTTGAAGGGCGGCGGCAATGGCGACCTCTACGCCCATGTACGCATCATGCTGCCGGAGGGCGGCGACGAGGCGCTGGAGGCGCTCTACCGCAAGGCAGAGGCGTGATATCCTGAATGATGAGGGCACGCCGTTCCGCGGGCGAGCTATGCGCTTGATGCATCGCAGCCGCTGTGCGATAGGGCCTTCGCCCTAACAAGTTCGGAGAATCGTCAATGGCAGGTGGCAATGGCCTAATGGCCGGGAAGCGGGGACTCGTTCTTGGTATCGCCAACAGTCGGTCGATTGCCTGGGGCATCGCCAAGGCGTGCGCGGCCGAAGGCGCTGAGCTGGCGCTGACGTATCAGGGCGAGGCGCTGAAGAAGCGCGTCGAGCCGCTCGCCGCAGAATTGGGCGCAACGGTCATCGGACACTGCGACGTCACGGACCTTTCCACCATCGAGGCGATCTTCGAGGAGGTTAGGAAGCGCTGGGGCAAGCTCGACTTCGTCGTCCACGCCATTGCGTTTTCGGACAAGGACGAGCTGACGGGGCGCTACGTCGACACCTCACGCGACAACTTTTTGCGCACCATGGACATCTCAGTCTATTCGCTGACGGCGGTGGCGAAGCAGGCCGAGCCGCTGATGAGCGATGGCGGCTCGATCCTGACCATGACCTATTACGGCGCCGAGAAGGTGATGCCGCACTACAACGTGATGGGCGTGGCCAAGGCCGCACTGGAGGCCAGCGTGCGCTACCTCGCCGTCGACCTGGGCGGCTCCAATATCCGCGTCAACGCCATCTCCGCCGGTCCGATCAAGACGCTTGCTGCCTCCGGCATCGGTGATTTCCGCTACATCCTGCGCTGGAACGAGTACAACTCGCCGCTCAAGCGCGCCGTTACGATCGACGAGGTGGGCGATACCGGCGTCTATATGCTCTCGCATCTTTCGCGCGCCGTGACCGGTGAGGTGTTGCACGTCGATTCGGGCTATCACGTTGTCGGCATGAAGGCCGTCGATGCGCCGGACATATCCGTTGTGAATGATCATTAGCAGCCGGTCCGAGAAGATATTGCTGCCGCCCCTCCTTTATATCTCCCGGCACGGGCAAACCGACTGGAACGTGGAGGAGCGGCTGCAGGGACAGGCCGACACCGACATCAATGCGGTCGGCCGCGCCCAGGCCGACGATAACGGCCGGCGCCTTGCCGGGCTTCTCGGCGATCCCGCCGCTTACGACTACGTCGCCAGCCCCCTGCGCCGCACCTGCGAGACGATGCAGCGGATTCGCGTACAGCTAGGCCTGTCCCCGGAGGGGTATGTCACCGATCCGCGCCTGAAGGAGGTGCATTTCGGCAGCTGGCAGGGCTTCACCTATCCCGAGCTTGAAGAACAGGAGCCCGGCTGCACGTTGGCGCGCACGCGGACGAAATGGGAATTCCTGCCGCCGGGACCCGAGGCAGAGAGTTACGTGGACTTGGCGCAGCGGGTCTGCTCTTGGCTGGAGAGCCTTGAAAGGCCGACGATCTGCGTCACGCACGGCGGCGTCATGCGCACCGTCTTTCACCTGGTCGGCGGCATGTCCCCGCACGAAGCGGTCGAGATGCATATCCCGCAGGACCGCGTGCTGCGCGTCAAAGACGGCGGGCTGGAGTGGCTGTGAGGGCGCCGGCCGGCGTTACTCCGGCAGCAGCATGTCGGTGATCTGCCTTTCCCCGTCCTCGTTGACCCGGTAGGCAATCACCACGTCCATGCCGTCGGCGACCGCCGAGGCATCCATTTCCGGCGGCAGGCGATAGGTCGACCCGTCCTGCAGCGTAATCGTCATGTTTTCCCGGTCGACCGCGGTGATCTTGCCCTCCGTGTCGGCAGCGAGTGCGGGGGTGGCGAGAAGGGCGAAAGCCAGGGCGGCGGCGGTGAGTCGCATGAATTGATCCTCTTTTCCTGTCCCGGCGGGCGGACGATGAAAACTAGGTGATTTCACTGCGCGATGATACGCGTAATTGTGTCAAAAGTGGTCCGCATGCGAACGGTTTGACCGCTCTCGCAAAGCAAAATAGAAGCGGGCTCCGGCCCGTGAGGAAGCTTGGCAATGTCACACAACACCTTTGGTCATCTGTTCCGTGTCACGACCTGGGGCGAAAGCCACGGACCGGCTCTGGGCTGCGTCGTCGACGGCTGCCCGCCGGGCATCCGCTTTCGCCAGGCCGACATCCAGGCCGAGCTCGATCGGCGCCGGCCCGGCCAGTCGCGCTTCGTCACCCAGCGGCGCGAGCCCGACCAGGTGAGGATTCTCTCCGGCGTCCTGCCGGAGGATGACGGGGAGACGGTGGTCACGACCGGTACGCCGGTCTCCATGCTGATCGAGAACGTCGATCAGCGCTCGAAGGACTACAGCGAAATCGCCCAGCGCTACCGCCCGGGCCACGCCGACTACACCTACGAGATGAAATACGGCCTGCGGGACTATCGCGGCGGCGGCCGGGCTTCCGCCCGCGAGACGGCCGCGCGCGTGGCCGCCGGCGCGCTTGCCAGAAAGGTCGTTCCGGGCCTCGTCGTCCGCGCCGCCCTTGTGGCGATGGGTGAGAAGACGATCGACCGGACCAACTGGGATTGGGATTTCGTCGGCCATGCGGACAATCCCTTTTTCACGCCCGACCCCAAATCGGTGGCCGTCTTTTCCGAGTATCTGGACGAGATCCGCAAGGCGGGCTCCTCCGTCGGCGCGGTGGTCGAGGTCGTCGCCGAGGGCGTTCCCGCCGGCCTCGGCGCGCCGATCTACGCAAAGCTCGACCAGGACATCTGCGCCAACCTCATGTCCATCAACGCCGTCAAGGGCGTGGAGATCGGCAACGGCTTCGAGGCCGCCCGCATCCGCGGCGAGGAGAACGCCGACGAGATGCGTCGCGGCACGGACGGCGAGCCCGTTTTCCTGTCCAACAACGCCGGCGGGGTCCTCGGTGGCATTTCCACCGGCCAGCCGGTGGTGGCGCGTTTCGCCGTCAAGCCCACCTCCTCGATCCTCACCCCGCGCCGCACCGTCGACAAGAGCGGCGCGGAAGTCGAGGTGGTCACCAAGGGGCGCCACGACCCGTGCGTCGGCATCCGGGCCGTGCCCATCGGCGAGGCCATGCTCGCTTGCACGATTGCCGATCACTATCTGCGGCACAGAGGACAGACGGGGAAGGTGTAAGTCGGCTCTTTCTTGTACTGCCCTACTGCCTTATTTCCCTACTGCCCTAGATCCCGCGAGGAAGCATGCCCTACGATCAGAAACAAGTCGTCGAAGCCATCCGCGCCTTCGAGCGTGGCGAGATCGTCGTCGTGATGGACGATGACGGGCGCGAGAACGAGGGCGACCTGATCGTCGCGGCCGTGCATTGCACGCCCGAGAAGATGGCCTTCATCGTGCGCCATACCTCCGGCATCGTCTGCACGCCGATGGCCCGCGAGGAGGCCAGACGCCTCAATCTGGCGCCAATGGTGGCCGAGAACGATGCGCCCCACCAGACCGCCTTCACCGTCAGTGTCGATTTCAAGCATGGCACGACGACCGGGATTTCCGCCGAGGACCGTACACTGACCGTGCGCAACCTCGCCAATCCGAACGCCGGCAGCGCCGATTTCGTGCGTCCGGGCCATATTTTCCCGCTCGTGGCGCGCGAGGGCGGCGTGCTGATGCGCTCCGGCCATACGGAAGCGGCCGTCGATCTCTGCCGGCTGGCCAAGCTGCCGCCGGTCGGCGTTATCTGCGAGCTCGTCAACGATGACGGGACTGTGATGCGCGGCCCGCAGGTGACGGGGTTCGCCGCAGAGCACGGGCTGAAACAGGTTTCGGTGGCCGACCTCATCGCCTATCGGCAGCGCCAGGAGACGCTTGTCGAGCGGGTGGCGAGCTTCCCGATCGAAACGCCCGGCGGACCGGCCATCGCCCAGACCTACACGCTACCCTGGGAGACGATGCAGCATCTGGCAATCGTTTTCGGCGACGTTCGCGACGGCGAGCATGTGCCGGTGCGCCTGCACACGGAGGATGTCGTGGCCGACGTCTTCGGCACCGAGTACCGGCTGCGCGAGGTCATGGAATCGATGGGGAAGATGGGCCGCGGCGTGCTCGTATATCTGCGCGAGGGCTCTGTCGGCGTCGCCCATCAGCATCGCCGCCCTCGCGGCAGCGGTGAGAAGGAGGTTCACGCGGAAGCTCTGAAGCGCGAAAGCGAGTGGCGCGAGATCGGGCTGGGGGCGCAGATCCTGAAGGATCTCGGCATCACGTCCATCCGCCTGATGGCCTCGCGCGAGCGCCACTATGTCGGGCTGGAAGGCTTCGGCATCCGCATCGAGTCGACGGAAATCCTGTAGTCACCGGCCCCGGATAGCCGGGGCCCGTGCCGCGTTCGCTCACTCTGCGGGCTGCGCCGCCGCAGCGGGGGCTGCATCCGGCCGCTCGCGGGTGAGGCTTCTCTGGCCGATGAGCACGGTCAGGAACGCCGCCGTGCCGGCCGCCACCGAAACCCAGAAGCCATTGCGGGCGCCGAACATGTCGACCACCCAGCCCGCCGCGAAGGCGCCGAGCGCCATGCCGATGCCGATGCCGGTCATCACCCAGGTCACGCCTTCGGTCAGCATGGATGCCGGCACGCGCCGTTCGATCAGGCCGAAGGCCGTGATGAAGGTCGGCGAGATGGCCAGTCCGCTCACGAACACCGTCAGCGCGAGCAGCGGGACCGTGCCGGCCAGGAGAAGGGGCACCTGCGTCACCGCCACGACCGCGAGCGCGATCGCCAGCCGTCGTTCCATGGGCATCGTCAGGTTCATCGCGCCCAAGACCAGGCCGAGTATGAAGGATCCGAGGGCATAGACGCCGATCACCAGGCTCGCCGTCTTCGGCTGGCCGAGCGCCTCCGTGATGGCGACCGAACTCACCTCGGCCGTCGAGAAGATCGCGCCGACGAAGATGAGGGCGAGCGTGACGATCTGCACCGGCCGCAGGCGAATGGCCGAGCGGGAAGGGCCGCCGGTGGCCGGTCTGACCCGCGGCTCCGACGATCGCTGCAGGATGAACGCCGCCGTGCCGAACGCCAGAAGCAGCGTGTTGGCCAGCATGCCGGCTTCGGGGAAAAAGGCCACGGCAAGACCGACCGACAGGGAAGCGCCGAGAATGTAGACGAGCTCGTCGGCCGCCGATTCGAAGGCGAAAGCGGTGTTGAGCTCCGGCCGGTCATGGAATACCTCCGACCAGCGCGCCCGCACCATGGCGGGCATGCTGGGCATCGCCGCCGCCAGGAAGGCCGTGGCGAAGAGCGTCCATATCGGCCAGTTCTGGTTGGCCGCCGCAATCAGCGTCAGGAAGGCTGGGACCGAAAGGACCGTCGTCGGCGTGACGACCGCCGTTTGGCCGAAGCGGTCGACCAGTCGGGATATCTGCGGGGCGACGAAGGCGTTGGTCAGGGCAAAGGTGGCCGAGACGGCGCCGGCCAGCCAGTATTCGCCGTGCGTCTGGGACAGCATGGCGACGATGCCGATCGGCGCCATGGCGATCGGCAGCCGGGCGACGAAGCCCGCGGCGGCGAAACCTTTGGTGCCCGGCACCTTGAAAATTTCGCGGTAAGGGTTGGGCATGGGGGCCTATCCTTGATGGGAGGATGAATACGGTTTACATACGCAGCGTATGCGAATGAGATAATGACATACGCTGCGTATGTCAACTCACATACGAGGCGTATAAAAATGAGGATGGAATGGTGCACAAGCCGCGTAGCGAAATGATTGCGGAAACCCGGGCGAAGCTGATCGCGGCGGCGCGTCGGGCGTTTGGCACGGTTGGCTATGCCGAGGCATCCATGGACGACTTCACGGCGGAGGCCGGCCTGACGCGCGGAGCGCTCTATCATCACTTCGGCGGCAAGGAAGGATTGCTCAAGGCGGTGATCGCGGAGATCGACGCGGAGATGACCGATCGGCTGAACGGGATTTCCGCGAGACATTCCGATCCCTGGCAGGGATTCGTCCACGAATGCATCGCCTATATCGAGATGGCGCTTGAACCCGAAATCCAGCGCATCATGCTGCTGGACGGACCGGCGGTCCTGGGGGATCCGTTCAACTGGCCAAATCAGACGGGCTGCATCCGCTCGCTGACGGCAAGCCTCAGCCGTCTCGCCAGGGAAGGCCTGATCGACGTGGAGGATCCGGAGGCGACGGCGCGTATGATCAGCGGCGCCAGTCTCCATGCCTCCATGTGGATCGCCAATGCCGACGACCCCCCGGCGGCTTCCAAAAGGGCCGTCGCCGCGTTCAAGCGGCTGCTCGAGGGGCTGCGCACCGGGCGGAACCGGGACTGAGCGGCGCTTTCGCCCCCGCGCCGGCCAGGCTCCGCGCCGAAGCCCGGATAGGGCGGAACTTGTTGATGGTGCCGGGGCGGCATGGTCAAATGCCACGCCAAGCCCTATACCGAAAGCATGGTCACCCGTCTCTACACGAATCCGATTTGCCTGGAGCACCTCACGCCGCCCGGCCATCCGGAACGTCCGGACAGGCTGCGCGCCATCGACAAGGTGCTGGCGCATGAGGTTTTCGCGCCGCTCGATCGGGCCGAGGCGCCGATGGCTCGGGAAACGGCTGTCCTGCTCGCCCATCCCGAGAATTACGCCCGCCGCGTTCGCGATGCGATCCCCGCCGAAGGCATTGCGCGCATCGACGCGGACACCACCGTCAGCCCCAAAAGCTGGGAGGTGGCGCTCACCGCCATCGGCGGCGCCATGGCCGCCGTCGACGACGTCTTCACCGGCAAGGCCGACAATGTCTTCGTCGCCACGCGCCCGCCCGGCCACCACGCCGAGAAGGACCGGGCGATGGGCTTCTGCCTGTTCAACCACGTGGCCATCGCCGCGCGCCACGCCCAGGAAGCGCATGGCGCCGAGCGCGTGGCGATCGTCGATTGGGACGTGCATCACGGCAACGGCACCCAGGACATTTTCTGGGACGATCCGACCGTACTCTACTGCTCCACCCATCAGATGCCGCTCTATCCGGGCACGGGTGCGGCTTCCGAGACCGGCGCGGGCAACATCGTCAATGCGCCCCTGCCGCCGGGCGCGGACGGTGAGGTGTTCCGCCAGGCCTTCGAGGAAACGATCCTGCCGCGGATCGACGATTTCCGGCCCGATCTCATCATCATCTCGGCCGGTTTCGACGCGCATCACCGCGATCCGCTGGCGGAGCTCAACTTCACGGAAGAGGATTTCGGCTGGGCGACGGCCGAACTGATGGAACGGGCAGGGCACAGCGCGGGCAACCGCCTTGTCAGCGTGCTGGAAGGCGGTTACGACCTTGAAGGTCTGGCGCTTTCGGCGGCCGCCCATGTCGGCCGCCTGATGAAGGGGTAAGGAATGAGCGGCGAAGCCGGCAACGCCGAAACGAACGAGGACATCAAGACGATGAGCTTCGAGCAGGCGCTCGAGGCGCTTGAGAGCATCGTCAACGATCTCGAGCGCGGAGACGTGCCGCTGGAACAGTCGATCCGCATTTACGAGCGTGGTGAGGCACTGAAGGCGCATTGCGACCGGCTCTTGAAGGCGGCGGAAGACAAGGTGGAGAAGATCCGGCTGTCCCGCGAGGGCGCGCCGGCGGGCACGGAGCCGCTCGACTCGCAATAAGGTCGTGCGGCGGCTTGCTCCACAAGCACGTTTACAACATCGCGCGCAGGCCCTATCTCATCTCGGATGATAACCACCCAAGTGTGACAGCGCGTGAAATCACCCCCTGAAACACCCCTTCTGGATCGCGTCCGCACACCCGCGGACCTGAAACAGTTCGATGAGAAGGATCTGCCGCAACTCGCCGACGAGCTGCGCGCGGAACTGGTCGATGCCGTCTCCCAGACGGGTGGGCACCTGGGTGCCGGGCTCGGCGTGGTCGAGCTGACCGTGGCGTTGCACTATATTTTCGACACGCCCGACGACCGGCTGATCTGGGATGTCGGCCACCAGGCTTATCCGCACAAGATTTTGACGGGCCGCCGCGACCGTATCCGCACCCTTCGGCAGGAGGGTGGGCTGTCGGGTTTCACCAAGCGCGCCGAGAGCGAATACGACCCCTTCGGCGCCGCGCACTCCTCCACCTCCATTTCCGCGGGCCTCGGCATGGCCATCGCGCGCGACCTTTCCGGCGGCCGGCGAAATGTGATCGCCGTCATCGGCGACGGCGCCATGTCGGCCGGCATGGCCTACGAGGCGATGAACAACGCCGGCGCGCTCGATGCGCGGCTGATCGTGATCCTCAACGACAACGATATGTCCATCGCCCCGCCCACCGGCGCCATGAGCGCCTATCTGGCACGGCTCGCCTCCGGCCGCACCTACCAGGGCATCCGCGATTTCGGCAAGAAGCTGACCTCCTATCTCGGCCAGAGCGTGGACCGCGCCATCTCGCGCGCGGTGGAGCATGCGCGCGGCTACGTGACCGGCGGCACACTGTTCGAGGAGATGGGCTTCTTCCACATCGGGCCGATCGACGGGCACAAGCTCGAGCACCTCGTGCCGGTTCTGAAGAACGTGCGCGATAATGGCGACGGCCCGGTGCTCATCCATATCGTCACCCGCAAGGGCAAGGGCTATCCGCCTGCCGAGGCGGCAGAGGACAAGTATCACGGCGTCGCCAAGTTCGACGTCATCACCGGCGCTCAGGCGAAGACGCCGGCCAATGCGCCGAGCTACACGAAGGTTTTCGCCCAGTCGCTTATCCAGGAGGCGCGCGAGGACGACCGCATTGTCGCCGTCACCGCCGCCATGCCCTCGGGCACCGGGCTCGACCTCTTCGGCAAGGAGTTCCCCGAGCGCACCTTCGATGTCGGCATCGCCGAGCAGCACGGGGTGACCTTCGCCGCGGGGCTGGCAACGGAAGGCTACAAGCCCTTCGCCGCCATCTACTCCACCTTCCTGCAGCGCGCCTATGACCAGGTGGTGCATGATGTGGCGATCCAGAACCTGCCCGTGCGCTTCGCCATCGACCGGGCCGGCTTTGTCGGTGCGGACGGTGCCACCCATTGCGGCGCCTTCGACATCACCTATCTCGCCACGTTGCCCAATTTCGTCGTGATGGCGGCCGCCGACGAGGCGGAGTTGCGGCATATGGTGCGCACCGCCGTTGTCCATGACGACGGCCCCATCGCCTTCCGCTATCCGCGCGGCAACGGCGTCGGTGTGGAGATGCCCGAGCGCGGCAACGCCTTTGCGATCGGCAAGGGCCGCGTGCTGCGCGAGGGCACCAAGGTGGCACTTCTGTCCTTGGGCGGCCGGCTGGCCGAGTGCCTGAAAGCCGCCGACGAATTGGAAGCCGCCGGCCTTTCCACCACCGTGGCCGATGCCCGCTTCGCCAAACCGCTGGACATGGAGCTTGTCACCACGCTCGCACGCGAGCATCAGGTTCTGGTGACTGTCGAGGAAGGTTCCATCGGCGGCTTCGGGGCGCATGTGCTGCATTTCCTTGCTCATCGGGGCCTGCTGGAAAGCAGCCTCAAGGTGCGCCCGCTGGTGATGCCGGACCTCTTCCTCGACCAGGCCAAGCCGGAGAAGATGTACGCCGACGCCGGGCTCGACGCCGCCGGCATTGTGCGCACTGTTTTCGCCGCGCTCGGCCAGGAGGAGCGGGCGGTGCGGGCCTGAACGTTGCACCGAAGCACGGCACCGTTACCCTGGAAGCCGAAGCGAAGCGGAGAGACTATCCGGTACCCATTGAGAGGCGCCGGTCTCGGCAGAAGACGGAGATGCTGCTGAAGGCGCCCTGGCGAGGACCGGGGTGGTCTCGCGACAAATGGCGCTTCGGGCTACCAGGATGATGGTCTGTTGAATGTCACGAAAGAGAGCGCGCTGCCTACCGTCCTCGGCACGTCCCATCATTCATTGAGACACCTATGACCAGGCCAACCTCCTTTCGTCTCCGCCTCGATCAGCTCCTGGTCGAGCGCGGGCTCTTCGAAAGCCGGGCCCGCGCCCGCGATGCCGTCCTGCGCGGCACCGTGCGGGTCGCCGGCGCGGTGGCGGAGAAGCCGGGGCAGGCCGTCGCAGCTAATGCCGAGATAACGGTGGAGGATCCGGGCCGGGCCTATGTCTCGCGCGCCGCGCTGAAGCTCATCCACGGCCTCGACACCTTCTCGCTCGATCCCCGAGACGCCCATGCGCTCGACATCGGCGCCTCCACCGGCGGCTTCACGCAGGTGCTCCTGGAGTGGGGCGTTGCCCATGTGACGACGATCGATGTCGGCACGGGGCAGATGGATGCCCGGCTTGAGGCCGATCCGCGCGTGACCGCGATCGAAGGCCTGAACGCCCGCCATCTCACCCTCGATGCGCTTGCCGGCAGGCGGCCGGATTTCCTCGTCTCGGATGTCAGCTTCATCTCCCTGAAGCTGGCCCTGCCACCGGCCCTGGACCTGGCCGCACCCGGCGCGAAGGGGCTGTTTCTCGTCAAGCCGCAATTCGAGGCCGGACGGGAGGCGATCGGCAAGGGCGGTCTTTTGCGTGCGAAGGAAAGGGGCGAGGAGATCGCCCGCGACATTGCGGCATGGCTGGCGACGAATGGGGACTGGCGGACGCTCGGCTTCGTTCCCTCGCCGATCGACGGGGGAGACGGCAACCGCGAATTCCTGCTGGCCGGACGGAAGCAGGCATGAGCGAGACGCTTGAGATAGAGGCGCTGGGCGCGCAGGGCGACGGCATCGCGCAAACCCCGGCCGGCCCCGTCTATGTACCGTTCAGTCTTGCCGGAGAGACCGTCACGGTAAAGGTGAAGGGCCGCCGTGCGGTTCTCGAATCGGTGACAGTCTCCTCGCCCGACCGGACGGAGCCTGCCTGCCGCCATTTCGGCGCGTGCGGCGGCTGCGCCGTCCAGCACCTGGAAGGCAAGGCCTATGCGGCATGGAAGAGGGCGAAGGTGGTGCACGCGCTGCAAAGCCGCGGCATCGACGCCGAGGTCGACCCGCTCGTTGCCTGTTCGCCCGCCTCGCGCCGTCGCGTCGCCTTCACCGCACGCAAGGTGGGAAAAAGCGCCGTCCTCGGCTTCAACGCCGCGCAGTCGCATCACGTCGTCCCCGTCTCCGAGTGTCCGATCGCCGTGCCGCAGATTGCCGCCGCGCTCGATCCGCTTCGCGAACTCGCAGAAGCCGTAGCCGCGACGCCGAAGTCTTTCCGTCTGCTGGTCACGGCCACGCGGACCGGGCTCGATGTGGCGGTGGAAGGGGCGGGGCGGCTCGGTGAAAAACAGCGTCGCCGTGTCGTCGATATCGTTCTCGCCAATGGCTTTGCGCGCCTTGCGCTCGATGGCGAAGTGCTGGTGGAGAGTGACAAGCCGGTCATTCTCTTCGGCGACGTGTCGGTGGCCGTTCCGGTCGGCGGCTTCCTGCAGGCGGTCGGCGCGGCCGAGGAAGCGATGGCCGGGCTTGTCGTCCAGCATCTGCGGGGCGGGAAGCGCGTGGCCGATCTCTTCGCCGGCAGCGGCACCTTCGCCCTCCGCCTGGCCCGCGATGTGCGGGTGCACGCGGTCGAGAGCGACCGTGCGGCACTCGATACGCTGGACCAGGCGGCAAGACACGCGCCGGGTCTCAAGCCGGTGACGGTGGAGCGGCGGGATCTGTTCGACCGGCCGCTCGTTGCAAGGGAACTGGATGCCTTCGACGGTATCGTCTTCGATCCCCCGCGCGCCGGGGCGGAGGCGCAGTGCCGGCAGATCGCCCGCGCGAAGATCGGGCGCGTGGCCGCGGTCTCGTGCAGTCCGGGGACGCTCGCGCGCGACCTCTCTATTCTTGCGGAAGGCGGCTACCGGGTCGCGCGGGTCGTTCCCATCGACCAGTTTTTATGGTCGCCGCATGTGGAGGTAGTCGCGCTGTTGGAGCATGGGTAGGGCGGTGGTGTAGCGAGGGTCTCTGAAGCAGGCCCGCTACTTTGCCCTCAAAACCCGCTCCACGTATTCTGGCACGACACGGCTTGCCGGCCCGTATATCACCTCGTCAAAATCGCTGACCGTCTCCGACGGCTCGAGGTTGAGTTCCACCGTATGCGCACCGGCCCGGCCAGCTTCCTGCACGAACTGCGCCGCCGGATAAACATTGCCGCTCGTGCCGATGGCAATGAACAGGTCGCATTCCCTGAGCGCCTCGTAGATGCGTTCCATGTGGTAGGGCATCTCGCCGAACCACACCACGTCTGGTCGCATTCCACCCGTTTTGCCGCAGGCGGGGCAGGGCACCTGCGTCGACAGTGTCTCGCGCCAGTCGTGTCGCGTCCCGCAGCGGCTGCACAGTGCCTTCGCAAGCTCGCCATGCATGTGGATCAGGTTCTTGGAGCCTGCCCGCTCGTGGAGGTCATCGATGTTCTGCGTGACCAGAGTGACCTCGCCGGAATGCTCCCGCTCCAGCCGCGCCAGCGCGACATGCGCTGCATTCGGTACCACTTTGGCGAGCCCCTCGCGGCGCTGATTGTAGAAGGTGTGAACCAGGTCGGATTTGGCGGAAAAGCCTTCGGGTGTGGCTACCTCACGGTAATCCGAATTCGACCAGATACCGTGCTTGTCGCGAAACGTGTCCACGCCTGATTCAGCAGAGACACCGGCGCCAGTAAGGATGACGATGGAACCGGCCATCACGCCTGCGTGCCGCCCACCGTCATCCGGTCCATTCTCAAATGCGGCTGGCCGACGCCGACGGGTACGCCCTGGCCGGCCTTGCCGCACATGCCGATACCGGTGTCGAGCTTCATGTCGTTGCCGATCATGGACACCCGGTGCATGGCGTCCGGGCCGTTGCCGATCAGCATCGCGCCCTTGATCGGCTGCGTCACCTTGCCGTCCTCGATCATGTAGGCCTCGGTGCAGCCGAAGACGAACTTTCCGCTCGTGATGTCCACCTGTCCGCCTCCGAAGGAGACGGCATAGATGCCCTTCTTCACTGAGGCGATGATCTCTTCCGGGCTCTTGTCGCCGCCCGTCATGAAGGTGTTGGTCATGCGCGGCATGGGCTCGTGGGCGTAGGATTCGCGCCGGCCGTTGCCGGTCGGTTTCATGCCCATGAGCCGTGCATTCAGCCGGTCCTGCATGTAGCCGACCAGCTTGCCGTCCTCGATCAGCACATTGTGGCCTGTCGGCGTGCCCTCGTCGTCAATGGTGAGCGAGCCGCGGCGCTCGGCGATGGTGCCGTCGTCGACCACGGTGACTCCCCTGGCTGCAACCTGCTGGCCCAGCAGGCCGGCGAATGCGGAGGTCTTCTTGCGGTTGAAGTCGCCCTCCAGCCCGTGGCCGACCGCCTCGTGCAGCATCACGCCCGGCCAGCCATTGGCCAGCACGATGTCGAAGGTGCCGGCCGGGGCCGGAACGGCCTCCAGATTGACGAGCGCCTGCCGCAGCGCCTCGCCGGCGGCGAATTGCCAGGAATCCTGGGCGACGAATTCGCCGAAGCTCTTGCGGCCGCCCATGCCGTAGGAGCCGCTTTCCTGCCGGTCGCCTTCGCCGACCACAACGGAGATGTTCACGCGCACGAGCGGCCGGACGTCGCGCGCAAGCTGCCCGTCGGCGCGCAGGATTTCGACCTGCTGCCAGGACGCCGCAAGGGAGGCTGTCACCTGCCGCACGCGCTGATCCTTCGCCCGCAGCCAGGAATCGATCTCCTGCAGAAGCTTCGCCTTCTCCTCGAAGCCGGGCGCGGCGATCGGGTTCTCCTCGCCGTAGAGACGCTGATTCGTGCCCGCCGGCGGCGCGGCAAGCCGGCCGGAATAGCCGTGCTTGACGGCGGAAACGGCATCGCCCGCCCGCTTCAGCGCGGCCTCGGACAACTCGCTCGAATGGGCGTAGCCCGTCGCTTCTCCGACCACCGCGCGCAGGCCGAACCCCTGGTCGGTGTTGAAACTCGCCGTCTTCAGCCGCCCGTTGTCGAAGACGAGCGCTTCGCCTTCCCGATATTCCAGATAGAGCTCGCCGTCGTCGGCGCTGGAAACCGTGTCGGAAACAAGGGTTCTGAGCTTGTCGGCGGAACAGTCGAAGGAATCGATGAGCGAGCGGGGCATGGCAGTATCCTGTGCTTTTCCCCACCCATTTAAGGGCACAAGAGGGAACGATCCAGAGGCCGCACCGTACCGCAGCCCGCGAGATCCTACGGCAGGGCGTCGAAGCCCTCGGCGAATCCGTCGAGATCCACGGGAATTCCGATGCCTTCCTCGGGTGTCTGGAAAACGATGAAGGTCGCCGAATCACCGTTCATCAGCGTCTCCAGAAGCGGGCCTTCGAGGATGACCTCGGCATAGCATCCGTCCTGGAAACAGCGGACGAAATAGGCACGGCCGATATCCTCGCCGTCCACGTGAAGGCCGAGCCCGTTGGGCAGGAGAACGCCGAGCGGCGCCAGGACGCGCAGGATCTCGGCCTGGTCGTCGGCCGTGCGCAGCACGACCACGGACAATCCGACCTCGGGCCGGTCCTCCGCCACGACGTTCTGCATCATGGCACACTGTTCGCTCGAAGCGCCCGCCGGCGTGTCGCAGACGATCGACCAGGCGCCGTGGGTGGAGCTTACGTTCCCGTTTGGTGGCTGCTGCTGTGCGGCAGCGGGCCAGGCTGCCGCCAGAACCAGGGCGCCTGTAGCCACCACACGTGCGAACAACGGCATGACGAACCTCTCTCTACCGGCGAATCACGGCAATCTATCCTGCCGCGCATGGATTGGAAAAGAAACAACGCTCTCGCAGGCTGCGGCGAGGGGCATTGCTTCCGCTTCCTCGAGCTTCGTAGCGGAATTGGTCATAATTGCGAAGGCGTGCGTGCAAAATGCGGAGGAAGCGCTATGAAGAGAAAAAATGCCGCATGCCAGGTTCCACGCCTTTCTTGCGGTTCCGATGAGAGTATGGTTTGAACGCGCCTGTATCGAAGCCAAGCGTCAATGCCGCTTGCCGCCAAGCAGCATCCTTTGGCGTATTGTGGGGTCGCGCCGGCAGGGCATTGATCGGGAGATGACGAGGGTGATGAAGAAGTTTGTAGCGAGCCTTGGGCTTTTCGCGCTGTCGCTTTCTGCCACCGGGGCCTATGCCACGCCCGAGCCGTGGCAGGCGCGCTTCCAGGCAGCGGCGACGCCCATCATGGAAGAGATCATCTGGTTCGAGCAGTACACGCTGTGGTTCATCACGCCGATCACACTTCTCGTGATGGCGCTTCTGGCGTGGTGCATCTATCGCTACCGGGCCAGCGCCAACCCGGTGCCCTCGCGCACCAGCCACAACACCCTGATCGAGGTTCTGTGGACCGTCGGCCCGGTGATCGTGCTGCTTTTCCTGGCCGTGCCGTCCTTCCAGCTCCTAACGTCCCAGTACACGCCGGAAGAAGAGCCGGCCATGACGATCAAGGCGACGGGCGTGCAGTGGTACTGGGACTTCGAGTACCAGGACGAGGAGAATCCGCTCTCCTTTACCTCGCTCCTGCTTCAGGAGGGCGATCGCGCCGCTGCCGGCAAGGAGAATCTCGAGCAGTATCCGCGCCTTCTGGCCGTCGACAATGAAGTCGTCGTGCCGGTCGACACGACGGTGCGCGTTCTGGTCACGGCCAGCGACGTCATCCATGCCTTCGCCATGCCGCCCTTCGGCATCAAGGTCGATGCCGTGCCGGGCCGCATCAACGAGACTTGGTTCAAGGCGGAGCGCGAGGGCCTTTACTACGGCCAGTGCTCGGAACTCTGTGGCAAGGATCACGCCTTCATGCCGATCGCCATCCGCGTCGTCTCGCAGGACCGGTTCCAGACCTGGTACGCGGCGGCGCAGGACGACCTCGAAGGCGCCAATCGCGCCTTGTTGGCGGCGCTGGAAAATGGCGGAAGCGAAGAGACGGTCGCATCCGCCGCCGAATAGGCCCGTGCGACCCAAGGAACAATTGGAGCGGTAGGAAATGGCGAGCGCTGCAACTTACAACGATCACGACGACCATAAGCCGAAGGGCTGGGTGCGCTGGGTGTATTCCACCAACCACAAGGACATCGGCACGCTCTACCTCATCTTCGCCATCATCGCCGGCGTCATCGGCGGCTTCCTTTCGGTGATGATGCGCTGGGAGCTGGCAGAGCCGGGCATCCAGATCTTTCACGGCCTGGCCTCGATGGTCTACGGCTTCGAGGGTGCGGCGGCGATCGACGCCGGCAAGGAGATGTACAACGTCTTCACCACCGCCCACGGCCTCATCATGATCTTCTTCATGGTCATGCCGGCCCTTATCGGCGGCTTCGCCAACTGGATGGTACCCATCATGATCGGCGCGCCGGACATGGCCTTCCCGCGCATGAACAACATTTCCTTCTGGCTTCTGCCGCCGGCCTTCATCCTGATGCTGCTCACCATGTTCGTGCCGGGTGCTGCGGGCAGCTATGGCGCCGGAACGGGCTGGACGCTCTATCCGCCGCTGTCGACCGCCGGCCAGCCCGGTCCCGCGGTCGATATGGGCATTCTGGCGCTGCACATCGCCGGCGCCTCGTCGATCCTCGGCGCCATCAACTTCATCACCACCATCTTCAACATGCGCGCCCCGGGCATGACGCTGCACAAGATGCCGCTGTTCGCCTGGTCCGTGCTGATCACAGCGTTCCTGCTGCTTCTGTCCCTGCCGGTGCTGGCCGGCGGCATCACCATGCTTTTGACTGACCGCAACTTCGGCACCACCTTTTTCGCGCCGGACGGCGGCGGTGACCCGATCCTCTACCAGCATCTGTTCTGGTTCTTCGGGCACCCCGAGGTCTATATCCTCATCCTGCCCGGTTTCGGCATCGTCAGCCACATCGTGTCGACCTTCTCGCGCAAGCCCATCTTCGGCTATCTCGGCATGGCCTACGCGATGGTAGCCATCGGCGTGATCGGCTTCGTGGTCTGGGCGCACCACATGTACACGACCGGCCTGTCCCTTGACACGCAGCGCTACTTCGTCTTCGCCACCATGGTGATCGCCGTGCCGACGGGCGTGAAGATCTTCTCCTGGATCGCCACTATGTGGGGCGGGTCGATCTCCTTTCGCGTGCCGATGCTGTGGGCGATCGCCTTCATCTTCCTGTTCACCGTCGGCGGCGTGACGGGCGTGCAGTTGGCCAATGCCGGCCTCGACCGGGCGATGCACGACACCTATTACGTGGTGGCCCACTTCCACTACGTTCTGTCGATGGGCGCGGTCTTCGCCATCTTCGCCGCCTGGTATTACTGGTTCCCGAAGATGACGGGCTACATGTATAATTCCTTCGTGGCCCGGCTGCACTTCTGGATCACCTTCATCGGCGTGAACCTGATCTTTTTCCCGCAGCACTTCCTCGGCCTTGCGGGCATGCCGCGGCGCTACATCGATTACCCGGATGCCTTTGCCGGCTGGAACATGGTGTCCTCCTACGGCTCCTATCTGGCGGCCATCGGCGTGCTGGTCTTCCTCTACGGCGTGGCGGAAGCCTTCGCGAAGAAGCGGGTGGCAGGCGCCAATCCGTGGGGCGAGGGTGCGACGACGCTGGAATGGCAGCTTTCCTCCCCGCCGCCTTTCCACCAATGGGAAGAACTGCCGCGGATCCGGTAGAACAGAGCGCGGCGCGGTCTGGACGTTGTCTCCGGCCGCGCTAGCTCAAAGCAGAACGTGACGTCATGGCGCTGGTTGAACGAGAGCATATCGATGAAAGGCCCGGCCCTCTCTCCGAGGCGACGGCAGGCGATTTCATCGCGCTTTTGAAGCCGCGCGTCATGTCGCTGGTCGTCTTTACGGCCTTCGTCGGCATGCTCCTGGCGCCGGCATCGCCCCATCCGTTTCTGGCGGTCATCGCCATGCTGGCGATCGCCGTCGGCGCGGGAGCGTCCGGTGCGCTCAACATGTGGTACGACGCCGATATCGACCGGGTGATGGCGCGCACGGCGAACCGTCCCGTGCCGAGGGGCCGGGTCGCCCCGGGGGAGGCGCTCGGTTTCGGCCTCGTGCTCTCTGTCCTATCGGTCATGACTCTAGGGCTCATGGCGAACTGGCTGGCCGCCAGCCTGCTGGCCTTCACGATCTTCTTCTATGTCGTCGTCTACACGATGTGGCTGAAGCGCTCGACGCCGCAGAACATCGTCATCGGGGGTGCGGCGGGCGCCTTGCCGCCGATGATCGGATGGGCCGCCGTCGCCGGCACGGTGACGGTGGAGAGCCTCGTCCTGTTCCTGATCATCTTCCTGTGGACGCCGCCCCATTTCTGGGCGCTGGCGCTCTTCAAGTCCGGGGACTATGCGCGCGCCGGCATCCCGATGATGCCGAACGTCGCTGGCGAAAGGCATACCAAGAGGCAGATCTTCGCCTATTCCCTGGCGGTCGCCGTGAGCGGCGTCCTGCCCGCGGCCCTTGGGTTTGCGAGCCTTGCCTACGGCGTCCTGGCGGCGGCGCTCGGCGGCGCCTTCGTCTGGTACGCCTGGCGCGTTTTGCGGCTGGAGGACGGCGACCGTGCCATGCGTCCGGCAAAGGCGTTGTTCGGTTTTTCGCTGGTTTATCTTTTCGCCATCTTCGCCGCGTTGCTGGTCGATGGGCTGGCTTCACTGTTGGGAGCCTGATGGATGCCGGACGATGAGCGCAACGAACGCGACAATCGTGAAGACCGCGTCACGCCAACCCAGGCGCAACTGCGGGCACGGCGCAACCGCAACATCGCAATCGCGCTGGCGCTGGCCGCTTTCGTCATCCTCCTCTATCTGGGCAGCATCATGAAGCTGGGGCCCGCCTTGTTCAACCGGTCAATGTGAGAGCGCGATGAGCACGAGCAGTTCCCTTGCCGCCCGCAATCGCCGCAACCGCAACGTTGCCGTCCTCTGCGTGGCCGTGTTTGCCGGCATGGTCGGGATGTCCTACGCGGCCGTGCCGCTCTACCGGATCTTCTGTCAGGTGACCGGTTATGGCGGCACGACGCAACGCGTGGAGCAGTATTCCGATACGATCCTGGACCGCACCATCGCCGTCCGCTTCGACGCGAACACCAGTGCCGAACTGCCTTGGGATTTCAAGCCGAAACAGCGCCAGGTCGAGCTGCGAATCGGCGAGACGACCGAGATTTCCTACGAAGCCACGAACCTTTCCTCGAGGCCGACCGCCGGTACTGCGACCTTCAATGTCGCGCCAGCCCTGGCCGGAGCCTATTTCAACAAGGTGGAATGTTTCTGCTTCACCGAACAGGAACTGCAGCCCGGCCAATCCTACGACATGCCGGTGCAGTTCTTCATCGACCCGGAGATCGTGAACGTGCCTGAACTGAAGAACCTGAAAACCATCACGCTTTCCTACACCTTTTATCCGCTGCAACAGGAATCGGCCGAAGCGCCGCAGCCCGCCGCAGCAAAGAAACAGAAGATCGGGGGTTGAGAGACATGGCTGGCGCCCACGCAAAGCATCACGATTATCACATCATCGATCCGAGCCCGTGGCCGTTTATCGGTTCGGTCGGCGCGCTGGTCATGGCTTTCGGTGCCATCGCCTGGATGAAGGCGGCGCAAGGCGCCTCCTTCCCGCTGTTCGGGGTCGATCTGGCGGCGGCGAACTTCTGGATCTTCTTGGTTGGTCTGCTGATCGTGCTCTACACAATGTTCGCCTGGTGGGGAGACACCATCCGCGAAGGGCAGGAGGGCCATCACACACGGGTCGTCTCACTGCATCTGCGTTACGGGATGATCATGTTCATCGCGTCGGAGCTGATGTTCTTCGTCGCGTGGTTCTGGGCCTTCTTCGACGCCAGCCTCTATCCCGGCGAGGCGGCCCAGATCAGCCGTGCCGAGTTCACCGGCGGTGTCTGGCCGCCCGAGGGCATCGAGGTGCTCGATCCCTTCCATCTGCCACTGTACAACACGATTATCCTGCTTCTGTCCGGCACGACGGTGACGTGGGCCCACCACGCGCTGCTTGAGAACGACCGCAAGGGACTGATCACCGGCCTGACGCTGACGGTGGTGCTCGGGGTCCTGTTCTCCTTCGTGCAGGCCTATGAGTACATGCACGCGCCGTTCGCCTTCCGCGATTCGATCTACGGCGCCACCTTCTTCATGTCCACGGGCTTTCACGGCTTCCACGTCATCATCGGGACAATCTTCCTGGCGGTGTGCCTGTTCAGGGCGCTTGCCGGCCATTTCACGCCGCAGCAGCATTTCGGCTTCGAGGCGGCGGCGTGGTATTGGCACTTCGTCGACGTGGTGTGGCTCTTCCTGTTCACCTTCATCTATGTGTGGGCATCCGCCGGCGCGACGATCGCCCATTGAGACGCGACGGGCAAAGCATGAAGGGGGCGGCCGCGGAAGCGGCTGCCCCCGTCGTTTTTTTGAGAGGTGATGCACGGCAATGAAAAGGGATGAGGCCTTCTGGCCGCCGGTCGATCCGGTCCGTGCCGGGCTCGCCGGCCGCTGCCCGCGTTGCGGTGAGGGGAAGCTCTTCTCCGGCTTCCTGACCGTGGGCCGGCGCTGCGCCAGTTGCGACCTCGACTATGGCTTCGCCGATGCGGGCGACGGGCCGGCCGTTTTCGTGATTCTCATCATCGGCTTCGTGGTCGTCGGGCTGGCGCTCTGGATGGAAGTGAACACGAACGCGCCGCTGTGGCTGCACTTTCTGCTGTGGGTGCCGCTCACACTGGCCCTTTCGTTGGGCGCGCTGAGGCTGATAAAGGGCCTCTTGATCGCCCTTCAATACCGCAACAAGGCCGCCGAGGGACGCCTGGACCGGTCACGATGACGACAATGACGATGCATCATAGCCGCCGGCGCGGAAATCTTCTGCTGCTCGTCTTCAGCATACCGGTGCTTGTCCTTCTTCTGGTGCTCGGCACCTGGCAGGTGAAACGCCTGCAGTGGAAGGAGGCTCTGATCGCGCGCATCGAGGAGCGCATCGCCCAGGAGCCGGTGCCGCTCGAGGAGGTCAGCCGTCTTTATAGCCAAGGCGCGGACATAGACTACCGCCCGGTCCGGCTGGCCGGCTCCTTCCGACACGACGCCGAGCGGCACTATCTGGCGACCTGGCACGGGCAATCCGGTTTCTTCGTGCATACCCCGCTGCGGCTCACCGACGGGCGCTACATTTTCGTCAATCGCGGTTTCGTGCCCTATGACCGCAAGGATCCCGCCACCCGTCCGGAAGGGCAGAGGGCGGGGCAGATCGAGCTCGGCGGGCTTGCCCGCACGGCCCCGCAGGAGAAGCCTTCCTTCATCGTTCCCGATAACGATCCGGCAAAGAACATTTTCTACTGGAAGGATCTCGACGCCATGGCGAGTTCCGCGGGGCTCGCCGAAACCGAGGTCTATCCCTTCTACGTGGACGCCGATGACAGTCCCAACCCAGGCGGGCTTCCCGTCGGGGGCGTAACGCGCATCGACCTGCCCAACAATCATCTGCAATACGCCGTTACCTGGTACGGTCTCGCCTTTGCGCTCGTGTGCGTTCTGGTCTACTGGTTCGTGCGCGGTCAGCGGGACGATGAGGCTTGACAACGGGTGCCGGGCGCACCCACCTTCCGCGCAAACAGGAGAATTTGGTTTGGAAACGGCTGTGAAGCGGAAGCTGACCCTCCGGCTGTGCGGCCCGCGCGGCTTTTGTGCCGGTGTCGACCGGGCGATCCAGATCGTCGTCTTGGCGCTGAAGAAGTATGGCGCCCCCGTCTATGTCCGCCACGAGATCGTGCACAACCGCTATGTGGTCGAGGGCCTGGAGGAGCGCGGCGCCGTCTTCATCGAGGAACTCGACGAGATTCCCGATACGCATCGCGACTGCCCGGTCGTCTTCTCCGCTCACGGCGTGCCGAAATCCGTGCCCGCTGATGCGGCACGGCGCAATCTCTTCTATCTTGACGCCACGTGCCCCCTCGTTTCCAAGGTGCACAAGCAGGCGCTCAGGCATCTCAGGCATGGCCGGCACGTGCTCCTCGTCGGTCATGCGGGGCATCCAGAGGTGATCGGCACGATGGGCCAACTGCCGGAGGGGACGGTCTCGCTCGTGGAGACCGAGGAGGACGCGAAGCGCTTCGCGCCGCCTGAAGGCCGGGGCCTCGGCTATGTCACCCAGACCACGCTTTCGGTGGACGACACCGCCGGCATCCTCGACGTCCTGCAGGCGCGGTTTCCCGCCTTGCAGGCCCCGGCGTCCGAATCCATCTGCTATGCCACCACCAACCGCCAGCAGGCGGTGAAGGAGGCGGCGCCCGGAGCCGATCTCTTCCTCATCGTCGGCGCGCCGAACTCCTCCAATTCGCGGCGCCTGGTGGAAGTGGCCGAAAGGGCAGGGGCGCGTCGGGCGCTTCTGGTGCAGCGCGTCTCCGACATCCCCTGGCCGGAGATCGGTTCGATCTCCGTGGTCGGGCTGTCGGCGGGGGCCTCCGCCCCGGAGATCATCGTCGACGAGATCATCGATGCTTTCGCCGAGCGCTATGACATGACCGTCGATCTCGCCATCGCCGCCGAGGAGAATGAGAACTTCCCCGTCATGCGTGCCTTGCGCGATGTCGAGTTAACCCGTGCCGACATGGCATTCGTCAACGGCATGGGCTAGCGGGCGTATCTCGGTGAAATCAGCAAGATCGGATATGCCGGTGTCCTTCCGCGCCTCCTCTGTCCTGTCCGAATTCAACTGAAAGGCGGATAACCTCCCCGATGGCCGTCTACACCGACATCTCCGAAGAAGAACTGGGCGCCTTCCTCCGCCATTACCGGGTCGGCGATCTGCTTTCCTACAAGGGTATCGCCGAGGGGACGGAGAACTCAAACTATCTCCTGCACACCTCCGAGGGCGCTTTCATCCTCACCCTGTACGAGCGCCGGGTGGACGAGGCGGATCTGCCGTTCTTCCTGGGTCTCATGGAGCATCTGGCGCAGCGCGGCGTTTCCTGCCCGCTGCCCGTGCACCGGCGCGACGGGGCGCTGGTCGGGACGCTGGCCGGCCGTCCCGCGGCCCTCATTACCTTTCTGGAAGGCATGTGGATGCGTCGGCCCACGCCCGCTCACTGCAAGGAGGTGGGCAAGGCGCTGGCGGGGCTCCATAGGGCCGCGGCGGATTTCCCGCTGACGCGGAAGAACGCGCTTGCTCCGGACGGGTGGACGCCCCTGTGGGAGGCCTCCAAGCCGCGCGCCGACGAGGTCGAATCCGGCCTCGCGCGCGAGGTGGAAAAGGATTTCACCGACATCACCCGACACTGGCCGACGGACTTGCCGGAAGGCATCATCCACGCCGATCTCTTCCCCGACAACGTCTTCTTCCTGGGTGGCGAGCTTTCCGGTCTCATCGACTTCTATTTCGCCTGCAACGACCTGCTTGCCTACGACATCGCTGTCTGTCTGAACGCCTGGTGCTTCGAAAAGGACCTTTCCTTCAACCTCACCAAGGGGGCCGCCCTGCTTGCGGGCTATCAGAGCGTGCGGCCGCTTGAGCCGGGCGAGACCGAGGCGTTGCCGTTGCTCACCCGCGGCGCAGCCCTGCGCTTCCTTTTGACACGTCTCCACGACTGGCTGACCATTCCCGACGGGCCGCTTGTGGAGAAGCGCGATCCCATGGAATTCGTGCGGCGCTTGCGCTTTCACCGGCAGATTGCCTCGCCCACCGAATACGGGACGGACATTCGGTGAAAAGGGTGGAGATCTTCACCGATGGCGCCTGTTCCGGCAACCCCGGCCCCGGCGGCTGGGGGGCGATCCTGCGCTATAACGGCGTGGAGAAGGAATTGTCCGGCGGGGAGGCGGAGACCACCAACAACCGCATGGAGCTGAAGGCGGCGACGGAAGCGCTGAACGCGCTCAAGGCACCCTGCGAGGTCGACCTCTACACCGATAGCAATTATGTCCGCGACGGCATTTCCGGCTGGATCGAAGGCTGGAAGAGGAACGGCTGGAAGACGGCGGCGAAAAAGCCGGTCAAGAACGCCGAACTTTGGCAGGCGCTGGACGAAGCGCGCCGCCGCCACAAGGTGCACTGGCACTGGGTGCGCGGGCATGCCGGCCATCCCGAGAACGAACGCGCAGACGCGCTGGCACGCACCGGTATGGCACCCTTCAAGAGGCGCGCAGGTTAAAGCTGCTCGAGGATGCGCGCTGCACCGCTCGTGACCGCCTGACCGGTCTTTTCCTCGATATTGAGGTGTTTGACCACACCATCCTCGACGATCATTGAGAAACGCTTGCAGCGGTTACCGAGCCCGCGGTCGGAAAGATCGATCTCCAGGCCGAGCGCACGGGTAAAGGCGCCATTGCCGTCGGCCAGGAATATCAGCTTGTCCTCGACGCCCGCGAAGCGCGCCCAGGCTCGCATCACGTGGTGGTCGTTGACCGCCAGGACAGCGATCGCGTCGACTCCGCGGCCGAGGATCGCATCATAATTTTCGACGAATCCGGGGACATGGTTGTTGCTGCAGGTGGGGGTGAAGGCACCTGGCACGCCGACGAGCACCACGTTCCGGCCGGCAAAGAATTCGCGTGTGCCGACATCCTCCGCGCCTTCGGGCGAAGCCTTCTTGATTTGTACGTCGGGCAGGCGGTCGCCGATGGAAATCGTCATGCTTCATCTCCTGGGATGGGTAGAATGTGAGCGGGAATGTCCTGTTCCACCGGAAGGCAAACTCGGGAGAGCCAAAACCTAATGCAAAGGATGTAGGAAGGCCATGCACCATGACAATGGCCGCCGGGCTCTATGGCAGGGTGAGTGTGCCGCTGACGGCGTCTTCCCCGAAAACCAGGGTGTAGTCGAGCGCCGCGCCGACCCCGGGCGCGGTAAGGATCTCGGCGGAGAAGGTCGCTCGGCCCTCCTCGTGAGCCTTGAGTTCGGGCATGGCGATCTGTGCACCCTCCGGCGCGGCGATGAAGAGCGCCGGCTTTCCCGTTCCCGGCGGCAACACGGTATCGAACTCGATGCTGCCCTTCCGGCGCGAGACGTTTGTCACCGAAAAGCCCGCATGCGCCTCCTTCGGAAGCGTGGCAAAGGCGGCATCGACCGTGGCGGCGTCGGCCGGGTCGTACGGGTTGGCGCCCGCGTCGAAAGAGAATTCGGCTTGAAAAGGGATGCAGATCGTTTCGCATATGCCCAGGAACAGGCTGCCTTCGATGATGCCGGCGCTTTCCGGTTCGCCGAGAGAGAAGACAACCGGCAGCGCCACGCTCTTTTTATAGCCCGCCCATGTCGCATAGTCGTCCTCGACGCGTTCCGGTGCGGGATAGAGGATTTCAACGCCGGCGATTTCCGATGACTGCCGCAGGTCGATCTGCGGCGGGATGCCGGATGCGCCCGGGTTCCGCCAATAGGTTTTCCACCCCGGGTTCAGCCTTATTTCGAGTGCGCCGCGCAGGCGGCCTCGCGTGTCGGAAAGTCCGGAGGTGACGAGACGCACCGCGCCTCCCTCGCTCTTGAACCAGGAAGTGGAGGCGGCCGATGCCGGCATTGAGAAGAGGGCGAGTACCGCCAGGATGAAAGGGAGGCGCAACATGGAAAATACAGTGGTCCTTCGCAATCGTTCTCGCAACGCGTACCGCACGCAAGCATCCATCATTTTCCCGTGAGGGAGATAGGGAGCGGAGCGATCTGATGTCTTTCAAGCGTCGCCAAAAGGGGTTAGGCTTTGCTCCATGGAACGGGACATCGGCGCCAATAGGGCAAGCCCGTCGGGCACCCTGCAAAACCATTTCCTGATCGCCATGCCGGGCATGCGTGACGAGCGGTTTTCGCGCTCCGTCATCTATTTGTGCGCCCATAGCGATGAAGGCGCCATGGGCCTCATCATCAATCGCACCCAGCAGTTGGGCTTTACCGATGTGCTGGTGGAGCTTGGCATTCTCGATCGCAGCCAGTCGATCCGTCTTCCCGCCCGCGCCCGCAACATGGCCGTGCGCAGCGGAGGCCCCGTGGACCGCAGCCGGGGTTTCGTCCTGCACAGCGGCGACTACGTGGTCGACTCCTCCATGCCTGTCTCCGACGAGGTGTGCCTGACGGCGACCATGGACATCCTGCGCGCCATTTCCACCGGACGTGGCCCACGCCAGGCGCTGATGGCGCTCGGTTATTCCGGCTGGGGCGCCGGCCAACTGGAAACGGAGATCGCCGAGAACGGCTGGCTATCCTGTCCAGCCACGCCGGACCTTTTGTTCGACGGTGAGGTGGAGAGCATCTATGACCGCATCCTCGCCTCCATGGGCGTCGATCTGACCCATCTCAGCCATTCCGCCGGCCACGCCTGAGGGGCGCTGTCTTCAACTCGCCAGGAAACAAGAACAGGCGCGTTTTCCTCGCCCGTGCATCAGCGGCGTTTCAGCTTGCGACAGGTTTCAACGGGTTCTGTTCCGTCAACAGCCTCAAGCTTGCCTCCGCATCGGCCGGCTCGCCGAAATGGAAGCTTTGCGCATATTCGCAGCCCATGAGGCGCAGCTCTTCCGCATCGTCTTCGCTGCTCACGCCCTCGGCGACAACGGACAGGCCCAGTTCATGTGCCATGGTCACCATGGATTTGAGCAGAACGGTGCCTTTCGTGCTCGGGTCGACGAGAAAGCTCCTGTCGATCTTGATGGTGTCGAAGGGGAAGCGCGTCAGATAGGCGAGTGATGAGTAGCCAGTGCCGAAATCGTCGAGCGACAGGCCGATGCCGAGCTGCCTGAGCTTGGCAAGCACATGGGCGGACTGCTCGGGATTGTCCATGACGAGGGATTCCGTCAGCTCGAGCCGGAAGCAGCGCGGCTTGATGTTGGCGCGCGCGATCACCGAGCGCACGTCGCCCACCAGGTCGCGGCGGATGAGCTGCCGGCTCGACAGGTTGACGGAAACGAAGAGCGGAATGTCGCCGAGCTCCTTCTGCCAGTGATAGAGATCGTCCGCGCTCTGCTGCATGGCGTGATGTCCGAGCTGAACGATGAGCCCCGAGCTTTCGGCAATCGGAATGAAGTCGGAGGGCGGAATCGTCCCGCGGCGCGGATGCTCCCAGCGTAGAAGTGCCTCGAAACCGGCAATGGTGCCGTCTTCCAGCCTTATGATGGGCTGATAGACGAGCTTGATCTCCTTGCGCTCGACGGCGCGCCGCAGGTCCGACTCCGTCTGCAGACGGTCCGTGCCGATGGAGCGGAAGCCCGGCCGGAAGGGTTCGATGCGGTCGCCGCCGAAGCGCTTGGCCTGGTACATCGCCAGTTCCGCGTCCTTCAGCATCTCCTCGGCTGAACTCTGGGCAGAGGTCCAGGAGACAAGCCCGATCGAGGGGGTAAGTACGATCTCACGCTTGGCGAAGGTGACCGGAGTGCGTACTGCTTGGCGAACCGCGTCGGCGGTGGAGGCGATCCGTGCCGGTTCCTGCTCGGACAAAAGCATCATCGCGAACTGATCGCCGGCCACGCGCGACAAGGCATCACCGGGCTTCATCACCCGGTGCAGCCGCCGTGCGATGGTCAGCAGGATCGTGTCTCCGGCGGAAATACCAAGTTCGTCGTTCACCTGCTTGAAGCGATCGATATCGATGACGAGCACGGTCGGGCGGATATTGCGCTCGTTGCTGGCCATGGCGATGGTCGCGTCGAGCCGGTTGAGGAAGAGCTCGCGATTGGGCAAGCCGGTCAGGTTGTCGTGCACTGCATCGTGCAGCAGCCGTTCTTCCGCCTTCTTCTGTTCGGTGACATCCACCATGGTGCCGACGCAGCGGATCACTTCCCCGTCGGAGCCGACCACAGGGCGCGCGCGCAGCATGAACCAGTGGTAGTGCCCGTCTGCCCCGCGCAGCCGAAAGCTTTGGGCGATGCGTCCACGCCGGTGCTCCAGGACCACGTCGAGCGTGGTGCGGAACGTGTCGCGGTCGTCGGCGTGAAGCAGTGGCAGCCAGCTTCGCGCCGGTCCATGCAGGCTGCCCGCGGGCAGGCCGAGCTGACGGCTCGCATCCGGCTTTGTCACCACCTTGTCGCGCAGCACGTCCCAGTCCCAAACGATATCTCCGGAGCCGGCAACGGCGAGCGCCTGTCGCTCCATGTCGCTGAACAGGCCTTGGAAGGGACTGCTGCCGGAAAAGGCATGCTGCATGACGGTAAAGCCGAACAGCAGGACGATCAGAATGAGACCGCCGCCGATCGCCGGTTCGACGATGTCGTTGTTGAGCGTTCCGGTCACCGCCATCCAGGCGCCGACCACCCACACCAGCACCATCAACCAGCTCGGCACCAGCATGATGGCGCGGTCATAGCCTTGCATGCCCAGATAGACGATCAGCCCCATGCCCACCACCGCCGTGGCGGCGAAGGACAGCCGCGCGATGCCGGCCGCCATCGCGGGATCGATCCAGGCGACGCCCAGTAGGATCGTGAGGCCGGTGATCCATGCCAGCACCCCGTAGCTGAAGTGCTCGTGCCAGCGGTTGAGGTTCAGATAGGCAAAGAGGAAGATGACGAAGCTCGCTGCCAACGCGATCTCGGTGCCGGCACGCCAGAGCTGTTCGCTGCCGCTGGAAATATCGATAATGCGGGTCAGAAACCCGAAATCGATGGCGATATAGGCCAGGATTGCCCAGGCGAGTGCCGCGGTGGCCGGGAACATGGAGGTTCCCTTGACCACGAAAAGGATGGTGAGGAAGAGCGCCAGCAGCCCCGCGATCCCAATCACGATACCGCGGTAGAGGGTGTAGGAGTTGACGGTCTCCTTGTAGGCTTCCGGGTCCCAGAGATAGACTTGAGGAAGGTTGCGCGAGGAAAGCTCCGCGACGAACGTGATCACGGTTCCGGGATTGAGTGTGACCAGGAACTCGTCGCCATCGTTGCTTTCTTGCCGGTCGAGCGCGAAGCCCTCGCTGGGGGTAATGGCGGCGATGCGTTGCGAACCGAGATCGGGCCAGATGAGGCCGGAACCGACGAGGCGAAAATGCGGCGCGACGATCAAGCGGTCGAGCTGCTCGTCGGTGGTGTTGGCCAGCGCGAAGACGGCCCAGTCGCCGGTCGGGCGATCGTCCTGGGCTTCCACCTCGATGCGGCGCACGATGCCGTCCGCCCCCGGCGCCGTCGAGACCTGGAAATTCGCACCCTGGTCCCGGTAGATCTCCACCGCGCGGGACAGATCCAGCGCCACATCGTCACGCGATATTTTGATCGGTTCGATCGCCGAGGCCGGTGCCGAGAGAACAGCCGCAAACAGTGCCGCGAACAGGACAAGAACCCAATGTGCGGCTGGTGACGAACGCAACAAGAAATCAGCCTCGCTTATACTTCGCCCGATCGTCCCCCGCCACGAGCGCGTAGAGATAGTGATCCTGCCACGAGCCGTTGATTCGAAGGTAGGATCGCAAAAGTCCTTCGCGCTGAAATCCGGCTTTTTCAAGCAATCTTATCGAGCGTTTGTTATCGGGAATACAGGCGGCTTCGAGGCGGTGCAACCTCAGCGTCTCGAATGTGAACGGGATAACGCGTTCGAGCGCATCCAGCATCAGGCCGTGCCCGGCGAAGCGCTCGCCCATCCAGTATCCGAGATGGCCCGATTGGGCTACGCCGTGGCGGATATTGCTGACCGACAGCCCGCCGGCCAACCTGCCTCCGCTCTTCTCGAATAGAAAGAAGGAGATGCCGGTGCCGCGGTCGAATTCCTCGCGATAGCGCTTCAGGCGTTGACGAAAGGCGCGCCTCGAAAGCTCGTCCGGCGCCCACTGTGGCTCCCAGGGTTCCAGAAAGGTGCGGCTTTCTCCGCGCAGTTGCGCCCATTCCGCATAGTCCTGCCAAAGAGGCATGCGCAAAAAGACAGCCTTTCCCGTAAGCGTCGGCAGGTCGCGGCCGAAGAAAGGCGTGTTGAACATGTCATTGTAGCCTAGAGGCTGTCGGGGACCATGGATGGGCCTGCGCAGGACCGATCGTGGCCGCCTCGGCCGAAGGCGTCAGTGGGCAGGCTCGGCCTGGCCCGTCGAAAAGCTCGACCATATTCTCGATACCGACGGCACACTTTCGTCATCCGGTCCGTTGTCCGACCTTCCTCGCCCAAGGCAGATTCCATCTCAAGTTCCTGCCGGTCTCTAAACCGCAAGCTTGTGCGGGAGGCTATGCGGCGTGACGAGCCGGTCGTGGATCGTCTCGAACGATGCCAGCGCGCCCACCGGACCGATGGCGGTGATCGTCGGCCTGGAGGTGAAGAGACGCCCTGAAAGGTTCGCCAGCCTGTCCACGGTCAGGCCGGCGAGACGGTCCATCAACTCGTCGGTGCCGATCGGCCGTCCATAGAGCAGAAGTTGCCGTGCAATCTGCGAGGCGCGGCTGGCCGGGCTTTCCCGTGACATCATCAGGCCGGCGCGGTACTGCGCCCGCGCGCGATCGAGCTCCGCCTGGTCGATGCGCTCGCCCGCCATCTGCAATTCTTTCAGGATCACCGGTATCAGTTCTTCAATGTCGCCCTTGCCGGTCGCCGCATGCACACCGAAGATGCCCGTGTCGGAAAATCCCCAGTGAAAGGCGTAGACGGCGTAACACAGCCCACGCCGCTCACGAACCTCCTGGAACAGCCGCGAGGACATGCCGCCACCCAGGATCATCGAAAGCACCTGCGAGGCGTAGAAATCACGCACGTGGTAGGCCCGGCCCTCAAAGCCGAGGATGATCTGCGCGTCCATGAGGTCGCGGTGCTCGCGATAGTCGCCGCCGACATAGTGGGCATATTGCGGCACCACGGCCTCGGCTTTTTCGCGAAAGGAACCCAGGCGCTCCTCGACCTGGCGCACGAAGCTTTCGTGGTCGACGCCGCCGGCGGCCACCACCACCATGCGCTCGGCGCCGTACTGGCGCTTCAAAAAACTGTGCAGTTGCGGCGAGGAGAAGGACTCGACCGTTTCCGGCGTGCCCAGGATCGAGCGGCCGATGGCCTGATGCCGAAAAGCGGTTTCGGTAAAACGGTCGAAGACGCAGTCGTCCGGCGTGTCCTGGGCGGCTCCGATCTCCTGTAGGATCACATGCTGTTCGCGCTCCAATTCGAGCGGATCGAACCGGGAATCTGTCAGGATGTCGGTGAGGATGTCGATCGCCAGGGGCAGATCGTCGCGCAAGACGCGCGCGAAAAAAGCGGTCGTCTCGACGCTCGTGGCGGCGTTGATCTCGCCCCCGACATCCTCGATATCGGTCGCGATCTGGAGCGCGCTGCGCTTGCCGGTTCCCTTGAACGCCATGTGCTCGAGGAGGTGGGCGATGCCGTGCTCGTCCTCCCTCTCGTGACGCGAACCCGACTTGACCCAGATACCCATTGCGACCGATTCAAGGTTGGGAAGGGTTTCGGTCGCCACCGTCAAGCCGTTCGACAGACGGCTTACCTCAACATTCATACAATTACGCTCCCTAGACTCCTGCCCGCGAATGGCGTCTCACGTGATCTTCCACCATTTTCAGGTCCGATGGAAGGATCGTGTAGTCTTCCTGCTTTTCCATGAGCCCTTCCAACCAGTCCGGCAAGGCCGGCGTCAAGCCGCAGGCATCCTTGACGGCCTGCGGGAACTTGGCCGGATGGGCGGTGGCCAGGACCACCATCGTCTCCTCCCCGGCGGCCCGGTCGCGCGCCACCGTCAAGGCGGTGGCCGTATGCGGGTCGGCGAGATAGCCGCTCTTTTCGAGCGTTTCGCGGATGGTTGCCGCGGTCTCGTCGATCCCGGCGCGTCCGGCGGTGAAGTCCGTGCGGATCCGAGCAAGCGTTGCTTCGGAGACCGTAAAGCTGCCGGATTGGCGCAGGCCGTCCATATAGCCGCGAACCTCGGCAGCGTTCCTGCCCGACGCCTCGAACAGCAGCCGCTCGAAGTTCGAAGACACCTGAATATCCATCGATGGCGATGTTGTGGCAACGACGTCGCACGTGGCGTATTCACCGTCGGCCAATGTGCGCGCCAGAATATCGTTCTCATTGGTGGCGATGAGCAACCTGGCGATGGGAAGGCCCATGAGCTTCGCCGCATAACCGGCAAAGATATCTCCGAAATTACCTGTCGGCACGGTGAAGGAAACCGGTCGGTCGGGTGCACCGAGCGAGACGGCGGCCGTGAAGTAGTAGACGATCTGGGCCATGATGCGGGCCCAATTGATCGAGTTGACGCCGGACAGCAGGACTGCATCGCGAAAGGCGTGGTCGTTGAACATCGCCTTTACCAAACCCTGACAATCGTCGAAATTGCCCTCGATGGCGATCGCCTGGACGTTCGCGGCACCCGACGTCGTCATCTGCCTCTGTTGCACGGGCGAGACGCGCCCCTGCGGGAAAAGGATGAAGATGTCTGCCCGCTCCACCCCGGCAAAGGCGTGGATAGCCGCCCCGCCGGTATCGCCGGAAGTGGCGCCGGCGATGGTCATCCGTGCCCCACGTTCGCCAAGAACATGGTCCATCAGCCGGGCGAGCAATTGCATCGCCACATCCTTGAAGGCGAGTGTGGGCCCGTGGAACAGTTCCAGCACGAATTCGGCCGGCCCCGTCTGCACCAGCGGGCAGACCGCCGCGTGGCGGAACGTGGCGTAGCTGTCGTCGATGATGCGCTTCAGCGTTGCCTCGGAAATCTCGCCGCCGATGAAGGGCCTGATGATGGTAAAGGCAGTCTCGGCATAGGAAAGGCCGCGCATGGCGCGGATCTCCTCGGCCGAAAAGCGCGGCCATTCGCTTGGAAGATAAAGCCCTCCGTCGCGTGCAAGTCCTTGCAGAAGCGCGTCGGAAAAACCCAGAGCCGGAGCCTCGCCGCGCGTACTCACATAGTCCATCATCTTGCTCCGGATTCACAGATCGCCAAAAGGTCGGGGGAAATGCGCCAAACTGTCGGTCGAAATTTCTCCGCGCGGTTGGTATAGAACAGCGACCTTGTCATAGGAAAGTGTGAGTTCATGGGGCATTCGTTTTCAAGCAGGCACTGTTTAGCGGCAACCCTTCTCCTCGGCGTCGCCATTCTCGGGGGCTGTCAGCAGGGTCCTTCTTCGACGCAGAATACGCTCAACCCGACGCAGGCCGGAGCCGAGCCGGTGCGCGAAAGCGAGTTGAGAGCCTATTGCCCGGCGGTGACGCTGCGTGACGGGACGAACTATTTCCGCACCTATGAGCGGGGAGGGGAAGGTGACCCGGACCGCATCGTCTATCAGGCTTCGATCGCTGATACCAGCCGGGCCTGCAAATACGGTGCCGACGCCACGACGATGACAGTGGCCGTCGCCGGCAAGATAGTGCCCGGCCCCAAGGGGCGCACTGGCGCCGTCGACATGCCGATACGCGTGGCCGCAGTGCGCGGGGACGAGGTGCTCTATTCCAATCTCTTCCGGCACTCCGTGACGGTGGGAGACACCGCCGGCGCCACCCAGTTCGTCTTCACGACGGCCGATGTCGTCATTCCGGGCGGTGTCGACCCGGCGGTCCAGCTCTTCGTCGGCTTCGACGAAGGGCCGCAGGGCGGACGCTAGAAGCAGGTGGCTCCTAGACGTTCTCCGACCATTCCGACAGGGCGGCGATGACGCCGTTAAGGTCGGCCATGCGGTGAATCGTGGTTTCCGCGCCGGCCTCCATCAGCATCTCCGCGTGCTTGGGATGGGTGTGCGAGGCGCCGGTGAAGCCGATGACGCGCATGCCGGCGGCACGCGCCCCGGCGATGCCGTGCATGGAATCCTCAATGACAAACGTTCGTGCGGGATCGGCGTTCATCTGCTCTGCCCCGTAGAGGAACACGTCGGGTGCCGGCTTTGGCCGCTTCGTCGGTGTCTCGAGCGAGGAGAAGATGAGGCGCCGGTCGAAGAGGGGGGCAAGGCCGGTCCGCTCCAGCATGGCGACGATGCCTTCACTCCTGGAGTTCGAGCAGATGCATTTCGGGATGCCCAGCGACGCGACGGCCTGGGCCACGCCGTCAATCGCCTTGACTTCCTTGCGCAGGCGTTCCGCGATCCGCGTGCCCACCTGATCGATGAGCGAAGCCTGGAAGAGAACCTCCGCCTCCTTCTCGATCGACATGAGGATGTCGCGGAAGGTCAGGCCGGAATAGCGCTCGGCGATCTCCTCCGGGGTGATGTCGTATCCGGCCTCGCGCAGCATCTCCGCTTCCACGCGCGCGGCGACGATTTCCGAATCCACGAGCACGCCGTCGCAGTCGAAGATGATGAGGTCCGGAGCAGGCATTGAAAAATCCATGTGCGATGAGGTTGGAGGACGTTCAGGGCAATAGCCCCGAAGGGGCCTTCCGCGCAACCGTCATGGCGGCGGCGGGTGCAGCCGTGGCACCCGCCGCCGAGCTTTGAGAGAGAGGCGGAAAGCGGGACGGAGCCCCGCCTCGTCACTTCGTAAGTGGCTGATACTCGACCGTCACCTCGGTGCGCTCCCCGGCCTCGACTGTAGCCACCAGATATTTTTCCGGCGTTCCGCGGCCATAGGCCACGCGCACCTGGTAAACACCGGCGTTGAAGATCTTTTCCGTTTCCTCGCCATAGGCTCCACCCAAAACCTCGTCCCCGGCGAGTGCCTCGAAGAACTCGATGCGGTAAGCCCCGGGGGCTCTGACGTGCAGCACGCCGGCATCGAGGTTGACCGTCGCCTGTGTGGACTTGGCCGTTTCCACGGTCACCGGGGTCATGGCTTCCGCCTGGTCGAGGCGGGCGCGTAGGAGATAGTGGCCTGCAGGCACTTCGATGCCTTCGCGGCCGGGGTCGTCATCCAGGGTGATGACGGAGCGTTCGCCATCGGCATTCGGCTCGGCCTCGAGGAGATCATACCGGACGGGGCTGTCGCCCTTCATCGGTTGGCCATCCGCATAGACGGCTGACGGAAGAATGACGCCGGAACCGAAAATCAGATCGATCTCCAACTCTTCGCCGGCAGAAAGCTCACGATCTTCCACCAACACGGTGCTTCCATCACGCCCCACCGCCGTCACGGAGCCTGCGCCGACGAAGGCCGATATTTTGCCTTGCCCGATGATCACGCCGTCCGGTGAGGCCAGATCGAGATGCACATCCTTGATCGGCTGCTTGTCCTGTGACGATTGCTTCGCCGTAACGGTGACAAGCCCCGCATTGAAGACCACCTCCGCCTTGGTTGTCTTGTCGTTCGACAGGACAATGCTGCGCTCCTTCACAACGTTGCCCAGCCGCGCCTGTGCCAGATAACGACCCGGCGGCAGGTGTGTCTTGCAGACGCCATCGTTGATTCGGGCCTTGTTCCGGCCGGTTGGATTGCCCGCTTCGTCGATCGGGAGGATTTCCCATTGCACCGACTCATTGCCCGCCATCGGGGCAGAACCTTCGGCAAGCCGGGCGGTGCAGACGAGGTTGTTCTCCACCTTGACGGGTTCCGGCACCATGGTTTTCGCCAGCGCCTCGGACAGTTGCGCGGCGTCGGCCGCAGGCAGATAGCGCCCTCCCGTACTCTCGGCCATGCAGGCGACCTGCCTGCCCTCGTCATCGGAAAGACCGAACCCGATGACATGAAGCGTAAAGTCCGCTCCCTTTTCTTCCAGTTCACGGGCGACTGAGCACGGGTCGGAATGGCACGTCTCGACTCCGTCCGTAATGAGAACGACGGTGCTCGGATCGGTCTGGTAGCGCATTTCCTCCGCTGCCAAACGCACCGAATCGCTTAACGGCGTTTTGCCTTTCGGAACGATTCCGTCGGCGAACCCGGTAATCCGCTTTGCCGTACCTTCGCCTACAGGAACGGCGACTTCGATATCGGTGCAGCTTCCTTTCTGACGGTGCCCGTAGACCACCATTCCCAACTGTGTGTCGGTCGGGATCGCGTGCAACACATCGCGCAACGCGTTGCGCGCGATCTCGATTTTCGGCGTGCCGTCGATCTGCCCCCACATGGAATTGGAGCCGTCGAGCACAATCGTGGTCTGGCTTTGTGCGAAGGCCGGCGGGACGCAGAAGGCGAGCAAGAAAGCTAGAATGTGTAGGCGGTGCATGCCACATCTCCGTTGTAGTTTGTCAATCTATAGTTGCATCAGTAAGGAGATGAAACAACCAAAATTAGAAATAAAGCCTCGGCCGCCGCCCTTACCGAATATTTACCCTCCTCGGTAACCATAACGGCAGGTAAACAGTCAGCGTCGAGGTGCGTTAATGTCAGCGGTGCGTCGTCTTGAGGAACTCTCCTCCTTTCCTGCCAGGGCCGAATGGCAGGACACCATTCTAAAGGGGGACTGCGTCGCCGCGCTGGAGCGCCTGCCTGAGAAATCGGCGGATCTCATCTTCGCCGATCCGCCCTACAATCTTCAGCTCGACGGCACGCTTCACAGACCCGACCAGTCGCTGGTCGATGCGGTGGACGACGCCTGGGACCAGTTCGAGAGCTTCGCCGCCTACGACGCCTTCACGCGCGCCTGGCTGCTGGCGGCGCGCCGTGTCCTGAAGCCGAACGGCACCATCTGGGTGATCGGCTCCTATCACAACATCTTCCGCGTCGGCGCCATCATGCAGGATCTCGGCTTCTGGATCCTGAACGACATCGTCTGGCGCAAGACGAACCCGATGCCGAATTTCCGCGGCCGCCGCTTTCAGAACGCGCACGAGACCATGATCTGGGCCTCGCGCGATCAGGATGCGCGCGGTTACACCTTCAACTACGAGGCGTTGAAGGCGGCGAACGACGACGTGCAGATGCGCTCGGACTGGCTCTTCCCGATCTGCACGGGCAAGGAGCGGCTGAAGAACGCCGAGGGTGGCAAGGCCCATCCGACTCAGAAGCCGGAGGCGCTGCTGGCCCGCGTGATCCTGTCCTCGTCGAAGCCGGGTGACGTGATCGTCGATCCCTTCTTCGGTTCCGGCACCACGGGCGCGGTGGCCAAGCGGCTCGGCCGCCACTTCGTAGGCATCGAGCGCGATGCGGACTATATCGACACCGCGCGCGAGCGCATTGACGCAGTCGAACCGCTGGAGGAGGAAAGCCTGGCGCTGATGACCGGCAAGCGGGCCGAACCGCGCGTGGCCTTCGCCAGCCTGATCGATACCGGCCTCGTCAAGCCCGGCACGCAGCTCTTCGACCGCAAGAAGCGCTGGGCCGCTCACGTGCGCGCCGACGGCTCCATCGCCATTGGCCATGAAGCGGGATCGATCCACCGGCTGGGCGCGAGAGTCCAGGGGCTCGACGCTTGCAACGGGTGGACTTTCTGGCATTTCGAGGAGCAGGGGGCGCTCAGGCCCATCGACGATCTGCGGCAGGTCGCGCGCCAGAGCATGCAGGCGGCCGGCGCCTGAGCCTCAGGCGGTCGACCGGCGCTTAGATTTCGATTCCGAGCGCAAGCAAATCCTTGCGCAACGTCTCGGAGTCGACGAACTGCACCGCCTGCCAGCCGATGGCCCTTGCGCCTTTAACATTGCCGGCGGTGTCGTCGATGAACAACGTGGCTTTCCGATCGAGGCCGAAGGCTTCCGTGTGGTACGCGTAGATGGCCGGGTCGGGCTTGATGAGCCTGATCTCGCCGGACACCGTGACCCCGCGCGCCCGGTCGAGGAAGGGAAAGCGCTTGCGCGCCTCGAGGAAGGTGTCGGCGGCGAAGTTCGTAAGCATGGTCACGTCGTAGCCGGCCTCGATAAGGTCCTCGAAAATCGCCACCGTGTCATCGTAGGCATGCGGCACCATCTCGTGCCAGTAGCGGCGGAACGCGCGGATATGCTCGGCGTAGTCGGGATAAAGCGCGATCAGTGCCGCCTCGGCCTCCGGCCAGGTCCTTCCCCGGTCCTGTTCCAGGTTCCATTCGTGCGTGCAGACGTACTCGAAGAAGAAGCGCCGCTCCTCTTCGTCCGGGATGAGCCGGGAAAAGGGGAGCTCCGGGTCGTAGTGGATGAGAACCTTGCCGATGTCGAAGACGATGTGTCTGATCGCGTTCATTGTCCCGCCGCTCTGTGCTGTGCCTTTGTCGCTCCGGGGATCGCCGCCTCGATGGCCTTCTTCATGACCGTCGGCAGGGCCTCTCCGTTCAACGCCTCGGGTCGCGACCACCAGTGATCGTCCGCGGCTGCCGCGTGACCGACCGCCGCGCGATAGACCGAAAGCCTGAGGGTGAAGTGGGTAAACACATGTGTGACGACACCGCAAGCCGACCATTGCGCCGGGAAGGGAGCCGCTTCCGTATCCTTTTCCCCGTCACAACGTGCCGTCCATCCGCTTGTCGGCACCTCGCTCATGCCGGCGAGCAGCCCTTTGTCCGGACGCCGGCGCAACAGAACGGCCCCGTCCTGACGGACCGCGACAAAGGCTGCCCCCTCGCGCACCGGCTTTTCCGTCTTCGGCGCCTTCAGCGGAAAGCGCTCCGCCGCGCCAAGTCTTTGCGCGGCGCAATCGCCCATCACCGGGCACAGGATGCAGGAGGGGCGGCGCGGGGTGCAGATGGTGGCGCCCAGATCCATCATGGCCTGGGCGAAATCGCCGGGCCGGGTGGTCGGGACCATGGCCGCGACAATGCGTTTGATCTCCGGTTTTGCCGCCGGCAGGGGCGTCTCGATGGCGGCAAGCCGGGTGACGACGCGCTCGACATTGCCGTCGACAACGGCCGCCGGTCGGCCGAAGGCGATCGCGGCGACTGCCGCGGCCGTGTAGTCACCGATGCCGGGCAGGGCCTTCAGCGCCTGCTCCGTTTCCGGGAAGACACCGCCATGGCGTGTCATCACCGCCTCGGCGCATTTCTTCAGGTTGCGCGCCCGCGAATAATAGCCGAGCCCCGCCCAGGCCTTCATCACGTCGTCGCGGTCGGCCGCCGCAAGGTCCGCCACGGTCGGCCAGCGCTCCGTGAAAGCGTTGAAATAGGGCTTTACCGCGCCGACGGTGGTTTGCTGCAACATGATTTCCGATAGCCACACGCGGTAGGGGTCGGGGCGCCGGCCGGCGCGGATTGCATCGGGCGGCAGGCGCCATGGCAGGCGGCGGTAATGCCGGTCATACCAGGCGACGAGCCGCGCCGGCAGGGCCTCGCGTCGGGTGGCTGTGCAGTTTTCGGGCGATATTTGCCGTGTCATCGGCGACGCTTATGAGCTAGAGTTTCCGCGCGGACAAGAGGTGAACCACATGGCAGGGAAAGGACGCGGCAACAATCCCGTCCCGGTGAGCGATCTGGCGAGCGACCTGCTCGATCCGGTCCTGCGCCGGCGCGCGGGGCTGTCGATCGATCTCGTCCAGTGCTGGGCCGAGATCGTCGGCGAGCGGCTTGCCGAGCGCACCCGTCCCGAAAAGATCGCATGGCCGCGCCGCATGCACGAGGATGACCCCTTCGAGCCGGCCACGCTCGTCATCGCCTGCAGCGGGCCGGCCGCCCTGCATGTCCAGCACGAGACGTCCGAAATCATCGCCCGTGCCAACGCCTTCCTCGGCTTCGGCGCCATCGGCCGCGTGCGGATCGTTCAGAAGCAGGTAAACACGGCGCAGGCCCACAAGCGGCCACGCCCTCGCCCGCTTTCGGAGACCGAGCGGCGCAAGCTCGCCCGCATCACCGACCCGATCGAGGACGAAGGGCTGCGCGCCAGCCTGGAGCGCCTGGGCAGCAATGTTCTCGCCGCGCGCAAGAAGCCGCTCGCGGATTCGTGAGCTTGCTGCGGCAATTTGCGTTTGGCATCGGCTCGTCCTTATCTTATTTCCGCTTGCATCGTCGCTATTTTCTTTCCCGACGGTAGAATGCCGTCGGCAATACGGGTGATTCGCATGGCTGAACTGATCGCGCGCAGGCGCATTCTCCTCTCCCTCGCCGCCCTCCCGGCCGCGGCACTTCTGGCCGGCTGCGGCGACAGCGGCTCCGGCGAGGCGAACGCGCAGGATCAGACATCGCCGCTGACCACCGGTGCGGTGGACGCGCCGGAGCCCTCCGGCACGGTGGACATGACGGAGCTCCTGGAGCCCGGTGCCCTGCCCGAAAGGGCGCAAGGGGCCGAGGACGCGCCGGTGACCATCGTCGAATATGCGTCGATGACCTGCAGCCATTGCGCCAGCTTCCACGTCAATACCTATCCGGCTCTGAAGGAGCAGTACATCGATACCGGCAAGGTGCGCCTGATCCTGCGCGAATTCCCCTTCGATCCCCGCGCGGAGGCCGGCTTCATGCTGGCACGCTGCGCCGATAACAAGTATTTCGCGATGGTCGACGTGCTGTTCAAGCAGCAGCGCAGCTGGGCGGCGGCCCAGGATGCGCGCGGCGCCCTGCTCAACATTGCCAAGCTCGCCGGTTTTTCACAGGAGTCCTTCGAGGCCTGCTTGACGGACCAGCAGCTTCTGGATGATGTCAGGGCCGTGCGCGCGCGCGGCGCAGATTTCGGCGTGGAGGCGACGCCCACCTTCTTCATCAACGGGAAGAAGTATTCGGGAGCGATGTCGATTGAGCAGATGTCGGCGATTATTGATCCCCTGCTGTAAGGCAGGCGCCGACCGCGCCGGCACTTCTCCCGTGCGCCGGGGCGGGCGCGCATGAAATTCACCAAGCTCCGCCTCCTCGGCTTCAAATCCTTCGTTGAGCCCAGCGAGTTCGTGATCGAGCCCGGCCTGACCGGCGTGGTCGGGCCGAATGGCTGCGGCAAGTCCAATCTCGTCGAGGCGCTGCGCTGGGTGATGGGCGAGAGCTCGTACAAGAACATGCGCGCCTCGGGCATGGACGACGTCATCTTTTCCGGCTCGGCCACACGGCCGGCGCGCAACACGGCGGAGGTGGCGCTCTTTCTCGAGAACGCGGATCGCAGCGCGCCCGCCGCTTTCAACGATGCCGACGAATTGCAGGTCTCGCGGCGCATCGAGCGCGAGGCGGGCTCGGTCTACCGCATCAACGGCAAGGAGGCGCGCGCGCGGGACGTGCAGCTTCTCTTCGCCGACCAGTCGACCGGCGCGCGCTCGCCCTCCATGGTGGGGCAGGGGCGTATCGGCGAACTGATCCAGGCAAAGCCGCAGGCGCGCCGCGCCCTCCTGGAGGAAGCGGCCGGCATTTCCGGCCTGCATTCGCGCCGGCACGAGGCGGAGCTGCGCCTGCGCGCAGCCGAGCAGAATCTCGAACGGCTCGACGACGTGGTGGGCGAGCTTCAGACGCAGATCGAAAGCCTGAAGCGCCAGGCGCGTCAGGCAGCGCGCTTCAAGAACCTGTCGGCTGAAATCCGCAAGGCGGACGCCATCCTGCTGCATCTGCGCTGGTCGCAGGCCAAGGAGCAGGAAGCCGAGGCCAAGTCGGCGCTTTCGGAGGCGACCGCGCGGGTGGCCGAGCGTGCCGGCGAGCAGATGGAGGCGGCGAAGGAACAGGCGATCGCTGCAAAGCGCCTGCCGGAACTGCGCGAGGCGGAGGCCTCCGCCGCTGCCGCGCTCCAGCGCCTGACCATCGCCCGCACGCAGATCGAGGAAGAGGCAAGGCGCGTGCGCGACCGGGCGGCCGAGTTGCAGAAGCGTGTCGCGCAGTTCGATTCCGATATCGCCCGCGAGGAACAGATGGTTCGCGACAATGCGGACATTCTGGCGCGGCTGGAGAATGAAGAGGTCTCTCTCAACGAAGCCGAGGCCGGCGCCGACGGCCGCGAGGTCGAGGCGCGTGAAACGCTCGACAAGGCGGCTGCCGAACTGGCCGAGCACGAGGAGAAGCTGTCCGCCCTGACCGCCGCGAAGGCCGAGGCGGCGGCGAGCCGCAGCCAGGCCGAACGCGCCATGCGCGACAGCGCCGAGCGCCGCGACCGGCTCGCCCGGCAGCTGGAAAATGCCGACCGGCAGTTATCCGAGATCGCCGCCGAGATCGGCACGCTTCCGGACCCGGCGCTGAAACGGCGCGAACTGGATGAAGCCCTGGCCGTCCAGGAGGCGGCGGAGAAGGCGGCCGCGGAAGCGGAAGCGGCGGTCGCGGCGGCGCGCGCGGAGGAGAACGCGGCGCGCCAGCCCGTCGGCGAGGCCCGCGGCGAATTGCAGCGCATTGAGACCGAGGCAGCAACGCTCGCCAGGGTGCTGAACGCCGGCGGCAACGATCTCTTCCCGGCAGTGCTGGAGCAGGTGCGGGTCGAACCCGGTTTCGAAACCGCCCTGGGCGCGGCATTGGGTGAGGATCTCGACGTGCCGCTAGACAAGGGCGCGCCCGTCCATTGGGCCGACGTGGCGCCGGTCGCCGACGACCCGGCCTTGCCTGCCGGTGTCCGCCCGTTGGCCGACGTGGTGCAGGCGCCGGCGCAGCTTGCCCGCCGCCTTGCACAGATCGGCATTGCCGAGGACGCGGACGGATCCCGCCTGCAAGCGCTTCTGAAGCCCGGCCAAAGGCTGGTGAGCGGTGAGGGCGCCTTGTGGCGCTGGGACGGCTATACCGCCAGCGCCGACGCGCCGACGGCGGCTGCCCAGCGTCTGGCGCAGAAGAACCGGCTTTCCGAATTGGAACGCGAAGCCGCAGCCGCCAAGGAGCGGGTCGGACAGGCGGAAGAGGCGCTTTCGCGTGCGGAGGCGGCCGTGAAGGAGACGGTGGAGGCCGAGCGCGCCGCCCGCGAGCGCCTGCGCGAGTGCCAGCGCACAGTCGGTGCCGCGCGTGACGCGCTGGCGGCTGCGGAAAAGGCGTCCGGCGAGCTGGCGAGCCGCCGTACGGCACAGGAAGAATCACGCATCAGGCTGGCCGAAGACCACGAGGAAGCACTGAAGGCCGTTGCGGAGGCGGAAGCCGCCTTCGCCGAGGCACCGGACCTTTCCAAGTTGCAAGGGCAGCTCGAAGAGGTGTCGGCGGCGGTTTCGCAGGCCCGCGGCAAGGCGGCGGAAGCCCGCGCCGCGCATGACGGGCTGAAGCGGGAGGCGGAGAACCGTAGGCGGCGCCTGGCGGCCATTGCCGACGAGCGCAAGAGCTGGACCGCGCGCGCGGATAACGCCGACAAACAGATCACCGCACTCAAGGAACGGCGCGGCGAGGCGGCGGGCGAGTTGGAGAAACTTGCCGATGCGCCGGACGAGATCGAGGCGCGCGGGCGCACGCTGCTTTCGCAGATCACCGAAGCCGAGGCCGTGCGCAACGCCGCTGCCGATAAGCTGCAGGAGGCGGAAAACCGGCAGGCGGAACTGGACAAGCACGCGGCCGAAGCGATCCAGGCGCTGGCGTCCGCACGCGAAACCCGCGCCCGCGCCGAAGAGCGGGAGGCTGCGGCCGAGGAGCGGCGCAAGGAGGCCGAGGCACGCATCCAGGAAGCGCTCAACGTGCCGCCTCATCTCGTCCTTCGCCAGGCGGAGCTTTCACCGGACGACCCCATGCCGGAAATGGCGGCGGTCGAAAAGCGGCTGGAGCGGCTGAAGATCGAGCGCGAGCGGCTGGGGGCGGTCAACCTGCGCGCCGAGGAAGAGCAGAACGAACTTACAGAGCGGCTGGACACGCTGGTCTCCGAACGCGATGACGTCATCGAGGCGATCCGCAAGCTGCGCCACGCCATTCAGAACCTGAACCGCGAGGGACGCGAGCGCCTGCTTTCAGCTTTCGACGTGGTGAACGGCCAGTTCCAGCGCCTTTTCACCCATCTTTTCGGCGGCGGCACGGCCGAGTTGCAGCTCGTCGAATCCGACGACCCGCTGGAGGCGGGGCTTGAAATCCTTGCCCGGCCGCCCGGCAAACGCCCGCAGACCATGACGCTGCTTTCCGGCGGCGAGCAGGCGTTGACGGCGATGGCGCTGATCTTCGCCGTGTTCCTGACCAATCCCGCGCCCATCTGCGTGCTCGACGAGGTGGACGCCCCGCTCGACGACCACAATGTCGAGCGCTTTTGCAACCTGATGGACGAGATGGCGTCATCCACCGAGACGCGTTTCGTCATCATCACCCATAACCCGATCACCATGGCGCGCATGAACCGGCTGTTCGGCGTGACGATGGCCGAGCAGGGGGTGAGCCAGCTCGTCTCGGTGGATCTGCAGACGGCCGAACGCTTGCGCGAGGCGAGCTGAGCAGGCGCCGGGATACGCGCACGGAATGGCGGGTGAGATCAGCGGTCCTTGAACGACCGCTGGTGGGGCGGGCTCGGCCCGAGGATCCATTCCGGAACCTTCCCAGTCGCAAAACAGTCGATGTCAAAGCCCTGGGTATGATACTTCTCGCCACAAGCTTCTGAACAGGAGCAGCGACATGGAACCGACGAATTCGGCATCGGCGCTTGGCGAGGACCTGTCCTCGGCGCTCAAGGCCCTCCACCGCGCGCTCATTCTCGCCGAGGCGGGTGACGACGAAACACTGCAAAATCCGTATACGCTGCTGTTCGCCGTGATCGGCGATCCCCGATTTGCGTGGACGAACGGCCTCTCGCAGCTCATCGTGCGGCTCGACGAAATGCTGACCGCCGGTGAAATCGCCAGCCCTGACGATCTCCTTCCCTTCCGCAACGAGGCGGCACGACTTCTGGGCGAGGAGGACGGGGCGGACAACGAGTTCCGCCTGCGCTACTTGATGGCGCTCAAGAAGGCGCCGGACGTGGCGCTTGCCACGGGCCGGCTCCGCCGGATCATGGCAGAGTTTCCCGCCCCGAAAGCGAAATAGGTTCCAGACTAGGTTTCGCTCCACACGGCCAGCTCGTTGCCGGCGGGATCGGTGAAGTGGAAGCGCCGGCCTCCGGGGAAGGAGAAGATCGGCTTGACGATCCGCCCGCCCGCCTCTTCCACCCGCCGCAGCGTATCCTCCAACGCGCGCGAATAGAGGACCGGCAGGGGCTTGTCCGACCCTTCGAGCGGGCTGCCGTAGAAGCCGCCGTCCAGACCCTCGCTGAAGGCGGAGTAGCTGGCACCATAGTCCGTGAACGACCACGAGAACGCATTGGCGTAAAACGCCTTGACACTGTCGAGTACGCCTCCGGTGGCCGGCATTTCGATATAGTCGAGCTTTCCCGTCTCACGCATGACTCTCTCCTGAATGTTCATGATATGTTCTTATGTTGCCTCACTTCATGTGAAGCGTCAAGCCGAGAAGCTGATGCGTGCCGGATACCCAAATCGATTAGGGTCCGGCGGAGCGTCTTGCCATTGCCGCGGGCGGCCCTTAACGCTGTCTGACGCGGAGCAGCACACGCGCGATCCATCGGGAGGCGGCATGACGAAGTGGGTGTACAGTTTCGGCGACGGACAGGCCGAAGGCCGGGCATCCGACCGGAACCTTCTGGGGGGCAAGGGAGCGAACCTGGCCGAGATGAGCAGCCTCGGTCTGCCGGTGCCGCCGGGCTTCACGATCACCACCGACGTCTGCACCCATTACTATGCCAACGGCCGCACCTATCCGCCGGAGCTTGAAGCCCAGGTCGAGAAAGCGCTGGAGGAAGTGGGGCGGATCGCCGGCCGGCGCTTCGGCGATCCTGAGCGTCTTCTCCTGGTCTCGGTGCGTTCCGGAGGGCGCGCGTCGATGCCGGGCATGATGGACACGGTGCTCAATCTCGGCCTCAACGATGCGACGGTGGAGGCCTTGGCCGCCGATGCAGACGACGCCCGCTTCGCCTATGACAGCTACCGCCGCTTTATCCAGATGTACAGCGACGTGGTCCTCGGCCTCGACCATGAAGTGTTCGAGGAGATCCTGGCCGACGAGAAGGGGCGCCTCGGCTATGACGTCGACACGGAATTCTCCGCCGACGACTGGCGCCGCATCCTGCGCCTCTACAAGGAGCGCGTGGAAAGCGAGCTCGGCGAACCTTTTCCGCAGGATCCGCGCAAGCAGCTCTGGGGCGCCATCGGCGCGGTGTTTTCGAGCTGGATGAACCCGCGCGCCGTCACCTATCGCCGCCTGCACGACATTCCCGAAAGCTGGGGCACGGCGGTGAACGTCCAGGCCATGGTCTTCGGCAATATGGGCGAGACCTCGGCCACGGGCGTCGCCTTCACCCGCAACCCCTCGACCGGCGAAAAGGCGCTTTATGGCGAGTTTCTCGTCAATGCCCAGGGCGAGGACGTGGTGGCCGGCATCCGCACGCCGCAAAGCCTGACGGAGGCGGCGCGGCTGGAGACAGGCTCCGACAAGCCCTCGCTCGAAAAGCTGATGCCGGAGGTTTTCGCCACTTTCGTGAAGACCGCCGAGCGCCTCGAGGCCCACTATCGCGACATGCAGGATCTCGAATTCACCATCGAGCGCGGCAAATTGTGGATGCTGCAGACGCGCTCCGGCAAGCGCACGACGGCGGCTGCGCTCAAGATCGCCGTGGACATGGCCAATGAGGGGCTGATCTCGCGCGCCGAAGCCGTCTGCCGCATCGATCCCGCCGCCCTCGACCAGTTGCTTCACCCCACGATCGATCCCGACGCCCAGCGCGACATGATCGCCGCCGGCCTGCCGGCTTCCCCGGGGGCGGCGACGGGCGAGATCGTCTTCTCGCCCGACGAGGCGGAGGAGATGAAGGCGCGCGGCATCCCAGTCATCCTGGTGCGCGTGGAGACGAGCCCGGAAGACATCCACGGCATGCATGCCGCCGAGGGCATCCTTACGACGCGCGGCGGCATGACCAGCCATGCCGCGGTGGTTGCCCGCGGCATGGGCAAGCCCTGCGTCGCCGGCGCCGGCACCATCCGCGTGGACTACCGCGCCGGCACCATGTCGTCTCTCGGACGGACCTTCGGGAAGGGCGACGTGATCACCATCGACGGCTCCACAGGCCAGGTGCTCGCGGGCAAGGTGCCGATGCGTCAGCCGACACTTTCCGGTAATTTCTCCACCATCATGGAATGGGCGGACGCGGTGCGCCGCATGGGGGTGCGCGCCAATGCCGACACGCCGACCGATGCCCGCACCGCCCGCTCCTTCGGGGCGGAGGGGATCGGTTTATGCCGCACCGAGCACATGTTCTTCGACGACGACCGGATCCTCGCCATGCGCGAGATGATCCTGTCCGACACGGAAGAGGAGCGCCGCAGGGCGTTGTCCAAGCTCCTCCCCATGCAGCGGGCCGATTTCATCGAGCTGTTCGAGATAATGGCGGGCCTGCCCGTCACCATCCGCCTGCTCGATCCGCCGCTCCATGAATTCCTGCCCAAGACGGAAGAGGAGATTGCCGAGGTCGCCGCCGCCATGGATGTGGATCCGGACCGGCTGCGCCAGCGCACCGAGACCCTGCACGAGTTCAACCCGATGCTCGGCCATCGCGGCTGCCGGCTGGCGATCTGCTATCCCGAGATGGCGGAGATGCAGGCGCGTGCGATTTTCGAGGCGGCGGCCGAGGCCGCGCGCACCACCGGCGCGCCGGTGGTGCCGGAAATCATGGTGCCGCTTGTCGGCATCGCGGCAGAGTTCACGCTCGTGAAGGCAATGATCGAGAAGGTGGGCAAGGAGGTGCTCGCCGAGGCGGGCGCCGAGATCGACTATCTGATCGGCACCATGATCGAGCTGCCGCGCGCGGCGCTAGGCGCCGGAGAGATCGCCCGCGAGGCGGAGTTCTTCTCCTTCGGCACCAATGATCTCACCCAGACCACCTTTGGCATCTCGCGTGACGATGCCGGCAGTTTTCTGGAAATCTACCGCCAGAAGGGCATTCTGGAGCAGGATCCCTTTGTCTCCATCGACGTGGAGGGCGTGGGCGCGCTGGTCAGGATCGGCGCCGAACGGGGCAGGGCGGTGCGCGAGGCGATGAAGCTTGGCATCTGCGGCGAACACGGCGGCGACCCCGCTTCTATCGCCTTCTGCGAGGAAGTGGGACTCGACTACGTCTCCTGCTCTCCCTTCCGCGTGCCAATTGCCCGTCTCGCGGCGGCGCAGGCCGCGTGCCGTGGAGAATAGGAACGAGAGTACTCAGTGCTCCTCGAAAGTGACCCGGTCCGCATAGAAGGCGCCGTGGTCTTTGATGGCCAGCATCTCTTCGTACGGATCTTCATAGGCCCACATGACATCCGGCGCCGCGCCGGTTTCGGCCAGGCGCCAATAGCTTGCATCGCCCTTGTAGGGGCAATGGCTCTTGGACTCGGTCCGCTCCAGCGCTGCAAAACGGATATCGTCGAAAGGAATGTAAAGCACCGGCGGATAGCCCTCTTCCTCGAGGCGCTTGGCCTGTCGGGTTGTCGCCAAGACGGTGCTTCCCGCAGACACCGTCACGGCGCAAGCATGGGGTGCGACGGTGATCTTCTTGTCGGGGTTCCTTCGGAAACCGGGCGATGGTCTGGCTTGCTGCATTGTCTCACCATCCGGAACGGAGGTCGGATTCGCTGCTTTCCCGACGCTCAACCATCGGAGCCGAGCTGCCGCATCACGTCTGCATAAGCCCGGGCAATGCCGGCGACGGGAAGATCGCTGGCCTCGGCATCCTCAACCCGCAGCGGTCCGCCGTCGATGGGTTGCGCCACCAGTGCCACCTTGCGCTCGCCGCTGCCATCGAGCGACACCGCAGCGACCCAGTCGCAGTCGGCAAGGCCGTTCATGCGCATGTGAAACAGCATCTTTCCGCCAACCCGCTCCAAGGCCTGCATGACGGCGCCTTCGAAGCCGATATCCACGAAGTCCTGATGACGCAGCGCGAGTTCCAACTCGACGATTTCCAGAGGTGGCGTAGGCGTTTGCGTCTCTTCTTTGGCCAACGTTTCCATATTTGTACGGGCACTCTACACACGTGGAGACACACAACGCACTGGCCCGAAAAAGGTTCCAGGACAATGAGATCGGACGATTCGAAGGCGATGGTGCCAGTGGTGGAGCCCGCATGCCACGCCGGTCCGTATCAAACTTTTTTGCAACGGTACTGTTCACGTGATCGCTTGCCGGTCCGTTGCACAGCTGTGACAATGAGGGAGATGGCTGTGGGGAGATTCGATGACGGCGATTCTGGAACGACGCAGCGCGCCCGCCGCGCCATGGGCGCGCCGGCTCGGCTCCTTCTCGGCCGTGCTCTTCCTCACCGCCGCCCTGGCGCACCGCTTCGCCCTCATCGAAACGGTGCCCTTCCTCTGGCTTCTCGGAATTGTGGGATTCCTGGCTTTTTGCGGTCTCTGTCTGGCGATCGTCGCCCTCGTACAGATCTGGGAGCGCGGCGTGGCCGGCCTGAATGCGGCGAGCCTGGGCGCGGTGTTTTCGGCGCTCGTGCTCGTGCCCTATGCCGTCTCCGGCTACCGGATCGTCATACACCCGCAACTGATGGACATTTCGACGGACATCTCGCGTCCGCCGCGTTTCGAAGCTGCCGCTGCTTTGCGCGCCCCGCCGATGAACCGGCTCGGAGCGATAAGCCAGGATGACGCGCTGCTGCAGGCGGATGCCTACCCCGACGTCGCCGGACGGCGCTATGAACATGCCAGGAGTGTCGTGGTGGACACCGTCCTCGAACTCGTCGAAAGCCGCGGCTGGCGGTTGTTGTCGCCCATGCCCGCCGGCGACGGCACCGGCGACGTCACGATCGAGGCGGTCGGTCGCTCCTATCTTCTTGGCTTCCCCTCCGATGTGGCCATCCGCATCGAAGAGCGCTGGAACGCGACATATGTCGACATGCGTTCGGCCTCCCGCTACGGCCGGCACGACATGGGGGAGAATGCGGAGCGGATCAGGCGCTTCCTGAATGATCTCGACAGGCGCATGGAAAGGCTCGGAAGCTGACCGGCTCAGGCCGGGCGAAAGGCGGCGTCGAGCGACAGCATTCCTTCCACCTGGACCTGGCCGCGCGCCACGAGGTCTTCCAGATGGGCCAGAACCGACAGCGCCGCCGCCCCGTGCAGCCGGGGGTCCGTGTCGCGGTAAATGGCGCCGACGATCTCCGATATGGTCCTGTCGCCCGAGAACAGCCGTTTGAGGATGGCGCGCTCGCGCATTTTACGGTGCGTCTTCAGACCGCGCAGGAATTGCTGCGGACGGGCGACCGGACCGCCGTGACCGGGCAGCAGGAAGCGGTCGTCGCGGGCGATCAAGCGGTCGAGAGAGGCCATGAAATCCGCCATCGCGCCGTCGGGTGGGGCGACAATCGTCGTTGACCACGCCATCACGTGATCGGCGGAGAAGGCGATGCCGGTGCCTTCCAGTCCGAAAGCGCAGTGATTGGCCGTGTGACCCGGCGTATGGACGACCCGGATCGCCCAGCCGTCGCCTTCCACGAGAGCGTTGTCGGGAAGCTGGATGTCGGGGCTGAAATCCATATCGGCGCTGGCGTCCAGCGGATTGGTCTCGCCCACGCGCAGCGGGCGGGCAGGGCGATGCGGTCCCTCCGCCGCGACCAGGGCTCCAGTGGCTTCCGCCAGGCGCCGCGCCAGCGGCGAATGATCCCGGTGCGTATGGCTCACAAAGATATGGCTCACCGGCCGGCCGCCGATGGCGGCGAGCAAGACCTGAAGATGTGCCTCGTCCTGCGGCCCCGGATCGATGACGGCGAGTGTCTTCTTGCCGACAATGTAGGAGTTCGTGCCGCGAAAGGTGAAAGGGCTCGGATTGCGGGCCGTCAGACGCTGTACGCCCGGAGCCACGTCCACCGGCCGCCCGTATTCAGGCTCGAAGCGTGTATCGAATTCGATGGTGGTTTCTCCCGTTTTGCGCAGCGCCCGCGGTCATCTTTGGCGGCCGAGCTCCCGTCAGTCTAGCAGCACGCTCCTTGTTCGCGACAGCCCTTCTCGATGGTTGCGGTCCGTCCCCGTTGGCGGGCGGTAAGCCGCGCATAAATATTAAAAAACTCATTCTTCGAAGTCTCGAATTTTCACTCGCGCTTCCACGGCAATTTAAATCCGGTCGGATAAGGTCCAACTACTGAGACCAATAGTGGGATGGGGATGCGTAGTCATGGAAAAAGAAATAAAAGTGAGCATACGTCGACCGGATTTTAATTTTAAAAGCATATCGAAGGCAACATTCATTGTTCCCGCAATTTGCCTGAACATGCTCGCCGGTTGTGCCGCAATGCCGGACACCACGATGACCTCGTCGGTTTCGGTCGAGGCCGAGGAGTCGGCCCCGGCCCCGCAGTTGAAAAAGACGGTCCGGCACAAAAAGAGTGCGGGCCAGCCGTCGGTAAAGGTCGCCAGCGCTCGCTATCTCGGCCGTGCGCCCTACATCTGCACGCCGAGTGGCTTCGGAAGGACGTCGAGCTGCTTCCTGCGATAAGCAGCGGGGAGGGAGCGTCGAGATGCTGAAGCGTATCGCGATACCGTTCGCCTTTGCCTTGTGCCTGGGAATGACGGGAATGGGCTCGGCCGAACCTGTGCAGGGCATCGACAGGATGAGGACAACCGCCATCGCACCGGATGAACCGGCCGACGGCCGGGCACCGCTCTTCGGGGTTTACGATCCGCACGGCGGCTTTCATCATTCGGAACAAGCCGCCATCGAGCACGTCTTCGTCTACTGGCAGGCACTCGACAAAGCGATGCTTGCCCGAAAGATGCATATCGCCGCCCAAAGGGGGCGGGTGCTGATGGTTACTGTCGAGCCCTACACGAAGGCGGTGAACTGGCGCGACGGCGGCGAACGCCTTTTCGAGGAAATCCAGAACGGCCGCTTCGACGCAGAGATCGCCTCGGTGTGCGGCGCCGTGGCTTCCTTCCCCGGGCGGCAGTGGGTCCGCTGGGGCCACGAGATGGAGGAGCCCAGCGAGCGCTACCCATGGGCGCGCAAGGATGCGCGCGGCTATATCGCCGCTTATCGCTACTTTGTCGCATCGTGCAGGCGCATTGCGCCCCGGGCCCGTTTCATCTGGTCGCCCAAGGGGCAGCGCCATCTCGCAGCCTATTATCCGGGTGACGCCCATGTGGACATGGTCGGGGTGTCGATCTGGGGGCTGGAGGCGTGGGACCGGCACTGGTACGGCCGGCCACGCGGTTTCGCCGAAACGCTCCAGGAAAATTACCGGCGGGTGGTCCGGTTCGGCAAACCGATCGTCATTGCGGAACTGGGGGTTGCCGGCACGGAGGACTATCGCCGCAGGTGGCTGTCGGAGATGCTCGATCCGGCAGGATGGCGGCGCTCTTTCCCGCTGCTGGAAGGCATCGTCTATTTCAACGACAAGGAGCCGTATTACTGGCCATACGGCTATGGTTCGCCGGATTGGCGCATCGCCGCCTCGGCGGTGGCCGACTTGCGGCAGGCATCGGCCCGCTGAAACGCGGCCATGGCCCGCCGGCTAGCGCGGCGGGCCATCGTGCCTCCCCTTCCCCAAGGCCTAGCGGTCGGACGACATCCGCGCCTCGATCCTCTTCAGGCGGGCGCTGACATGGTCACCCTTGCGCAACTTCGCGTACTCGTTGCTTCTCTTGGCCGGTACGTCCCTGAAGACATACCAGTCGCCGTCCGGCTCGCGTCGCTGATAGATGACGCCGTCGTTCTTGCGGTGGCTGAAACAGGTCACGGCAGGTGCGGCGCCTTCGCGGGCGTGCCATTTGGCCCGGAAGCACAGCTTCCCCGGCTCGGTGATGAACCAGAGGCCGATGCCGTAGGATGCATCGGCTCCGCTGCCGGCCCAGGCGGTGAAGCGGCGCTCCTTCACGGAGAAGAAGCCCCCGCCCTGATCCCATAGCCAGGAGCGGTTGTTGTAGATCTGGTAGAGTTCACCGCTGGAAAGCGGTGAGCCTGCCTCGGCTTTCTCGGCAAAGTCTTCCGGTGCGGCGGCTGCACCGCAGGACGCCGCCGTCAGAAAGCCGAGTGCCAGCGCTATCGGTCGGATTGACATTCGTTTTTTCTCCCGATTGGGCTTGCGTGTCAGTTGACGGCCTGCTGGACCACCCGCCAGTCGGGGCGGCCATAGTCCTTCGGCCACGGATAGACCTCGCGGTCGTTGAAGTAGACGACGGCGACGAGTTCGGGGAATTGCGGGTGAGGCTTGGCGACGTTCTCGGCCCAGTTACGGACGTAGGACCGATCGCCTTCATAGCCGAGTTCGGCCACCCAGATGGGCTTCCCGAAGCCAACGGCACGTTCGTATCCCGGAGCAAGCCGCTCCATGAAGGTCCAGTCCCGGCCGGTCTCGCCCTGGTCGTAGGTCTGATAGCCAAAGACGGAGAGGCCGACGATGTCGACGTATTCATCGCCGGGATAGAAGACCTCGAGACCCTCGTTGCCCTTCGGCGACCACATGAAGCGTGCATCCTTCACGTGCTTGCGGCACTCCGTGACCGAGCGGCGATAGGCCGCCACATATTCCTGCGGCCGCCAGTGCGCCCAGGTGAACTGGTTGTCGTCCTCGTCCATCTCCTGGGCCCAGCGGATGACGACCGGGCTTTCGAGCTTGGAAATTTCCGTGCAGATCGCCGCCATGTTGGCGTCGTAGGCGCCGTTGGCGATGCCGCGATAGAGTTCCTCCGGCGATAGCCGCCAGTCGATCGACCAGGACCACGGCTCGATGGTGATCAGGAGCGATCGCCCGCGCTCGCGCGCATAGGCGTCGGCGATCGACAGGGTCGACAGGTCCACGTCCTCCCACGGAAGGAAGAGGTGTTCGACCTCGGAGTTCGGATCCTCGCTGAAATCCCCGTGCGGGTCGTAAGCGCCGAAGACAATCGAGTCCTCGGTGATGATCGGCCGCTTGTCCGACGGTTCGCGGGCCGTCGGCGAATCGGGATTCGGCAGCCCGCGGGGCTGTGTCGGAGCCGCCACGACGGCCGCTGAGACCATCAAGGCGGCGATCGAAAGTGCGATAGTCTTTGGTGTTCTTCTCATTGCCCTTCTCCGTCCTGTTCATCGCCCGCTTGCGCGAGGGATGATGCTTCTTCGCTTTCCATTCCCGCCTTCAGCGTCTGCCGGATGGATTCCAGCTTGCTGGAGACGAGATCATCCTTGGTGAACGCGTCGGATTCCTTGTCGTCGTCCGTCAGGAAGGCGTACCAGTCACCGGAGGGCTCGCGCCTCTGGTAGACGGTGCCTTCATGGATCCGGTGGACGAAACAGGTCCCATCGGGATAGACGCCCGTTTGGCTGTGCCATTCGCCTTTCAGGCACAGTTCTCCTTCGTCGGTAAGGATCCACCGGCCCTCTGCCCAGCTTGCGGACTCGCCGGTACCGGCCCAGGCGATGAAGGAACGCCCCTCGTCGCGCAGGTAAGCCGCGCCTTCCGACCACTTCCAGCTTCTGTCGTGGTAAATCCCGTGCAGTTCCACTGCGCTCATGGGCCGCGCGTCGTCGGGCAGTTCCTCGCCGGCGGCCTTGCCGGGCCCGCCCAGCATCGCGGCGGCGACGAGGGCGAGGCACATGGTTTGGTTGCGTCTGGTTCGTTTCATCGGTTGCGCCCTCCGTTATAGCCCGCCGGCTCCCTGTTGCTCCTGGCGGTGGTCATCATCGCGGCGGTATCGCCACCGCGCGGCGTCGGCCGTCCGACTGCACAAAGCTGAAAGCCGCAGGCTTCCGCCGCGCCTGGCTCGAAGGTGTGGCGCAGGTCGATCAGCGCGGGCCTGCGTACGAGCTGCCGCAAAAGCTTCAGATTGATGCGGCGGATGCTTTCCCATTCGGTGACGATGACGACGGCGTCGGCGCCACGGGCACATTCGTATGGGTCCTCGAACAGCGCCACGTCCTCGAGGATCTGGGCCGCGTTTTCCATCCCCACCGGATCGTGCGCGCGGACGGTGGCTCCGAAGCGCTGCAGGGTCTCGATCAGGGGCACCGAGGGGGCGTCGCGCATATCGTCCGTGTCGGGCTTGAAGGTCAGGCCCAGGACCGCGATCGTCATGCCATCGACATCGCCGCCGACGGCATCGAGCACCTTCAGGGCCATCTTGCGCTTGCGCGCTTCGTTCGCCGTCACCGTCTCCTCGACGATGCGCAGCGCCACCCCGTGGTCCTGCGCCGTGCGCAGGAGCGCCAGAGTGTCCTTGGGGAAGCAGGAACCGCCATAGCCCGGCCCGGCATTCAGGAAGCTCGTGCCGATGCGCTTGTCGAGCCCCATGCCGAGGGCGAGCTCGCTGACATTGGTCCCGACCTGCTCGCAAAGGTCCGCGAGTTCGTTGATGAAGGTGATTTTCGTGGCCAGGAAGGCGTTGGACGCATACTTGATCAGTTCCGACGTGCGGCGCTGGGTGACCACGATCGGAGACTCGTCTTCGGCAAGCGGGCCGCTGTAGAGCGCCATGAGAACCGCGCGCGCGTTCGCGTCCTCGACACCGATCACCACGCGATCGGGCTCGAGAAAGTCGCGGATGGCAACGCCCTCGCGGAGGAACTCGGGGTTGGAGGCGACGGAGAAGCTGCCCGGCCTGCGCACCGTCGAGATGATCTTCTCGACCGCGTCCCCGGTGCCTACCGGAACGGTCGACTTGACGACCACCACGGCACCGTCACAAAGCAGCGGCGCAATCTCCTTGGCGGCCATATAAACGAAGGAGAGATCGGCATCGCCGTGCCCGGCGCGCGAGGGGGTCCCGACCGCGATGAAGACGGCGGCGGCATCCTGCACCGCTTCCGCCAGATCTGTGGTGAAGGACAAGCGTCCGGCGACGGTGTTGCGCTCCACCAGTTCGTCGAGGCCGGGTTCGTAGATGGGGAGCTTCCCCTGATTGAGCCCGGCGATCTTTTCGGCGTTCTTGTCGACGCAGGCCACTTCATGGCCCCATTCGGCGAAGCATGTGCCGCTGACGAGGCCGACGTAACCCGTTCCTATCATTGCGATTTTCATTTTCACGACTCGTTTTCGTTTGAGGTTCCGGATTTGGGGGGAAGCCAGTGGGGGCGGAAGACGGTCCTGCGCAGATCCGTTCCGCCGATGCCGGCACCGGCGACGGAGAAGCGCTCCTCGAAAAGGCGGAAGCTGCCAGCACCCCAGGCAAGCGCCTCGAGCCCTTCCTTTCCGCGCTCCGCCGTGGCGATGCTTGGCAGAACGAGAAGAGCCAAAAGGCTGGCGGCCATTGCCGGACGATAGGTGCGGCTCGTCACGCGCACGGCGTTTTCGCGGGCGTGCCGGATGACGATCACGCAAAGGAGCGTCGTGTAGACCACCGCGTTGACGATGGCGAAGAGGTAGAAGCCGCGCGTTTCTCCCGCATCGTTCACCAGAAGCACCGGGACCAGCGAGGCGATGGACAGAAAGCCGTATGGCGCCAGGACGCGCAGCGGCAGCGGATCCACTTCGGAGCCGCCCTTCGGCGTGACGCGGAAATCGACGAAGGAGCCGGTGATCCAGTCCCGCAGCGCGGCGAGCGATCCGGCCAGCGCCCAAGGCCACCGCGCGAAGAGGAAGAGCATGGATTCCCAGCTCAGGATCTTCGCATCGAGCGGCCGGAAGGAGCCGGTGGCTCGCCAGCGAAATGCAAGCAGCACGAGGACGAGCGAGAGCGGCGCGAAATGGGCGAGGAAGGTCGGATAGGTTACCGCCACGAAGTTCTCGCCGCGCAGGAGCGCCAGGATCGGCATGGCGAACATCAGCGCCATGAACAGCGAAAAGAGCGGATACCAGAACTGTGAGAAGAGGAACTGGAACTTCAGGCGTGGCGGCAGATGCCCGACCAGCTTCGGCGAATACTGCAGGAGCAGCATGACGAGGCTGCGTGACCACTGGAATTCCTGCGTGACCAGGTCGCCGAACGTGCGCGGCCCGTCGCCGTGGGCGATCGCTTCCAGCGCATGGACGCCGCGCCAGCCGTGGGCGTTCATCATCAGCGTCGTGGAATGATCCTCGGCGAGTTCGGGCCCGAGCCCGCCGATCTCCTTCAGCGCCGCGGTGCGCACGGCGTAGTGCGAGCCGATGCACAGCGGCGCCAGGCCACCGTTGTATCCGGCCTGCAATGACCCGTGCATGCTCGCTTCCGCATAGAGCCGCCCGCGCGCCGACCAGCTCTCGGCGGCGTTCCTGTCGCAGATGCTGGGCGCCGACACATAGCCGATGGCCGGATCGGCGAAGGGACGCAGAATCTGGTAGAGATAGTCGGGCTCCGGCACGTGGTCGGCGTCGAGCTGGGCCACGAAATCGTAGCGTTCATATCCGTAGTGGTCGTAGAAGAAGGCGAGGTTGCCTTCCTTGCAGCGCGTGCGCCGCGGCCAGCTCGTGCGGTGATAGTCCGCCCGCCCCTTGCGGGTGGACACGAACACCCCGTGCCGCCAGCACCAGTCGAGCGTTTCGGGGGAGGGGTCCTCGTCTGCGAGCCACGTGTCGTGCGGCACGTCTTGCGCCAGCATCGCCCGCAGCGTCTCCGCGACCACCGGGAAGGGTTCCGACGGCGCCTTGGTAACCACCATGGCGACGCGGCTACCGGCCGGCAGGCGCAAGGGACCGTTCGGCTTCCTTGCCCGATAGAAGACGGCGATGAAATAGGCCGGCAGAAGCGTGACCCAGGCGATTACGGCCGTGACGAGCACGGAACCGAAGATGCTGAAATGGTGCTCCGGGCGCAGCCACCAGGCCCAGAAATAGGCCAGCGCAGCGATCCAGAGGGCGACGCCTGCCAGATATTCCACGCGCCGGTATCCGCTGATGAGCGGCACCATGAGCGGCTCGTGCGTCGGATCCGCGCCCAGCGCGTGGGAGCCGGTCACGTCATTTACCGCGACGTGTTTCATGCCCGTGCCTCCAGGCCGAAGAAGGGGGCGGCGGTGCGTACGATCGTCTCCACGTCGGAATAGCGCGTCTTGAAGCCGAGCATGCTGCGGGCAAGGGTTGGATCGGCATAGAGCGCCGGCGGATCGCCCGCTCGGCGGGAGCGAAAGGTGACCGGGACCTCGCGCCCTGTCGTCTTGCGAACGGCCGCAAGGATTTCCTTGATGGAGGAACCCTGTCCGGTCCCCACGTTAAGGGCCAGGTTCTCCCCGCCGCCGACCAGGTGCTCGAAAGCCAGCAGATGCGCCCGCGCCAGATCCGCGACGTGGACATAGTCGCGGATGCAGGTTCCGTCGGGCGTTGCGTAATCGTCGCCGAACACCTCCAGATGCGGGATCCTGCCGCTTGCGGCCAGGAGGGCGCGCGGAATGAGGTGTGTTTCGGGGTCGTGCCATTCGCCGAGTTCGCCGTCGAGGTCGGCGCCACAGGCGTTGAAATAGCGCAGCGCCACATAGCGCAGGCCAAAGGCGGCAGCATGATCACGCAGCATGTGCTCGGTGATCAGCTTCGTCCGTCCGTACGGATTAATGGGATGCTGCGGCGTGGTCTCGCTGATCGGCAAAGTTTCCGGCACGCCGTATACGGCGCAGCTGGAGGAGAGGATCACCTTGTCGATGCCGGCCAGTCGGCAAGCTTCCAGCAGCGACAGCGTACCGGAGACATTGTTGCGGTAATACTTCGCCGGGTCCTGGACCGACTCTCCGACATAAGCCGATGCCGCAAAATGGATCACCGCGACGGGTTCGTATTGCTCGATTGCTTGGACCAGATGCAGCGTGTCCAGAATATCCCCGTGCACGAACGGTCCCCAGCGCACTGCCGAACGGTTGCCCGTCGTCAGATTGTCGTAGACGATCGGCTCGATGCCACGGGAGTTGAGCAGCTTGGCGGTGTGGCTGCCGATGAAGCCCGCGCCGCCGGTGACGAGGATTCTGCGCGCAGGCATCAGGCCACCTCTTCGCGCTCGCGGACCGACTGTGCGAGGACGCGCTCGAAATAGAGGATCGTATCCTTCAACCCCTCGGAAAGGGGCACGCGCGGCCGCCATCCCAGCACACGCTCTGCAAGCGTGATGTCGGGGCGGCGCTGGCGCGGATCGTCCACCGGCAGGGGGCGGTTTACGATGCGTGAACGGCTCCCGGTGATCTCGACGACCTGCTCGGCCAGCTCGGCGATGGTGAATTCTCCGGGATTGCCGAGGTTCACCGGACCGCTGAAGGAGGGGTCCGTACCCATCAGGCGTACGAAGCCTTCGATCAGGTCGTCCACGTAACAGAAGGAGCGGGTCTGGGTGCCGTCGCCGTAAATGGTGATATCCTCGCCCTTGAGCGCCTGGACGATGAAGTTCGACACCACGCGCCCGTCGTCGGGACGCATACGCGGACCGTAGGTGTTGAAGATGCGGGCGATCTTGACCTCGACCCCGCGCCGCGCCCGAAAATCGTGAAACAGGGTCTCGGCGCAGCGCTTGCCCTCGTCGTAGCAGGCACGCGGCCCGAACGGATTGACGTTGCCCCAGTAGCTTTCGACCTGCGGATGGACGTGCGGATCGCCGTACACCTCCGAGGTGGAAGCCTGGAAAATGCGGGCGTTTCGGCTTTCAGCCAGCTCCAGCAGATTGAGCGAGCCGATGACATTCGTCCGGGTCGTATGAACGGGATCGGCCTGGTAGTGCGGAGGAGAGGCGGGGCTGGCGAGATTGTAGATCTCGTCGATCTCGATATCGAGCGGCTCGACGATGTCGTGGTTGACGACACTGAAGGAGTTGTAGCGCGACAGATGCCGCACATTGCGCATCAGTCCGGTGGAAAAATTGTCGACACAGATAATGTGGTGCCCGGCCTCCAGCAGTCTTTCGCACAGATGCGAACCGAGAAAGCCCGCACCGCCGGTGACGAGGATTCGCCGCGGTGCCTGCGCCACGGCCACACGGGATTGCGCATTGTAAATAATACCCACGATCAGCCCCAATTCACTATTTGTATTGTCCTATGCCTTCCCCAGGGCGCAAGAATACTGTCCGTTTATGCGACGGGCGACTTGCTTATTCGCGAATGTCTGCCTGTCCTCTTTCGGAGGACGAGGGGAAAGCTTGATTATTCTGATATACGGACAAGAGGAGCGTGTCGTTATCGGTTCGTCCGGAAAGTTATCAGCATGTACATTTTTACGAAAAAACCGACGGTAGCCGCGCCTACGCGGTCGATGGCGAGCCCGCCGCCGTATCCGCCTGCAACTTTCTCGCGACCGGTCTGTGGATACTCATCCGTCGCCTCAAAATCGGCTGATTGGTTTATCAGAAGAATTTTATGACGTTTGGAGGCAGGTGAGCTGGATGTCGGACGGTGTGTGGAAGTCTGGGCGCGGCTTCGGCCAACGCACGGACTCGTCCGACCATCAGGCGCATGAGCGCCGCCGCTGGCCGCGCACTCTCCGTCAGGCACCGCCCCATGCACCGGCTCCGCCTGTTCTCGACCCGTTGCACTTTTCCACCCGCGCACTCGAGCAGGCGCACCAGTTTGATGCCTGGCAAGCCTACGTCGCCTCACTGGTGGATATCCGCTTGCCCGAGGGCACGAGCATCGACGGCGGCTTTCCTGCCGATCACACGGCCTGGCACCTGGGCGAGATCCTCTTCGTCCAGCAGCGTACGCCCGCTCACAGCTATGTCCGTTCGTCCGCCAGGCTACGCGCCAGCCCCGTCGATCACTGGTATCTGAGCATCCCGCGCAGCGGGCATAGCTGGACGGAAGTGAACGGAGAGGTGGCGGAGGGCGCGCCGGGTCAGGTCGAGTTCAGATCGCTCGGCCAGCCTTTCAGCGGGCGCGCGCTCGATTGCGAAACGGTACTCATCTATATGCCGCGCGACCTGTTCGCCGACAAGCCGGCCGTGCTGGACGGAGCGAACAACTCGATCCTGTCGGGCAATCTGGCGACCCTTTTGACCGACTATGTCGGCAGCGTCGAGGCCACGCTGGACAGCCTCTCGGCGCAGGACCTGCCACGGGTCGTGCAAACGGTGAGGGATATGGTGGTGGCCTGCCTTTCCGCGGTTGCCGGCCAGCAACCGGCTTCGGAGAATCAGGCCAATCCCGGTCTGATGGAGCGCGCACGCCGCCATATCCACCGCAACCTTCACTCACCGGATCTGACGCCCGATGCGCTGTCCCGGGCCCTGGGCATCTCGCGTACCCGTCTTTACCAACTGTTCGAGCCCAGCGGCGGTGTCCTTCACTACATCCGTCGACGCCGGCTGATCGCCGCACACGCGGCGCTCAGCGATCCCGAGAACGATCAGCGCATCCTGGATATCGCGCAATCCGTCGGGTTTGAGTCGGCGGCGAATTTCAGCCGCGCCTTCAGCCATGAGTTCGGCTATAGCCCGCGCGAGGCGCGCAACGCCGTCGCGACATCGGCTCCCACGCAGGCCGAACCCGCCTCCGAACAGAAGGCAACGCGTTCGTTTGACGAGTGGCTCAGGACGCTTGCGCCCTGACAAGCGTCGGCGTGGCGTCGGCTTATTGCCGCTGCGCACGGAAGCGAATATAGAGAAAGCAGTTCGCATCCATCAGAAGAAGTCCACGGAGGTCCCATGTCGCAGGCGATAGCTTCTCGATCGCTCGTATCTCTTGCCTTGCCCCGCTCCGGGACGGCGCGCATCGCCGCACAAGCGCTCGCCGTCGTCGGCGGCACGCTGCTTTTGACACTGGCCGCCAAGACCAAGGTGGTGCTGGGACCGGTCGATCTTTCGCTCCAGAACCTGGCGATCCTGCTCATCGCCGCCTCCTTCGGCATGCGGCTCGGCGTGGCCACGCTCCTGCTCTATCTGGCCGAGGGCGCCATGGGCTTTCCCGTGTTTCAAAGCACGCCCGAAAAGGGGATTGGCCTGGCTTATATGGTTGGGCCGACGGGCGGCTACCTCGTCGGGTTCGTCGTCATGGCGGCGATGGTCGGCTATGCTGCCGATCGCGGCTGGGACCGCAATGTCCTGAAGCTCGGAGCGGTGATGTTTCTGGCGCAGGCAATGCTCCTGTTCCTCGGATTTGCCTGGCTTTCCGTACTGATCGGCGCCGACGGCGCATGGCAGTTCGGCGTGCTGCCCTTTATCTTGCCGGATCTCGTCAAGGCGGCGCTCGCGGCTTGTCTCGTGCCGGCGGGCTGGGCCGCCTTAAGGGGTCTGGGTCTAGGCCGGGCTTGACCGTCCACCGTGGAGAACGTGTGAGGGCCATGGGCGCGGCTTGCCCCATGGCCCTTTTCCTATGAAGGAGGGTGTTCGCCTTGACTGTGCTCGTGACGGGTGGAGCCGGATATATCGGCAGCCACATGGTCTGGGAGTTGCTTGACCGTGGCGAAGAGGTGGTGGTGATCGACCGGTTGTCCACCGGCTTCGACTGGGCGGTGCCGCAGGCGGCCGAACTCGTCGTGGGCGATGTCGGCGACCAGGCGCTGGTAGAGCGGACGATCGAGCGCCGCGGCGTCGATGCGATCATCCATTTCGCCGGGTCGATCGTGGTGCCCGAATCCGTCGCCGACCCACTCGGCTATTATCTCAACAACACGGTCAAGTCGCGCGCCCTCATCGAAAGCGCGGTGCGGTGCGGCGTGCCGCACTTCATCTTCTCCTCGACCGCCGCCGTCTACGGCACGCCGCGCAGCAATCCGGTGACGGAAGACGATCCGCTCGCGCCCGAGTCGCCCTACGGCACATCGAAGCTCATGACCGAAACCATGCTGCGCGACGTCGCCGCCGCCCACGACTTCGCCTATACGGCCCTGCGCTACTTCAACGTCGCGGGCGCCGACCCAGGGCAGCGCTCCGGTCAATCCACCCGCGGCGCCACGCACCTCATCAAGGTCGCCTGCGAGACGGCCGCCGGCAAGCGCCCGCATATGGAAGTCTTTGGCGACGATTATCCCACGCACGACGGCACCTGCGTGCGTGACTACATCCACGTCTCGGACCTGGTGAACGCGCATTATCTGGCGCTGCAGCGCCTGAGACAGGGCGGCGGCAGCCTGGTGGCCAATTGCGGCTACGGGCGAGGCTTCTCCGTGCTGGAGGTCATCGACACGGTCAAGCGCGTGGCAGGAACGGATTTCGCCGTGCGGAAGAGCGCGCGCCGGCCGGGCGATGCCGTCGAGATCGTCGCCAGTGCAGAGCGGTGTTTTACCGAGCTCGACTGGAAGCCGGCCCATGACGACCTCGAGGAGATCGTCACCCATGCGCTTGACTGGGAAAAGGTGCTTTCGCGGCGCAACCGGGTTTAGACAATTGCAGTGAGATTGGCTCCGGCTTTCCCGAAGCCGCTACGACCGCCTGAAGGTTTGCGCCAGGAGTGAAACATCGCGGCCGAGCGACCAGTTGCGCAGATACTCCGCATCGGTCTTTGCGCACAGCGCCGGATTCGACATGTCGATGCCGCGCACCTGCGACAGACCCGTCATGCCTGGCGCCACGGCGAGCACCCCCTGATGCAGCCGATGGCGGATCAATTCCTCCTGTTCGGGAAGGCAGGGGCGCGGCCCGACAAGCGACATGTCCCCCCGCAAGACATTCCACAACTGCGGAAGTTCGTCGAGCTTCGTCCGCCGCAGAAAACGCCCGACCGGCGTCACGGCGTTGGGCGCCATCTCGTGGGTCGGCACGGATGGTGTGTCCACATGCATTGTCCTGAGCTTGTAACATCGGAAGGGGATGCCATGGCGGCCGACCCGTGTCTGCGCGTAGACGACCGGACCTTTCGACGACACGCGGATAACCGCCGCCATCAGGACCAACACTGGCAGGGACAGCGCGGCAAACGGAACGGCCAGGACAAGATCGAAAATGCGTTTGGGACGATGAGGCCGATATTCCTGCCGTAAGGCGTCGGCTGCGGATTGCGCCACGGCTGCTCCTTTTCGTTAGGCCGAATGCCGAAGTTGCGTGGTCGTCTCGACGGCGTGCTGCGGCAAAGCCTGGTTCGCCCGCTCGCTGTCGTTTTCCTTCAATTGCTCGAAGAGTACGCGCCTAACCTCCGCCTCGTCGCCGCTCTCGATCGCGTCGCTGAGCTGCTTCAGCATGGCGGGCACGCCCCCGGCAGTGCCATCCTGCGGCTTGGCGCGCAGGATCTTGGGATGGCGCGTCGCCGTGACGCCGGAAGGATCGTAAAACAGCTCCTCGCACAGCTTTTCGGCCGGGCGCATACCAATGGTGACGATCTCGATGTCTCCGTCCGGATTGTCCGCGTCCCGCACGGTGAGGCCGGCAAGCATGATCATATCTTCCGCCAGGTCGCGAATCTTCACCGGCTCGCCCATGTCGAGCAGCAGGATGTCGCAACTGGTGGACAGCGCGCCCGCCTGAACGATCAGTTCCGCGGCCTCGCGCACGGACATGAAATAGCGCGTCATGCCTTCATGGGTCAGCGTCACCGGGCCGCCGGCGGCGATCTGCTCCTTGAAGAGCGGCACCACCGAGCCGCTGGAGCCGATCACGTTTCCGAACCGCACGCAGGAGAAAACCCGTCTTTTGCCGTTCTTCCGTGCCGCCTGCATCCCGTAGTGGCGCACGATCAGTTCCGCCCAGCGCTTCGTTGCGCCCATCACGCTCTTCGGCCGCACCGCTTTGTCGGAAGAGATGAGGACGAAATTCTCGACAGTCGAGGCGCAGGCTTCCTTCACCACCGTGAGCGTGCCCATCACGTTGTTGCGCACGCCTTCGAGTTGGTTCTCCTCGACGAGGGAGACATGCTTGTAGGCGGCGCAATGGTAGACGGTCTCGACCTTGTGCTCGTCCAGGACGCGGCGAAGAAGGCGCGCATCGGTGATGGAGCCGAGGACAGCGACCAGCGGGAAGGCGCCGTAGCGGCGCAGTTCACGCTCGATCTGGTAGAGGCCCAGTTCGTTGAAATCCAGCAGGATGAGCTTGGCAGGATTGGCCTGGGCGACGGTGCGGCAAACCGCCGAGCCGATCGAGCCCGCCGCCCCGGTGATGAGAATCACGCGGCCTTCGACCGGCGCGCGCAGCAATGCCGGATCGGCGGGGACCGGCGACCGGCCCAGCAGGTCGTCGATGTCGATATCGCGGATATAGCTGACGAGATATTTGCCGGCGGCCAGATCGGCGATCGGCGGCAGGACCCGGATTTTGACCGGGAACTGCCCGAGGCTCGCCACAACCTCGCGCCGCTTGCGCGTGCTCGATGATGTCGTGGCGATGATGACTTCGTGAATTCCCATATTGGTGATGAGTTCTCCAATCCGCGCGGTCGGATAAATGCGGATTCCGAGAATATCCATGCCTTGCAGGCTGGGGTCGTCGCTGAGGAAGCCCAGGACCTGGCAATCGCCAGCGGCACGCAGCGCCTCGGCGAGTTGTGCCGCAGCGTCGCCGGCACCGAAGATCAGGACCCGCGTCTTCTCCTTCGGCCGCGGCAGGCCGCGCCGCAGCAGCCATTTGATTCCGAAGCGGCTCCCGGTCACGGCCACGATCCCGCCGATCCAGTAGAGCACGACGATCGTGCGGGGCACGCCCTCCGCGCCGTAGGAGAGGGTGAGAAAGACCATCGAGACCCAGATGAGCGTCGAGATTGTCACGGCCTGGACAATGGTCCAGATCGCCCGCTCGCGCAGATAACGCAGCACCGCGCGGTAGAGGCCCATATAGACGAAAACCGGAATGGCGATGGCCGGGCCCGCGAGAATCAGGAATATCTGTTCGCGGTTGGGGATGAAGAGCCGCTCGAAGCGAAAGCAATAGGCGAGCCAGATAATCATCGTCAGCCCGATGATATCGGCAGCAAGAAGCAGGGCCCGCTTCGTGCGGCGCGGGCGCGTGTGAATCCACTGATGGATCCCAACCAATGTCATGATCTATGACACCCCATCACGGATTACCGCACCCTCTCCTTCGTAATACATATCAATTCTGCCCGCGGCGGCAGGCAGAATTGAGGCATTCTCCTATCAGCATTCGCGGCAAAGGTCGAATAGCACGGGTATCACCAAACGCAAGCCACTGTAGCGTTTCGTGTATAGTGATCCTGTTTGCCGTGCATGGGCGTTGCGTCGCGGCGCCGGTCCCTCTATATGGGCGGGGTTCGACGGCGGCTCGGCCGTCCGGTCCGGTGTTGGGGCGTAGCCAAGCGGTAAGGCAACGGTTTTTGGTACCGTCATGCGCAGGTTCGAATCCTGCCGCCCCAGCCATTCAGTCGGTAAATCAGCCACGGCTTTTCCGGCGAGCCGGTATTCGAACACGTCCTGCTCTTCCGTTTCAGGTTTTCGACTATGGCGCTCCGTACGGGCTGTCCGCCTCGTCGGCGTTCATGCCTCGGCTCGCGGAGCGATCAGATCGGCGCCTGGCTGTACGGTCGGTTCGATGTCCTTCAGCGCGTCGAGCGGCCCTGTAAGCGCGGTCCGCGGCGCAATGAGTTTCGGGGCGACGAGATGGATGCGCGGCGCCGTCGGCGGTTCCTCCATCAGGCGGAAGGCCTCACTCAGCATGGCTTCTATGTCCTGGCGGATCATGATGACCGGGAAGGGCAGGAACGAGGCGAAAGGATCGTAGTCGTAGCAGCCGACCACGATTTCCGAGAACGTCTCGTGCGGATGATTGGCCATGAAGCGCAGGAAGCCTTCGAAGTTGATCGAGGAATTGACGAAGAGCGCGCGCGGCAGCTTGTCCTGCTTCTCATAGAATGCCTCGAACGCGATGCGCGTCTTCTCGGGGGAGTAGCCGGTCGGCTGGATGCACGCATCCGGGTCGCCGCCGAGCATCTCCCGCTTGACCGCGCGAAACCCGCGGATACGCTCGCGGCTGTTGTGGTCGTTCCGGCCTCCGAAAAGGAACACCTCTTCCGGGGCAAGCGGCGGCTTGTCGGCGGGAAACTGGTGGATGATGGCCTCGGTGAGCGCCCGCCCGCCGGCGTAGTTGTCGCTGATGACGGAAGAGGTCTTCGTGCCGGGAAGATCTATATTGATGTGCTTGACGCCGGCTTTTTCGCAAACCGCGTGCACCCCGTCGGGATCGGTGGCGCCGCAGATGAACAAGGCATCGATGGAATAGGAGATCAGCGTCTCGGCCTTCTCGCGCTCTTCCTCCGGGTCGCGGCTGGCGCTGGCGACGATCGGACACCGACCCTTTTCCCTGACCATTGCCTCGAAGGTCTGGGCCAGCGAGGAGAAATAGCGGTTGTCGTAGATCGGCAGCAGCAAACCCACGAGGCCGGAACGCGCATTGCGCAGGCCCTGGGCCTGGCGGTTCGCCGTGTATTGATGCTCTTCCGCGAGCCGGCGGATGAGGTCGGCCGTGCTTTCCTTGATCCGGCGCTTGCGCCAGGTACCGTTCAGCACCGCGCTGACGGTGGAGGGCGAACTGCCCGAAAGCACCGACAGGTCGTAGATCGTCGCCTTCTTCTTGCTGTCGTTCTTCATCCGAAACCCCCGGACATCTCTATAGGCATCCGCGCCTACCGCGAAAGCCTTTGCCTCTTGACGAAAGGCGATCTGTGGCTGATAGTCATTGCACCATCGATTGTGCAAAAAGGAAAGAACGATTTGCCGGTGGTGGCGCTGCTTGGTGGAAAAGCAGCTCTTAAGGGAGGCGGGAAGCTGATTCTTCGCCGTTATTGCGCCGGGCCCGCGCCTTTCGCCGGCCCTTGGTTCCCAGGAACCGATAGAGGAGGAGACACATGAAAAGTCTGTTAGCGGCTGCCTTCGCGGCCACCATTTCCGTGGCTGCAGCCTTCGGCGCCCACGCCCAGGAGACCCCGAAGGTGGGTGTGGTCGTCAAGATCGGCGGCATTCCGTGGTTCAATGCCATGGAGGCCGGCATCGAGGAGAGGGCGGAAGAACTCGGCGTCGACGCCTTCATGGTCGGTCCGACGAGTGCGGATCCGGCGCTGCAGGTGCGCGCCATCGAAGACCTGATCGCCCAGGGCGTGGACGTCATCGGGGTTGTGCCGAACGACGCCACGGTCCTGGAGCCGGTGCTGACCAAGGCGCAGGAGCAGGGCATCATCGTCATCACCCATGAATCGCCCGGGCAGAAGGGGGCGGACTGGAACTTCGAGCTCGCCTCCGCAGAAGGCTTCGGCGAGGCGCATGCCGAGCTTCTGGCCGAGAAGATGGGCGGCGAGGGCAAATATGCCGTCTTCGTCGGCTCGCTGACGGTGCCGCTCCACAATGCATGGGCGGATGCGGCGATCGCCTATCTCGAGGAAAACTTTCCGGACATGGAACTCGTCGGCGAACGCTACGGCGTCGCCGAGGACGTCGACGAGAGCCGTTCGACCGCGCTCGACCTGATGTCGGCCCATCCCGATTTGAAGGGTTTTCTCGCTTTCGGCAGCCAGGGGCCGATCGGTGCCGGCCGTGCCATCGAGGAGCGCCGTAAAGTGGGCGAAGTCTTCGTGCTCGGTCCCTTCTCGCCGGGACAGGGGCGCAAGCTCATCAAGTCCGACGCCATCTCCGGCGGCTTCATGTGGAATCCGAAGCAGGCCGGCGAGGTTTTCGTCACGCTCGCCGATATGCTCGTGAAGGGCGAGACGATCGAGGCCGGTGACGAGATCGAAGGCCTCGGCGTGGTCGAGCCGGAGGGCAACAACCTCATCGTCGACCAGCTGGTGACCATCAACAAGGGCACCGTCGACGAACTGGCCGATATGGGACTTTGAACCTCAGCGTTCCTCCCTTGTCGGGCCGGCTCCGGCCGGCCCGGCAGCCCCTTTCATCCGACCGCCCAAGGGTTGAAAAGGCATGGCGATGGCTTCTCCGTCGAGCGCGTCCGAAGCGCAACCACCCCTTCTATCGCTGGAAAGCGTCAATATGACTTTCGGCGGCGTGCGTGCGTTGCGCGACGTGTCCTTCGACGTCCGTCCCGGCGAGGTCCATTGCCTGGCCGGCGAGAACGGCTCGGGAAAGAGCACGCTGATCAAGGTGATCACCGGCGTCTACCGGCCCGCGGCCGGAGCGCGGATCGAATATGACGGAACAACCTACCATCACATGTCGCCGGTCACCGCGCAGGCCGCCGGAATCCAGGTGATCTGGCAGGATCTTGCCCTTTTCCCTGAAATGTCGGTCGCCGAAAACATCGCCTTTCAGACCGTCGTCGGCCGCTGGCCGCGCAAGGTGAGCCATTCGGCCATGCGCGAGACGGCGCAGCGCGTTCTGAAGCGCCTCGGCGTCAGCCTCGACGTCGATGTTCCTTTACGTGAATACTCTATTGCCCGCCGCCAGATCGTGGCGATCGCGCGCGCCCTGGTGGGCGAGGCGAAGATCGTCTTCATGGACGAGCCGACGGCCTCGCTGACCCAGTCCGAAACCGATCATCTCCTGGAAATCGTCCGCAATCTGTCGGCCTCGGGCATTGCCGTCGTCTTCGTCAGCCACCGCCTGGCCGAAGTGATCGAGATTTCCGACCGTATTACCGTCCTGCGTGACGGCAAGCTGGTGGGTGTCTATCCGGCCGAGGGGATGACCCAGTCTCGGATCACCGAGCTGATGACGGGCAAAACCTTCGACAACAATGTGCGCGCGCGCTCCCGCGAGGGCGCACCGGCGGTGCTGGAGGTGGAAGGACTGGCGCGCAAAGGCGAGTTCGAGGACGTCTCGCTGACGGTCAGGCAGGGCGAGACGCTCGGCATCACGGGTTTGCTCGGCTCCGGGCGCACCGAGCTGGCGCTGACGCTGTTCGGCATGCGCCGTCCCCATCGCGGGACGGTCCGCCTCGACGGCCGGCCCGTCCGTTTCGGCTCCAATCGGGAGGCGATCCGTGCCGGCGTCGCCTATCTTTCCGAGGACCGGCTCTCGCTCGGCCTCATTCAGCCGCAGTCGATAGCCGACAATCTGGTGATCGCCTCGATCGACAAGATTCTGTCGGGCGGACTCATCTCGGGCGAGAAGAAACACGATCTCGTCTCGAAATGGATCGTCGATCTCGGCGTCAAGATCGGCCATGAGGACGATCCGATCTCCACCCTTTCCGGCGGCAACCAGCAGCGTGTGGCGATCGCCAAGTGGCTCGCCACGGATCCGAAGCTTCTGATCCTCGACGCGCCGACGGTCGGCGTCGACGTCGGCGCCCGCGCCGGCATTTTCGACATCGTCGCGCATCTTGCCGAGACCGGGCTTGCCATCATCCTGATCTCCGACGAGGTGCCGGAAGTCTATTTCAACGCCGACCGCGTGCTGCACATGGCCGACGGACGGGTCGTCGGCGAGTACGACCCCCGGGACGCATCGCTTTCCGATATGGAGGCCGCCGTCTATGCGTAGGCTCCTCCAGACCCAGGCGACGGAAATGGCGCTGCTCGCCGTGATCGCGCTGATCTGCGTCTTTCTTTCCCTGGCCACGGACCGCTTTTTCACGCTGGTCAACGCCTTCGATCTCCTCAACATCAGTGCCGTCAACATCATCTTCGCGGTCGGTCTGCTGGTGGTGTTGATCGCCGGCGGGATCGACATCTCGTTCGCCGTGGCGGCCTCGGTCGTGCAATATGTCACGGCACTGATCCTGGCTCAGATCGGCGGGGGTGGCTGGATAAGCGGCCTACTGATCGCCGGCAGCGTCGGCGTGCTCCTGGGCGCCTTCAACGCCTTCCTGATTCACACGTTCCGCATCATCTCCATCGTCGTCACCATTGCCACCTTCAACATCTATTTCGGCCTCCTGATGTTCTTCACGCGCGGCGTGTCGATCTACGACCTGCCCGCCTGGTGGACCGACAGGGTCATTTTGTTCGAACGCGAGATGGCCGACGGAAGCTGGGCGGAAATCCGCCTGCCGGTGCTGGTCATGGTGCTGTGCGTCTTCGCCACATGGTTCCTGATCCGCCACACCTCGACCGGACGCCAGCTCTACGCGTTCGGCGACAATCCCGAAGGTGCGCGGCGCTTCGGCATCAACATCGGCGCCATGCAGTATATCGCCTTCGGCTGGGTGGGGCTGATGGCCGGCATCGGCGGGCTGATCCAGGCGCACTACGCACAGGAGGTGGTGCCCAACGCGCTTTACGGCCGCGAGCTCGAGGTGCTGGCCGCCGTGGTGCTCGGCGGGGCGCGGCTCGGCGGCGGACGAGGTTCGGTGCTGGGCTGCGTGCTCGGCGTGCTCCTGATCTCGATCATCGGAAACGGGCTGAACCTGATGGGCGTGTCGCCCTATGCGTTCCGGATGATCATCGGCGCCATCATCCTGGCCGCGATTACGCTGTCGAACTCCAGTATCGAAAAGCTGCTGCCCTTCATGCGCACCGAAGGTAGAAAGTCATGACGGGCCTTCTCGCGCGCGCCCGCCGGATCTTCGGCGGGGATATGGTCGGGCCGATCGTCGCCCTGATCGCGGTCATCGTGGTGTTCGGCACCGCCTCGCCGCGGTTTCTCTCTGCGGCGACCTTCGGATCGGTCGCCTTCCAGCTTCCTGAACTCGGCCTGCTTACCCTCGCCATGCTGCTGCCGATTCTGACCGGCGGGCTCAATCTCGCGGTCACCTTCACCGCCAATATCGCGGGGCTCGTCGCGGCCTGGGTGCTGCAGGCCAATGGCGGCGTCGACGCGGGACCTTTAGCCTTCATGCTCGGCGTCGCCCTGGCGCTCGGTGCGGGTGCGCTGAGCGGCACGGTGATGGGCCTCGTCATTGCCTACACGCGCGCGCATCCGATCCTCGTCTCCCTTTCGATGATGATCTTTTTGCGCGGGGTGGGTGAGTTCGCGACACGCGGCGGCGACACCTCGGGCTTTCCCGCCTTCGTGCGCCCGCTCGGCCATGGATCTGTGCTGGGCCTGCCCGTGCCGCTCCTGGTCTTCATCCTGTGCGTCGGGCTCTGGCATCTCCTCCTGTCGCGCACCAAGCTCGGCTTCAACACCTACATGGTCGGCTCGAACATCGAGGCCGCGCACTATTCCGGCGTCAACACCCGCAAGGTGCTCGTGCTGGTCTACACGCTGTCCGGCCTGATGTGCGCTGTCGCCGGCATCATCATGATGGCGCGCTTCAATTCGGTGCGTGTCGGGCACGGCGAGGCCTACCTGCTGATCACCGTGCTGGCCTGTTTCCTGGGCGGGGTGAATCCGTTCGGCGGCTTCGGCCGGGCCATCCCGGTTTTCGTCGCCCTCATCGTCCTTCAGCTTCTGTCGTCGGGGCTTAATCTCCTCGGTGCCAACCAGCATCTGGCCACGGCCGTGTGGGGAATGTTGCTGGTCCTCGTCATGGTCCTGCGCTGGTTTGCCGGACAGTTCGCAATCTTTGTGGCAAGAAAGGAATAGAGATGGAGGGATTTGGCGTTCACACCAGCATGTGGACCATGAACTGGGACCGCGCCGGCGCGGAGAAGGCGATCGCCGCCGCCGTCGAGTACAAGATGGACTTCATCGAAATCGCGCTCCTCAACGCGCCGGCCGTCGATGCCGCGCATACACGCGCCCTTCTCAAGAAGCACAACCTGCGCGCCGTCTCCTCGCTCGGCCTACCCGAGCCGGCGTGGGCCTCGCAGCGCCCCGAGGCGGCCATCGATTATCTGAAGGTGGCCATCGACAAGACGGCGGAGATGGGGGCAGAGGCCCTTTCCGGCGTCATCTTCGGCGGCATCGGCGAGCGGACCGGGGTGCCGCCCACCCAGGCCGAGTACGACAATATCGCCCGGGCGCTGACGGCCGCCGCCAAGCATGCCAAGACGCACGGCATTGAACTCGGCGTGGAAGCCGTCAACCGCTACGAGAACCACCTGATCAACACCGCGCGCCAGGCGGTCGAGATGATCGAGCGGGTGGGCGCCGACAACATCTTCGTCCATCTCGACACATACCATATGAACATCGAGGAAAAGGGCGCGGCCCTCGGTATTCTCGATGCGCGCGAGCACCTGAAATACATCCACCTGTCCGAGAGCGACCGCGGCACGCCGGGATACGGCAACGTGCCCTGGGACGAGATCTACGCCGCCCTCGCGGCGATCAGCTTCAAGGGCGGGCTCGCCATGGAGAGCTTCATCAACATGCCGCCGGAGGTCGCCTACGGGTTGGCCGTCTGGCGTCCGGTCGCCCGGGACGAGGCGGAGGTAATGGGCAACGGGCTGCCGTTCCTGCGCAACAAGGCAAGGCAGTACGGGCTGATCTGATCGGCCATGAACCGGCCGGGGAGGAGGATATGGCTGAGAAGCAGGAGAGCGGTACGGTCGCCGTGCTCGATATCGGCAAGACCAACATCAAGCTCAATGCCGTGACCGGCGATGGGGCCGTGCTCGAGACGCTCAGCGTCGAAAACCCGGTTCGCGACGGTCCGCCCTGGCGCCACCACGACCTGCAGGTCGTGCGCGGTTGGCTCCTCGAAGGGCTGGCACAGCTTGCCCGCCGCCATCCGCTCGAAGCCTTTGTCGCCTCCGGTCACGGGTCCGGCGGCGTGCTCGTCCTTGAGCATCCCGACATGGGCGATGGCACGGCGCTGCCGATGATCGACTATGAGCAGCCCCTGCCGGAGCCGGTCCGAGTGGCCTATGGCCCCTTGAGCGGCACGTTCTTCGACCGCGGCAGCGCGACGATGCACGGTGCCACCCATCAGGCGCGCCAGCTCTACTGGATGCAGCAGGCCGAACCTGAAGCCTTTGCGCGGGCGCGCTGGTTTCTCGGTGTGCCGCAATATTGGGCGTGGGTGCTGTCCGGCGTGGCCGTCTCGGAAACGAGCCTGCTCGGCGCGCAATCGCACCTGTGGAACGTGGCGGAGAAACGCTGGTCGCCGATCGTCGCCCGTCAGGGATGGGAGCACCTCCTGCCGCCCTTTGCAAAGGCCTGGGAGACGGTCGGCCCGGTGCGTCCGGAGCTCAGCAAACGTCACGGTCTGCCGCAGGGACTGCGGATCCTTGCCGGCGGGCACGACAGCAGCCTCAACTACTACCGCTACCAGGCCGCCGGGCTGACGGACGTCGCCGTCGTCTCGACCGGCACCTGGATCGTCGGGCTGTCCGGGTGCACGCCGCTCGCGAGGCTCGACGAGAACCGCGGCATGACCTGCAACAGTGACGTCTTCGGCAATCCGCTCGGCGGTGTCCTGACGATGGGCGGACGCGAGTTCGCGGTGATCGCCGGTGACGCGGCGGACGCGAATGTCGGGCGCGAGACCATCGCCCGTCTGGTCGGCCGGGGCACGATGGCGCTGCCCTCCTTCGGCCACGACGACGGCCTTTTCCCCGGCAGCGCCGGCGCGGGGCGCTTTACCGGCCCGCCGCCCGAGACACCGCAGGAGCGCAAGGCGCTCGGCGTCCTTTACTGCGCGCTGCTTACGGTCGAGTGCCTGGACGCGCTGGGCGAGAGTGCGCAGGTGCTGCTCGACGGCAGCTTTCTGCGCGAGCCGCTCTATCCCGCGCTCGTCGCCGCCTTCGCCCGCGAGCGGCGCGTCCGCTTCAATCTCGACGCCTATGGCGTCGCGTCCGGCGCGGCACTTCTGGCAAGTCACGAGACGCGGACAGAGCCGGCGCCGGTCGTACTCAGTGAACCGGAAGGGCCGGGCGCCTTCGCGAGCGAACTTTCTTCCTACGCATCCCGCTGGCGCAGGGCTGCGCGGGCCGTCAAACCGGATCAGACGAAAGGAGCCATGCATGGCCGAAACTGAGAAGGCGGCGCTGCGCCGCGAAATGGTGGACATTTGCCGCCGCATGAACGCGAGCGGCATCAACCAGGGCACCTCGGGCAATCTTTCCGCGCGCACCACGGACGGGTTCCTCATCACCCCATCCTCGATGCCCTATGAGACCATGACGCCGGATGACATCGTGGAGATGGGCTTCGACGGCACCTATGTCGGCCATCGCCCGTCTTCGGAATGGCGGTTCCACCGGGATATCCTGCGCGCCCGCACCGACATCAACGCCGTGCTGCATTGCCACTCGATCTATGCCACCACGCTCGCCTGCCACCACAGGACGATCCCGAGTTTTCACTATATGACCGGGGTCGCCGGCGGCACGACGATCCGCTGCGCCGAATACGCGACCTTCGGCACGCAGGCGCTGTCGGACAACGCGCTGGCCGCACTCGAGGGCCGGCTGGCCTGCCTGCTCGGCCAGCACGGCCAGATTTCGCTCGGCAAGACGCTCGATACCGCACTGTGGCTGGCCATCGAGGTCGAGACGTTGTCACGCGTCTATGTGCAGGCGCTGACACTCGGCGAGCCGCCCATCCTGCCCGATGACGAGATGGAGCGCGTGCTCGAGCAGATGCGCAGGATGAGCTACGGCCAAGCGCCGGACGCCGAAGGCATCAACGACATCGCGCGGCCGCGTGAAGCCGTGAAGGGCGGCTGACTCCGGACCGCTAGGCCTTGAGATAGGGGAAGCTCGTCATCCCGGAAGCCCGAAGGGCTGTCCGGGATCCATTCCGTGATTTGTCCGTGTTCCGGAATGGATCCCGGCTCGCGGTCGCTTGCGCTCCCTTGGCCGGGATGACGCGTTGTTGTGGTCCGCCGCAGGCGCACGGCGCAGGGCGCAATGCGCCGTCAGTCCACCGTCAGCACGATCTTGCCGATATTGGCATTCGATTCCATCAACGCGTGCGCCTTGGCGGCCTCGCGCAGCGGGAAGTGGGCGTGGACCAGCGGTTTGCACTTGCCGTCCGCGATGAGCGGCCAGACCTTCTCTTCCAGCTTTGCGGCGATCTCGGCCTTTGCTTCGAGTGACTGGGCACGTAGCGTCGAGCCCGTGTGGGTGAGCCGCTTCATCATCAAGCGCATGTAATCCACCTCGACGCGAGATCCCTGCAGGAAGGCGATATTGACGATGCGCCCGTCGATTGCAGCGGCCTGGTAGTTCTTTTCGATGTAGGGGCCGCCGACCATGTCGAGGATCACATTGGCGCCACGCTTGCCGGTCTCCTCCTTGACCACGGCAACCCAGTCCTGCTCACGGTAATTGATCGCGAGATCCGCGCCGAGTTCACGGCAAGCCGCGCATTTCTCGTCGGAACCGGCGGTAACGAACACACGCGCGCCGAAAGCCTTGGCCAGCATGATCGCCGTCGTGCCGATGCCGGAGGCGCCGCCATGCACGAGCAGGATCTCCCCTTCGCTCAGCCGGCCGCGCTCGAAGACATTGTGCCAGACGGTGAAGAAGGTTTCCGGCACCGCCGCTGCCTCGACGGTGGACAGTCCGGCGGGCAGGGGCAGGGCGTTGCGCGCGTCGACCAGCGCATACTCGGCATAGCCGCCGCCCGGCGTCAGCGCGCAGACGGCATCGCCCGCCTTCCAGCGTTCGACCGCGTTGCCGACCGCCGCCACCTCTCCGGCCACCTCGAGGCCCGGCAGGTCGGACGCCCCCTTGGGCGGCGGATAGGCGCCGGCCCGCTGCAGGGCGTCGGGGCGGTTGACGCCGGCCGCCGCCACGCGAATGAGGATTTCATTGTCCCCCGGCGTGGGGACCGGCCTCGTCTCGGGTTTAAGGACCTCCGGCCCGCCGGGCTCGGAGATTGCAATGGCGGTCATCGTGTCAGGCAGGCCGGTCATGACCAACTCCGGTGTTGGGAACGCAAATCAACGGTTTTCGGGCCGCAGCGGCCGGCCCGGCGCCGTTCGCTTTCGGGATCAGTCGAAGATCCCGTTGCTGTGCTTCTCTACGTAGGAGGCGAGACCCAGCGTATGGTCGCGGCAGAGCTTCTCCGCCTTTTCGGTGTCCCGCTTCTCCAGCGCGTCGATGATGGCCAGGTGGTCCTCGATGGACTGGGTGGCGCGGTCGCCGCGGCCGATGGTGATTTTGCGGATGCCGCGAACGTGGAGCAGGATGTTCTCCGTCGTCTCCCGCAGGACCTTCGAGCCGGTCATCTTGATCAGGGTCTGGTGAAACTGGATGTTGGCTTCGGAATATTCGCCCAGATAATCGGCCGGCTTGTGCCCCTCGTGAAAGCGATCGAAGATCTGACGGAGCTGGGCGATGTTCTTGTCGCTGGCGTTCTCGCAGATCAGTCGGGCGGCCATGCTTTCCAGCGCCGCCCAGACCTGGATCATCTCGATCACTTCACGTTTCGTCTTGCGCAGGACCATGATGCCGCGGCGCGGGATTGACTTGACGAAACCTTGCTGCTCCAACATGGCGATGGCTTCGCGGATCGGCGTGCGGCTCACCCCCAGACGCTCGGCGAGCTGGCGTTCGTCCAGCCACGTGTCACCGGCTGTGCCGTAGATCTCCATATTGACGATGGCCGATTTTAGCGCTGCATAGATGCGCGTCTTGAAGTTCGGCTCGGCGGCGAAAGGCTCCAGCGTGAGTTCCGGAGTGGCTTCGTTGGCGAGCGGCCAGCGCGTCTGGGTCTTGCTCACGTCGAGGTTCCTTGCTGAGATTGGAATGCTTTATGCCATATATGGATTCTGTTTCGCAAGTCGATACAAGAGTTTAACATCCAGCTTTCTCACCGCAACCCGCCGACGCCAGGCCGGCGGGGTGGGGCGGATGGTGGCGGGGCGGATCAGCCGACGGCGGATAGCCGCCCCTCGGTCGTCTCGCCATTCAGCAACTCCGCAAGGGTCGTCCCAAGCCGCGCCGGGGTCGGCGAGATGCGGATTCCGGCCGCTTCCATGGCGGCGATCTTATCTTCCGCGCCGCCCTTTCCGCCCGAGATGATGGCGCCGGCATGGCCCATGCGCCGCCCCGGAGGCGCGGTGCGCCCGGCGATGAAGCCGACGGTCGGCTTGGAGCGACCGCGCTTGGCCTCGTCCTTCAAAAACTGTGCGGCGTCCTCTTCGGCGGAGCCGCCGATCTCACCGATCATGACGATCGATTCGGTCGCCGGGTCGGCGAGGAAGAGTTCCAGGACGTCGATGAACTCGGTGCCCTTGATGGGATCACCGCCGATGCCCACCGCGGTGGTCTGGCCGAAACCCTGCTGCGAGGTCTGATAGACCGCCTCGTAGGTGAGGGTGCCGGAGCGGGAAACGATGCCGACCGATCCCTTCTTGAAGATGGAGCCGGGCATGATGCCGATCTTGCATTCGCCGGCGGTGATGAGACCCGGGCAGTTCGGACCGACGAGCCGCGACTTGGAGCCCTCGAGCGACCGCTTGACACGCTGCATGTCGAGAACGGGGATGCCTTCCGTAATGCAGACGATCAGCGGGATCTCGGCCTGGATCGCCTCGCAGATCGCATCCGCCGCGCCGAAGGGCGGAACATAGATGACCGTGGCGTCCGCGCCCGTGGCATCGCGTGCTTCCACCACCGTGTCGAAGACGGGCAGGTCGAGATGGCGCATGCCGCCCTTGCCGGGGGCCACGCCGCCGACCATCTTCGTGCCGTACTTGATGGCCTGCTCGCTGTGGAAAGTACCGGTCTTGCCGGTAAAACCCTGGCAGATGACCCGGGTGTCTTTGTCGATCAGGATGGACATCAGTTCGAACCTCCCACAGCGTTGACGATCTTCTGGGCCGCGTCGTCAAGATCGTCGGCCGGAATGACGTTGAGACCGCTTTCGGCAAGGATCTTCTTGCCGGTCTCGACATTGGTTCCTTCCAGGCGGACGACCAGCGGCACTTCCAGACCGACTTCCTTGACCGCGGTCACGACTCCCTCGGCGATGACGTCGCAGCGCATGATGCCGCCGAAGATGTTGACCAGGATACCCTTCACGTTCGGGTCGGCGGTGATGATCTTGAAGGCCGCGGCCACCTTTTCGGCAGTCGCGCCGCCGCCCACGTCCAGGAAGTTCGCCGGCTCGGCGCCGTAGTATTTGATGATGTCCATGGTCGCCATGGCGAGGCCGGCGCCGTTGACCATGCAGCCGATGTTGCCGTCGAGCGCGATGTAGGAGAGGTCGTATTTGGAGGCCTCGATCTCCTTGTCGTCCTCTTCCGTTTCGTCGCGCAGGCCGGCGACGTCGGGGTGCCGCCCCAGGGCGTTGGAATCGAAGCCCACCTTCGCGTCGAGACAGCGCAGCTGCCCCTCCTTGGAAACGATCAGCGGATTGATCTCCAGCATTTCCATGTCTTTGGCGGTAAAGGCCGCGTAAAGCCCCTCGACCAGCGCCTGCGCCTGCTTGGCGAGATCACCCTCCAGTCCCAAAGCCTTGGCTACGGCGCGGCCGTGATGCGGCATGACGCCCGTTGCCGGATCCACCGTGAAGGTGAGGATCTTTTCCGGGGTTTCGTGGGCGACCGTCTCGATGTCCATGCCGCCCTCGGTCGACACGACGAAAGCGATTCGGCTCGATTCCCGGTCGACGAGGAGGGAAAGGTAGAACTCCTTGTCGATGTTCGAGCCTTCCTCGACATAGAGCCGGTTGACCCGCTTGCCGGAGGGGCCGGTCTGCAGCGTCACCAGCGTGTTGCCCAGCATCTCGCCGGCATGCTGGCGCACCTCCTCCGGCGATTTGGCAAGCCGCACGCCGCCCTTGGCATCGTTGCCGAGCTCTTTGAAGGTGCCTTTGCCACGGCCACCGGCGTGGATCTGCGCCTTGACGACGTAGACGGGGCCGGGAAGTTCGGCGGCCTTCTTGTCGGCCTCCTCCGCGTCGAAAGCCGGATGGCCCTGCGGCACCGGCACGCCGAAGGACCGAAGCAGGTCCTTGGCCTGGTATTCATGAATGTGCATCGAGGTCTCTTCCCCTCAGGATGGATCGTTTTTCAGGAAGGGCAGGGGCCCCGGCGCGAAGGCCGGGGCCGTATGTCCGGCTAAAGAAGGCCCGCGCCGCGCGCCCACTTGTACTTGGCGCCGAGCACCTCGACCGGAAGCTCGGTCGAATAGGGATAGGCCGGGATCCCGTGCTGGTAGAGATACTCGGAAGCCTCCTCGACCTCGTAGTCGCCGGCCAGCGACGCGACGATCGGCTTCTCGATGCCCTTCGCCGCCATTTCCTCCTTCACCTCGGAGACCAGTTTCGCGAAAACCATCGGCGGGGTGACGATCGTGTGCCAGTAGCCCAGGATGAGCGAGTGGATACGGTCGTCCTGGAGACCCAGCCTGATGGTGTTCTTGTAGGTCTCCGGCGGCTCGCCGCCGGTGATGTCGACCGGGTTGCCGGCCGCGCCGAAGGGCGGGATGAACTTGCGGAAGGCTGCGTCCAGATCATCGGGCATGGACATCAGCTCCAGCCCGTTGTCGACACAGGCGTCCGAAAGCAGGACGCCCGAGCCGCCGGCACCGGTGATGATGACCACATTTTCGCCCTTCGGCGTCGGCAGCACCGGCACGCCGCGGGCGAATTCGAGGAGCTGACGCAGCGAGCGGGCGCGGATGACGCCGACCTGCTGGAAAACGTCCTCGTAGATCTTGTCGTTGCCGGCAAGCGCCCCGGTATGCGAGGACGCCGCCTTGGCGCCCGCCGAGGTGCGCCCGGCTTTCAAGACCACCACGGGCTTCTTCTTCGAGACGCGGCGCGCGACCTCGGCAAAGGCCCGGCCGTCCTTCAGATCCTCGCAGTGCTGGGCGATGATCTTGGTGTTGTCGTCCTGCTCGAAGAAGGTGAGCAGGTCGTCCTCGTCGATGTCCGACTTGTTGCCGAGCCCGACGATGGCCGAAACGCCCATCTGCGCCGAACGCGAGAAGCCGATGATCGCCATGCCAATGCCGCCCGACTGCGAGGACAGTGCCGCCGACCCCTTTACGTCGTAAGCTGTGCAGAAGGTGGCGCACAGATTCTCCGGCGTATAGTAGAAGCCGTAGATATTCGGCCCCATCAGGCGGACATTGTATTTGCGGCCAATCTTGACGATCTCGTCCTGCAGTTCGGGCTCGCCCGCCTCGGCAAAGCCCGAGGGAATGAGAACCGCACCGGGGATGCCCTTTTCGCCGCATTCGGTCAGCGCGCCGGGGACGAACTTGGCCGGGATGGCGAAGATGGCTGTGTCGATTTCACCCGGCACGTCCTTTACGCTCTTATACGCCTTGTAGCCGAGGATCTCGTCGGCCTTGGGGTGGACGGGATAGATCTCGCCCTTGTAGCCGCCGTTGATGAGGTTCTTCATCACGGAGTTGCCGATCTTGCCCTCTTCCGAGGAGGCACCGATCACGGCGACCGCCTTCGGGCGCATGATCTTGTTCATGGCCGTGACGATCTCGTCCTGGCTCGGGCGATGGCGCGGTGCCTTCTGCGCAAAGTCGACGACGATGCGCACGTCGGCGGCGATCGCACCGTCCTTGGTGGCGAAGACCGGGTTGAGGTCGAGCTCGGAGATTTCCGGGTAGTCGTTCACGAGCTCGGAGACACGCACGATCATGTCCGCCAGCGCCTCGCGGTTAACGGGATCGCCGCCGCGCACGCCCTTCAGCATGTCTGCCGCCTGGACGCTGTCGAGCATCGACAGGGCTTCCTCCTGGGTGACCGGCGCGAGCCGGAAGGTGATGTCCTTCAGGACCTCGACCAGAATGCCGCCGAGACCGAAAGCCACCAGCTTGCCGAAGCTGCCGTCGGTCACTGAGCCGATGATGACCTCCTGGCCGCCGGTCAGCATCTGCTGCACCTGCACACCGCTGATGTCGGCCTTTGCGTTGTAGGCCTTGGCGTTGGCGATAATCTTGTCATAGCCGGCCTTGGCTTCTTCCTCTGTTTCGACGCCGACGATGACGCCGCCGGCTTCCGTCTTGTGCAGGATGTCCGGTGACACGATCTTCATGACCACCGGAAATCCCATCTCGGAGGCCAGCGAGGCGGCCTCCTCGGCACTTCCGGCAAGCCCTTCCTGCGGAACGGTGATGCCATAGGCATCGCACAGAAGCTTGCCCTCGGGAGCGGTCAGCGCCTCGCGGCCCTCGGCCTTCACCTTCTCCAATACGTTCCGAACGACGGTTTTATCGAGCATGCTCTCCTCCTTGGTGGGCGCCTGGTTTCAGTGACGAGGCGGAACTGGCGTGAGCCCGAGGGCAGAACAACAACTGCCTGGAAGCCGCCATTTTTGATGTTCTGGTATTTTGTATTCCAGAAGGGGAGCCTGTCAACTCCTAACTTCCAGCAGGCGGCCGTTTACCGGGGCGGCGAAAATCGCATCAAGTCGAAAGGGCATTGCTTTTCTGGCATAAGGAATACATTATGCCAAATGTAAGCCGTTGCGGAGGAAGCCTGTCGCGACTGGAATGGTAGTTTTGGAGGAGGGATTCGACATATGAATTCAACGTCATCATCGGAAGCAGCCGCCTATGGAAGTGGCGCGAAGGGCGTCGCCGACGCGGAGCTTCCGGGAAGGAATCAGGTCGTAAACCTGCACGCCCCTGGGACGGGAGTCAGGGATACCTGGAAGGCAATGGGCCCCGGCATCGCCGCCGCCATGACCGGCATCGGCGCCAGCCATCTCATGCATGCACCGACGGCAGGCGCCCAATACGGCTACGCGCTCCTGTGGATCATTCCAGTGGCCTATCTGTTGAAGTACTGCGCTTTCGAGTTCGCTCATCGCTACACGCTGGTCCGCGGCGAAAGCATCATGGAGGCTTATGAGCGTTTCGGCAAATGGCCATTGTGGTATCTGGGTTTCCAGTCACTGGCGAACACGTTCGGCATTGCGGGGAGAGCTCTGGGCTGCGCGGCGCTGCTGTGGGCGGCGTTTCCGTTTCTTTCCCTTCAGGTATGGGCGATCGTGATCCTGGTCACATGTGTCGGCATTCTGTGGGCGGGCAAATATGCAGCCCTCGAAAGTGCCGTGAAGCTGGCGATCATCGTCTTCGCCCTGGCTTCCCTAACAGCCTTCCTCCTGCAGGCGCCGAACCCGGCCGAATACATGACGCGCCTCCTGCCGACGCTTCCGCCGGTCGGTGCCGCGCTCCTGTTCGGGGCCATGTTCGGCTACTTCCCCACCACCGTCGAAGTGGCGCCTATGCAGTCCAACTGGGCCGTGGACAAAAAATCGGGCATGGTGAAGGTGCGCGAGCTGGAGCGGCAGGGCTACAAAGTCAATCTGGCTCCGAGCTACATGCGCAACTACATGAAGCTCTTCAAGCGCGACATGAACATCAGCTACATCGTCTCGATGGTGACGGGTATGGCCTTCCTGATCGTCGGTGCGGTCGTCCTGAATCCGATCGGGCTGGTGCCGGAAAGCCGTGAGATGGGCCTTACCATCGCCCGCATCTATACCGACACCTTCGGCGCCTGGATCTTCCCGATCATCATCGCCGGCGGCGTTGCGGCGCTGTTCTCGACCGTCTTCACCTATTTCGACGGCCAGGCGCGCATCTTCGAGGAGTGCTGCGTCCGCCTGCGGCGGTCGTGGGACGATGAGCGGACACGCATGCTCCTCTACCGGGGATTCCAGATCCTCTGGATCGTGGCCGGCACGGCGATCATCTACGGCTTGCCCCGCCCGATCTTCGTGGTGCAGATCGCCTCGGTCCTCGCCCTCCTGTTCTCGCCTCTTCTGTTCTGGATGAACATCAGGGCGATCAAGGACAACTTCACGGGTCCTGACCTCGAGTTCTTGCCGTCGAAGTTCATGTTCGCCTGGGCCTGGGCGGGCACGGCGGGTCTTGCGATCCTCAGCCTCTACGTTCTGTATCTGCAGTTCTTGAGCTGAGCAGCCGAGCGACCGGAGAGATCCACAGAATTGGGCCCGCTCCGCGGGCCCAATTTTTTTGCGCTGCGCCTGAATGAGATTCGCCAGCGGAACCGATTCGACCCGCGGGTGAAAGGCCGTCCTAGCTATGCTGCAAGTGCGAAGGTGGTATGCGAGATCTGGCATACAAAATTACGATCACACGGCCTATGTGGAGGATGTGTCATTCAGGGCCGCGCGGCGGCCGGATATCCTCCCAAGGAGAACACCATGAACATGCACTACAAGGCTGACAGCATCAGCGTACCGTACAAGGAGTCCTGGTGGCGTTCGTTCGGCCACGGCGTTGCCCGCTTCTTCAGGCAGATGTCGAACCGGGAAAATATCGTCATGGGCGCGCCCTGGCCGGCCCCCTCGCGCCGCCGCAAGTAACACCTTTCAAACGGTCGCGCGGACCGTGCGTGCCAGCAGAAAGCCCCGTCCGATCCGGCGGGGCTTTTTCTATTCTCGTCCGAGCAAAACCATGGCATTTTTGCCTCTTGCCGGAAGGGCCTGCGGCTCTGGCGGATGGCACCGCTGAGCCGCTGTCGCGTGCCGGCGCGGGCACCTCGGAGATGAGGGCATTCCCATACTAAAATCAAACGTCAGGAAAAATCCCGCAAACGGAAAGTAGACGGCGCTTTCCGGCGTGATGATGCGTTGCACAATACTTTGGGTCTTGACTTTGGGATGAGCTTAATGTGACATCTATGTTGGCATACAAAATGCCATAGGTAGTCGAGCGTTCGCTGCGGAGGGGGAGGAGAACAGCCCTCTGTTTCGATGCGCTCAGACCAACGGGAGGAAATCGATGGTAAAGTTGAAATCGTATGGCCTGGGGCTGGCGTTGTCCCTGGGGGCGGCCTCCGTGGCCACCACCCCGACTCTGGCGGCGGATTGGCAACCGCAAAGGCCGGTTGAATTCATCATCATGGCGGGAACCGGCGGTGGCGCCGACCAGATCGCCCGGCTGATGCAGGGCCTGATCGAGAAGAAGGACCTCTCGCCGATGCCCTTCATCCCGATCAACAAGGCCGGCGGTTCGGGCGCCGAGGCGCTGCGCTACATGAAGGACAAGGCGGGCGACGATCACACGCTTCTCGTCACCTTGAACAGCTTCTACACCACCCCGTTGGTGCAGGAGGGCCTCGGCGTCGACATTTCCGAGTTCACGCCGGTCGCCCGCATGGCGATCGACACGTTCCTGCTGTGGGTGCCGGCCGATTCCGAGATCTCGGATTTCGAGACCTGGGGCGAGCAGGTGGCGGAGATGAAAAAGGACTGGAAGGTCGGCGGCACCGGGACCGGCCAGGAAGATTCCATCCTTTTCGCCATGCTCGAGGCGGAGTTCGATACCGACGTCACCTACATCCCGTTCCCCGGTGGCGGCGACGTGGCCAAGAGCCTCGTCGGCAAGCACATCATGACCACCGTCAACAATCCGGCCGAGCAGATGGAGTTCTGGCGCGCCGGCCAGAGCAAGCCGCTTGTCCAGTTCACCGACGAGCGGATGGAATCCTTCCCCGATGTGCCCACCGCCAAGGAGCTCGGGCACGATCTGGTCTACTACATGCAGCGTTCCGTGAACGGTCCTCCGGGAATGTCTCCGGAAGCGCAGGAGTGGTACATCGCGCTGTTCGAGGAAATCTTCAATTCCGAGGAATGGCAGGACTTCTGCGAGTCAGACGGTCTGACCTGCAATGAGTTTTCAAGCGGGGAGGACCTGGGCCAGTTCCACAACGAGCAGCTGGCTCGCCACAAGGCACTCATCGAGCAGGTCGGGGCCGCGGCGATCACCAGCGAGTGACGGCGGCGCCATCGATGGGCGGGACTTCCCTTCAAGGGAAGTCCCCGGCGTAGCCACCGGGGGCATCGTCAAGGCACGCTTGATCCGATGCTCCCGGCGCCCGACGACATTGCCGAGTTCTGGGAGGAGGTGTCATGACCGTTCGTACGGCTGAGTTTACTGCGGCGATTTTGCTGAGTTTGGCTGCCCTCGGGCTGATGTGGAAGAGCACGGACGGCCTGTCGATAGGCTGGGTGTCGGGTGCGGGTCCCGGCTCGGGCTTCTGGCCCTTCTGGCTTTCCTTCGTGATGCTTCTGTCGAGCCTCGCGACTTTGGCGCGTTGCTTCTTCGGCGCCACCCCGCAATCCCGCTCGACCGAACAATTCATGGACCGGGAGACGGTGCAGATCGTCGGCACGACGGTGGCGGCGCTCTTCTTCTTGATCCTGGGGTCCTCCTATTTCGGGCTCTACGTCTCGCTGATAGCATTCCTTTTCTTCTACCTGAGAATCTTGGGCGGCCACTCATGGGGGGTTTCGGTTGGTCTGACGCTGTTCATCCCGATATTCGTCTTCTTCTTCTTTGAATACCTTATGACGATTCCGCTGCCGAAAGGGATTACCCAACCTCTCTTCTACCCGATCTACCAGCTGATCTACTGACCCATGCACTGTCTGCGAATAGAGGCCGCCGCACGTCTTGATGCCGGGCGGCCGCAGATCAGAACACAAAGGTAAAGGCAATGGAATCGATCCTCATTCCCCTTATGGGCGGTCTCGCCGATGCCCTTCAACCGGTCAATCTGACCATGCTCATCATCGGCTGCCTGATCGGCTTGTTCGTCGGAGCGATGCCCGGGCTGGGCTCGGTCAACGGGGTGGCGATCCTGCTGCCCGTCACCTTTCTCGTGCCGCCCGACGCAGCCATTATCTTCCTTGCAGCCGTCTATTACGGTGCCATGTACGGCGGCGCGGTCTCGTCCATCACGCTGGGTATTCCCGGCTCCTCGACGGCGGTGGCAACCGTCTTCGACGGACGACCGATGGCGCAGGCCGGAAGGGCCGACCAGGCGCTACTGACCGCGGCCATAGCCTCCTTTATCGGCGGCACCATCTCGGTGGTGCTGTTTACGTTGTTCGCTCCGCCGCTTGCCGCCTTCGCGCTCAAATTCGGGCCGGCGGAGGAATTCGCCCTGATGATGCTGGCTTTTGCGACCTTCGTCGGGCTCGGCGGCGATGACATTGCCAAGACCATCACATCCATCGTTGTCGGCCTGGTACTGGCGACCGTCGGCCTCGACATCATCTCGGGCAAGCCGCGTCTCATCTTCTTCGATCTGCCGGGCTTCTTCCACGGGGTGAACTTCCTCGTGCTGGCGATCGGCATCTACGGCATCGGCGAGATGCTGTGGACGCTGGAGCAGACCAAGGGCGACGTCCAGGTTCACCGCGTGCGCGCGGGGTGGCAGTCGATCAGGGAGCATCTGGGGCGTATCAAGGAATATCTCGTGCCCGCCAGCCTCAGCAGCTTGCTCGGCTATTTCGTCGGCATCCTGCCGGCGGCCGGCGCCACGCCGGGCTCGCTCATGGCCTACGGCATGACGAAGGCGCTGTCGAAGGATCCCGACAGCTTTGGCAAGGGCAACATCAGGGGCGTGGCGGCGCCCGAGGCGGCGAACAACGCCGCCTCCACCGGCTCGATGCTTCCGATGATCACGCTGGGAATCCCGGGCTCGCCGACAACGGCGATCCTGCTCGGCGGCATGATCATCTGGGGCCTGCGGCCGGGCCCGCTCCTGTTCACGGAGCACCCGGATTTCGTGTGGGGGCTCGTCGGCTCGCTCTACTTCGCCAATCTGGCCAGCGTGCTTTTCAACATCGCCCTCATTCCCGTCTTCGTGCGGGTGCTGACGCTCAAGTTCACCATCCTGGCGCCGGTCATCTTCGTGCTGTGCATCGTCGGCGGTTACGCGCCGACCCAGACCTTGCACGATATATGGCTGATGCTGCTGTTCGGTGTCGCGGGTTATCTGCTGCGCAAGCTCGACTATCCCGTCGCCCCGGCCGTCCTGGCCATCGTCCTCGGGCCGCTGGCCGAGCAGTCTCTGCGCCAGTCCCTCTTGTCCTCGCAGGGCGATCCGTTCATCTTTTTCGGACGGCCCCTTTCGGGGACATTCATGGCCGTGGCGGCGCTGCTCTTCGTGTATCCCTTCGTGGCGCGCTGGTGGCGTACGCGGCGTGCCGGAAACGGGGCCGTCCCCGCCCATGGCGGCGAGTCGCAAGGCTGAGGACCCAGCGCAGGAACCTGCCCGCAAACGGCTGCCGCTACCAAGCGGCAGCCGCCTTGCTTCCGCGAGGGCCATTCTCTTCGCGTTCCAACATGCCAGTTTGCCGCTATTCGAGCAGAAGAGGCCGTTCATACAGCGAAAAATTGTAGAAAATTTGCGATGCAACAAACCTGTTTTATAGAACAAGTGTTTGAAAATGCTTCTTGAATCATGAAGGACGAATGAGCTATGCCGCAAACGCGAAGGTGCTATGCAGCATCTGGTATACAAAATTACGGGCAAGCGCATTATGTCAGCGCCATCGGGAATGAGCCGATGGTGGCTCGCAATGTTTCAGGAGAGCACGATGAAGACGCATTGCAATGTCGAAACTCTTTCCATGCGGGATCGCCGGTGGCTGGATCACGGCTTCTCGCTCGGCTCGGCGCTGAAGCGCGCGATGCATCATACCAATTTTACCCCCGGCGCGTTTTGGCCCGCCGGTTCGCGCCACCGGGCATAACGTTCCGCGCACGGATTTCCGAGCGCCGCCCGACGGCCATGACATATCAGAACCCCTCCTTTCCCGCGTCGCGGGAGGAGGGGTTTTTGCTTGCCCGCATTCTGGCAGAATTGCCGGGGCGCCAACCTGCAAGTAGGAGCTGGCGCGCCGGAACATCAGGACCGCGCGCAGCGCTGGAGCACTCCCCGGATTTCATACTGCCCGGAACCTTTCGGCAGCACGCTTGTCCTGAGATGAGCGGCGAAAACGCGTGTCGGAAAGGTCCCTCCGCCATTGTGTCTAAAGGTGTGCGTGAGGGCCCTGAAGAGGTCGCGCGTGCGGCGGCTTGCCATGTTGATTTCCGGTCATCCGCGTTTGACTTTTGGTATTTATTATGCCAGAGAATGAGGAGAAGCGTGCCCGTCGACGGGCATGCTCGAAGACCGGTTTCTTGTACGGCGGCGCGTTCGCCGCGGCGAGATGCGGAAGGGAGGGGGTCGCCGCTTTTTGCGTGCCAGGCTTCAGGGCGCACGCCCGTGGTATTGGAACTTGACCGCCAAAAGGTGAGCCGACACCCGGACCTTCAGCTTGCCGGAACCGCCTCGTACCGCTCGACAGGGAAAAAGAGGGGCGCGGGGCAGGGGTGAGTTCAACAGGAGGAGCATATTCATGACGACCGTCACAATGGTTGAATCGCCGGCGGCCGACGTAGAGCCGGAGTTGACGGATGGTTTCCATCTCATCATCGACGCACTAAAGCTCAACGGAATCGACACGATCTATGGTGTGCCCGGCATTCCGATCACGGATCTCGGCCGCATGGCGCAGGCCGAGGGGATGCGCGTCATCTCTTTCCGGCATGAGCAGCATGCCGGCTATGCAGCCTCGGTTGCAGGCTTTCTGACGAAGAAGCCCGGCATCTGCTTGACCGTCTCGGCCCCCGGCTTCCTCAACGGCCTCACTGCGCTGGCCAATGCCACCACCAACTGTTTCCCGATGATCCTGATCTCAGGCTCCTCCGAGCGTGAGATCGTCGACCTGCAGCAGGGCGACTACGAGGAAATGGACCAGCTCGCCATCGCCAAGCCCTTCTGCAAGGCCGCCTTCCGCGTGCTGCATGCTGAGGACATCGGCATCGGCGTGGCACGCGCGATCCGCGCCGCCGTCTCGGGGCGCCCGGGTGGCGTCTACCTCGACCTTCCCGCGAAACTCCTTCCGCAGACGTTGGAGGCGGAAGCCGGGCAGCGGTCGCTTGTCAAGGTCATCGACCCGGCACCGGCACAGCTTCCTGCACCGTCCGCCGTCAAACGCGCGCTCGACGTGCTCAAGGGCGCGGAACGTCCGCTGATCATCCTTGGCAAGGGCGCTGCCTATGCCCAGGCCGATAAGGAAATCCGCGCTTTGGTCGAGAAGAGCGGCGTGCCCTTCCTGCAAATGAGCATGGCCAAGGGCCTGTTGCCCGATACGCATCCGAAATCGGCAGGGCCCGCTCGTTCCTTGGCGTTGAAGAATTCCGACGTCGTGATGCTGATCGGCGCCCGTCTCAACTGGCTTCTGTCACACGGCAAGGGCAAGTCCTGGGGCGAGCCCGGCTCGAAGAAATTCATCCAGATCGACATCGAGCCGAAGGAGATGGACTCGAATGTCGAGATCGTCGCCCCGGTCGTCGGCGATATCGGCTCCTGCGTTTCGGCCCTGCTTGAGGGGCTGGGAGACAATTGGCCCGCGCCGCCGACGGATTGGATCAACGCCATCAATGCCAAAAAGGAAGAGAACATCGGCAAGATGGCGTTGCGCCTGAAGAAGAACTCGTCGCCCATGGACTTCCACGGGGCGCTCGGTGCACTGCGCACCGTCATCAAGGAGCGGCCGGATGCGATCCTCGTCAACGAGGGCGCCAACACACTCGACCTCGCCCGCGGCGTCATCGACATGTACCAGCCGCGCAAACGGCTCGACGTCGGCACCTGGGGTGTCATGGGCATCGGCATGGGGTTCGCCGTCGCCGCGGCGATCGAGACCGGCAAGCCGGTGCTTGCGGTGGAGGGCGATTCCGCCTTCGGCTTCTGCGGCATGGAGGTGGAGACGATCTGCCGCTACAACCTGCCGGTGTGTATCGTCATCTTCAACAACAACGGCATCTACCGCGGCACCGACGTCAATCCGGTCGGCGGGGAGGATGCCGCGCCGACCGTCTTCGTCAAGGACGCGCGCTACGACAAGATGATGGATGCCTTCGGCGGCGTCGGCGTGCACGTAACGACCCCCGACGAGCTTTATCGCGCCGTCAGTGATGCGATGGACTCCGGCAAGCCGACTCTCATCAACGCCGCCATCGATCCGGCGGCTGGTACCGAAAGCGGCCGTATCGGCAACCTCAATCCGCAAAGCACGGTCAAGAAGAAGTAGGAGCATCCGATGAAAGCGCTTGAAGGCGTCCGCATCCTCGATTTCACACACGTTCAGTCGGGTCCGACCTGCACGCAGCTGCTGGCCTGGTTTGGCGCCGACGTGATCAAGGTCGAGCGTCCCGGCATTGGCGATATCACGCGCGGCCAGCTGCGCGACCTGGCCGATGCCGACAGCCTGTATTTCACCATGCTCAACCACAACAAGCGCTCGATCACGCTCGATACGAAGAATGAGCGGGGCAAAGCGGTGCTCGCGGCCCTGATCGAGCAGTGCGACGTGATGGTGGAGAACTTCGCCCCCGGGGCGCTGGATCGCATGGGTTTTTCCTGGGAGCGCATCCAGGAGCTGAACCCGGCGATGATCCTGGCCTCGATCAAAGGCTTCGGCCCCGGCCCCTATGCCGATTGCAAAGTTTATGAGAACGTCGCGCAGTGCACGGGCGGGGCGGCCTCGACAACCGGTTTCCGGGACGGTGTGCCGCTGGTAACGGGCGCGCAGATCGGCGATTCGGGCACCGGCCTGCATCTGTGCCTGGGCATCGTTGCCGCGCTGTTTCAGCGCACCAAGTCCGGGCGGGGGCAGAAGGTCTCCGTGGCCATGCAGGATGGCGTGTTGAATCTTTGCCGGGTCAAAATGCGCGACCAGCAGCGCCTGGCGCACGGGCCGCTCAAGGAGTACAGCCAGTACGGCGAAGGCATCCCCTTCGGCGACACGGTACCGCGCGCCGGCAATGATTCGGGCGGCGGCCAGCCCGGCCGTATTCTCAAATGCAAGGGGTGGGAGACGGACCCGAACGCCTACATCTATTTCATCACCCAGGCCCCGGTCTGGGAGGCGATCTGCGATGTGATCGGCGAGCCGGACTGGAAGACCAATCCCGACTATGCGACTCCCGAGGCACGCCTGCCGCGTCTCAACGAGGTCTTCGAGCGCATCGAGGCGTGGACCTCGACGAGGGAGAAGTTCGAGGCCATGGAGATCCTCAATGCGCGGGACATTCCCTGCGGCCCGATCCTCTCCATGAAGGAACTGGCCGAGGACGCCTCGTTGCGCGAGACCGGCACCGTCGTCGAGGTGGAGCACCCCGCCCGCGGGAAGTACCTGTCGGTAGGCAACCCGATCAAGCTGTCGGAAAGCCCCACCGACGTGGTGCGTTCGCCGCTTCTCGGCGAACACACGGAGGAGATCCTGCGCGAAGTCCTTCAATTCGACGACCAGACCGTCGAGGAACTGCAGAAGAGCGGCGCAATCGGTGCGCCGCGCCGGCTGGCGGCCGAATAATCTGTCCTGCCTCCCCGGGGCATATTGGCGGCGGTACCTGCGGGTGCCGCCGCTTTTTTCTTTCTGCACAAATTCTGCTGGTGCGGCCGCCATCGTCACCATAGCGACGTCGGACGTTGAGCGTCTCACCGGGCCTCATGGGTTCCAGCCGCCGCTGCCATATTGACGTGTAATGATCTCGAGGAGATGACCATTCGGGTCCTCGAAATAGACCCCGCGGCCGCCATCATGGTGGTTGATCTCGCCCTGCTGCACCCGGCCGGGATCAGCCCAATACGGGAGATTCCTTTCACGGATGCGACCGAAGATTTCGTCAAACTCGGATTCACCGACGAGGAAGGCATAGTGCTGCGGTTTGATCTCGCCGTCGGCGTTCGCATAATCGAGGTCGGCACCGTTTTCAGTCGTGACCATCTGGAAAGGTCCCCAGTGCCGCGGAGGTGGAAGGCCGAGCATTTCCGCCAGGAATTTTGCTGATGCCTTGCTGTTACGGGCCCACAGGATCGTGTGATTGAAATCGATAGCCATGTCACCCTCCTTGTGATCTGTTCCTTTCAAGGGTTGCCCAGGTTTTGACCTCGGAAGCTGAAACCGGATGGTCGGGGTGCATACCCCTCCAAGAGGAGTTTCCGTTACGGCGAATATTCGTGCGCCAGCGATCGAAACAGAAATGGTCGCAACGGCGCGTCTGTTCCATGGTTGGGCCGACACCGCACCACCGGTTCCGATTGACACGCATTAAATCAATTGGCATTATGTATGCCACATCGGATATGCGCAGCATCGCGTCTGTCCGACCGGGCACCGACGGGATTCAACCCCTTGGACAGGAGGAGACGCATGAGGCTGCACGAATTCCAATCCAAGGCCCTGCTCGCGGGCTACGGGATCACGGTGCCGGAAGGGCATGTCGCGCTGACGGCACAGGATGCGCGCCGCGCCGCCGACGAGATCGGCGGTGGTCCCTTAGCGGTCAAGGCGCAAATCCAGGCGGGCGGACGCGGTCGTGCGAATGCGGTGCGCCTCGTCGCCACTGCCGCCGAGGCGGCGCAGGCGGCGGAGGATCTGCTCGGGCAGCGCATCACCACGGAGCAGACGGGCCCGGCCGGCTACGCGGTCCGGCGTGTGCTTGTCGAGACCGCCTTGAGACCGCTGCGGAGCCTCTATCTCTCGCTTTTCATCGATGCGCGCGCTGCACAGATCACCCTGCTTGCCGGCGCGGATGGCGGCGTCGAGATCGAGGACAAGGTGCGGGAGGGCAGCGCCCGGCTGGAACGCCTGCCACTGGTGCCCTCCTCGTCGCTGCAAGACGAGGTGGCGGAGTTGGGCGGCAAGCTCGGTCTGGAGCAGCGCCAGCTTTCCTCCTTCGTCGCCTTGGTCGAACAGCTTCGAAAGGCCTTCACGGAGCTGGACGCCGTGCTGATCGAGCTCAACCCGCTGGCGATCACAGAAGACGATGCATTCGTGGCGCTGGACGCCAAGATGACGGTGGACGACAACGCGCTCTTCCGCCATCCCGAGCTCGCTGCCCTGCGCGACGATCACGAGAGCGACGAGATAGAGCTCGTGGCGCAGAACCGGCAGCTCAATTATGTCCGCATGGACGGCGATATCGGCCTGGTTGCGAACGGGGCCGGGCTGGGCCTGGCGACGCTCGACATGGTGCGCGCCGCCAATGGCCGGCCGGCGAATTTCATGGACATCCGCACCACGGCGACCAGCCTCGACGTTGCTCACGGCTTTGCGCTGCTCCTCGACAACCCTGCAGTGAGGGCGATCCTGGTCAATGTTCATGGCGGCGGCATGCAACCCTGCGATACGATTGCCGACGGGCTGGGTGTCGCCATGCGGCGCACGGGCCGCTCCTGCCCGACGGTCGTGCGCCTGGCCGGGAACAATGCCGAATATGCGCGCTTTCGCTTCGCCAATTTCGGCTGCGACGTCATCGATTGTCCCGATATGTGGAGCGCGGTGACCCGGGCGGTCGCCATTGCCGAGGAAAGGGGAGGGCGGTCATGACCATTCTCGTCGACGAGAACACCAGGGTGATCTGCCAGGGAATGACCGGGCGGGCCGGCACACACTACTCGGCGGTCATGCTCGAATACGGCACGAAGATCGTTGGCGGGGTGCGCCCGGGCAAGGGCGGAACCCGCCACCTGAGCCTGCCGGTCTACGACATCGTGGCCGAGGCGATGGCGGAAACGGGGGCGAATGCCAGCATGGTGTTCGCGCCGCCGGCCAATGCCGCCGCCGCCATCATCGAGGCGATCGAGGCGGAGATGCCGCTCGTTGTGGCTTTGACGGAGCGCGTGCCCGTGCACGATATGCTGCGCGTGCGCGATGCCCTGAAGCAGAGTTCGACCATCCTCATCGGACCGAACACGCAGGGCATCCTAGCGCCGGAAGTCTGCAAGATCGGCGTCATGGCCACCGGCAACGCGCGCCGCGGCAACATCGGCATCCTGTCGCGTTCGGCCTCTCTGACCAGCGAGGTGACCGCCCAGGTCACGGCGGCCGGGCTCGGCCAGTCCACCACGGTCGGCATCGGCGGCGATGTCATTCACGGGCTCGGCATGCGCGCCTGTTTCGAGATGTTCCTGGCCGATGCCGATACGCGGGGCGTGGTCGTGGTCGGCGAGATCGGCGGTTCCGAGGAGGAGGAACTGGCTGATTTCATCGCCGAATCGAAGCCTGACATGCCGGTCGTGGCGCTCGTCGTCGGCCGCCACGCGCCGCCGGAGCGGCGCATGGGCCACGCCGGCGCCATCGCGCAGGACGCGACCGGAGAGGCCGAAAGCAAGATCAGGACGCTGCGGGAGGCGGGCGTGATCATCGCTGAAAGCCCGCACCTGGTTGGTGAAACCATCCGCGAGGCGATGCTGGTCACACAGTAGGGCGGGAAGCCGGGGCACGCGCCTGGCAGAGGCCGGAACATCTCTGCCAGGCGTCATCCCGGAAAGCGCAGCTTTGTCCGGGACCCATTCCGGACCCTGGAAAGGTCAGGGAATGGATTCCGAACGGCCGTCGCTCGCGCGCCGGCATCCGGAATGACGGCGGCGCGCGGTAGCGGGCTCCACCAGTGACAGCTACTGAACGAACGTGTTCGAGAGCGTACCGATTCCCTCGATGCTGACCGAGACCTCGTTGCTCGGCTCCTTCATGCTGCCGACGCCGATCGAAGTGCCGCAGCAGATGAGATCGCCCGGGAGCAGGGTCATGTCCTTGGAAAGAGCACTCACGAGGCGAGGAACGGGGAAGATCATGTTGCTCAACGGATAATTCTGCCGCTCCACGCCATTGAGTTCGGTCCTGACGGCAAGGCTTGCGGGATCGATGTCGGTGGCGATCACCGGTCCGAAGGGGCCGAACCCGTCGAAGCTCTTGGCGCGGGCCCATTGGGCGAAGGTGCTGTCGCGGCTGATGATGTCGGATGCCGTCACGTCGTTGACGCAGGTGTAGCCGAAGACGGCCGCTGCCGCCTCGCTTTCCGATGCGTTGCTGCAGGTGCGCCCGATGACGATGCCGAGTTCGCCCTCATAGACCACCCGCTCCGTGTAGGAGGGCGGGCGCCGGATGGTGGCGCCGGGCGCGGCGATGCTGGAGACCGCCTTCAGGAGGTAGAGCGGTTCTTCCGGCTCGGCGACGCCGAGCTTTGCCGCGAGCGCGCTGAAATTGTTCCAGAGCGCGATGATCTTCGACGGTTGGCAGGGTGCGAGCAACCGCACAGCCGAGAGCGGCCGGCGCTGGTCCGTCGGTTGCGGATTGTCGAAGAGGTTTCCGGTGTGCAGGACGATCTCATCCCCGTCGAGAATGCCGAAACCCTGCCGGCCGCCGTCTTCGAAATGCACCCATTTGGTCATGTCGGTTCCTCCTCCTGCTGTTGCACGTTCGTTTTGCGCTTTGCACCCTACTGTTCGAGTGCCTTGACGATGTCCTCGGTCATTTTCTTTGCGTCGCCGAGCAGCATCATGGTTCCGTCCTTGTAGAACAGGGTGTTGTCGATGCCGGCGTAGCCGGAGCCGAGGGAGCGCTTGACGAACAGGCAGGTGCGGGCCTTGTCGACGTCGAGGATCGGCATGCCGTAGATGGGCGAGGCCTTGTCGTCGCGGGCGGCCGGGTTGGTGACGTCGTTGGCGCCGATCACGTAGGCGATGTCGGCCTGGGTGAACTCGGCGTTGATGTCTTCGAGCTCGAACACCTCGTCGTAAGGAACCTGGGCCTCGGCCAGAAGCACGTTCATGTGCCCGGGCATGCGGCCGGCGACCGGATGGATGGCGTATTTCACCTCGACGCCCGCCGCCTTCAGCTTGTCGGCCATTTCTCTCAGCGCATGCTGGGCCTGGGCCACCGCCATGCCGTAGCCCGGCACGATGATCACCTTCTGGGCATTCTGCATCAGATAGGCCGCATCGTCCGCCGAGCCCTGCTTGACCGTGCGCTCGATGCCGTCGTCCGCCGCGGCGGAAGTCTCGCCGCCGAAGCCGCCGAGGATGACGGAGATGAAGGAGCGGTTCATGCCCTTGCACATGATGTAGGACAGGATCGCGCCCGACGAGCCGACCAGCGCCCCGGTGATGATCAGCGCCAGATTGCCGAGCGTGAAGCCGATGCCGGCCGCCGCCCAGCCCGAATAGGAGTTGAGCATCGAGACCACCACCGGCATGTCGGCGCCGCCGATCGGGATGATCATCAGGACACCCAAGGCCAGCGACAGCAGGACGATCAGCCAGAACACCGTCGTGCTCTGGGTCGTCACCAGCAGGGCGATCAGCACGATCAGCGCGAGGCCGAGCCCGGCATTGACCACATGGCGGGCCGGCAGGAGGATCGGCTTGCCCGACATGCGCCCGTCGAGCTTCAGAAAGGCGATGATGGAGCCGGTGAAGGTGATGGCGCCGATCGCCACGCCGAGCGACATCTCGACCAGCGCCTGGGCGTGGATGGCGCCCAGCGTGCCGATGCCGAAGCTTTCCGGGGAATAGAGCGCGGCCGCCGCCACCATGACGGCGGCAAGGCCGACGAGCGAGTGGAAGGCGGCGACGAGCTGCGGCATCTTGGTCATCTGGATGCGCCGGGCGATCACCGCGCCGGCGCCGCCGCCGGCGGCCAGCCCGAGGACGATCAGCCCCAGCCCGCCGGCAGACGGCGTGGCGATGGCGAGCGTCGTCAGGATGGCGATCCCCATGCCCGCCATGCCGAAATAATTGCCCTGCCGGCTGGTCGTCGGGTGCGACAGGCCCCTGAGCGCCAGGATGAACAGGATGCCGGAAACGAGATAGAGGAAGGAAGCAAGCTCGGCGTTCACGTCACTTGTCCTTCTTCTTGTACATGGAAAGCATGCGGCTGGTCACCAGGAAGCCGCCGAAGATGTTGACCGAGGCGAGCACCAGGGCAACGAAGCCGAAGCCGGTCGCCAGCCCCGAGGCCGAGATGCCGACGGCCAGCAGCGCGCCGACGACGATCACCGAGGAGATGGCGTTGGTGACGCTCATCAAAGGCGTGTGCAGGGCCGGCGTGACCGACCACACCACGTAGTAGCCGACGAAGATCGCCAGAACGAAGATGGCGAAGCGGAAGACAAAGGGGTCGACCGCCCCGCCGGTGGCGCCGTGCGCCAGGGCGCCGGCGGCATCGGCCGCCTCGAAGTTCTCGACGGCGGCGCGCACGCCCGCCGTGGCGCGCTCGAGCTGCTCGAGCGCCCGTTCGACTGCGGTGGGTTCCATCAGTTCTCTCCCCCCGTTGTGTTCGTGCTGCCGGCCGTCCCGGCGGGTGCGGCGGCGCCGGCCGCGGTCTGCTTCGGCTTGGCGGCGTCCGACTTGGCCGCGTCCGACTTGGCCGCGTCCGACTTGGTGGCGTCCGACTTGGCCGCGCCAGATCCGGATGCCCCCGTCTTGGCGGCACCCGACTTGGCCGTAGTGGTCTTGGCCGTGCCGGTCTTGGCGCCCGTGCTCCTGGCCGTGCCGGTCCTGGCTGCGCCTCTCTTGGATGCGCTTCTCTGGGCGCCCGCCGGCTTCTTCGCCGCGCCGCCCTTCGCCCCGCCGGCCGCCGGGGCCGCCTCGGCAAGGTTCGGATGCACCACCTTGCCCGCATGGGTCAGAAGCGTCGCCTTGACCAGCTCGTCGTCGAAGTCGATGGCAAGCGCCCCCTTCTCCTTGTCGACCAGCGTCTCCAGGAAGGCATAGAGGTTGCGCGCATAAAGAAGCGAGGCCGAGGCCGCCACCCGGCCCGGCACGTTCAGATGGCCGAGGATCTTCACCCCGCCCGCCGTCGTCACCACCTCGCCGGGCTTGGCGCCCTCCACATTGCCGCCGCGCTCGACCGCCAGATCGACGATCACCGAGCCAGCCCGCATGGACTTGACCATCTCGGCCGATACCAGCTTCGGCGCCGGCCGGCCGGGGATCAGCGCCGTGGTGATCACGATGTCCTGCTTGGCGATGTGCCCGGAAACGAGCTCTCCTTGAGCCTTTTTCTCCTCGTCCGTCAATTCGCGCGCATAGCCGCCCTCGCCGGAGGCGTCCTTCAAGGCCTCGGTCATGACGAACTTGGCCCCGAGCGAGGCGACCTGCTCGCCCGCCGCCGCCCGCACGTCGGTCGCCGAGACCACCGCGCCCAGACGCCGCGCCGTGGCGATCGCCTGCAGGCCGGCCACGCCGGCGCCCATCACGAACACCTTCGCCGCCGGCACCGTGCCCGCCGCCGTCATCATCATCGGCAGCGCCCGGTCATATTCCGCCGCCGCATCGATCACCGCCCGGTAGCCGGCAAGGTTCGCCTGCGAGGACAAGACGTCCATCGACTGCGCCCGCGTGATGCGCGGCATGAACTCCATGGCGAACGCCGTCAGCCCGGCCTTCGCCAGCGCCGCAACCTCGCCCTCGTGGCCGTAAGGGTCCATGGCGGCGATCACCACCGCGCCTTTTTTATAGCCCTTGACCTCGGCCGCCTCCGGCCGCCGCACCTTCAAGACCACGTCGGCCTTGCCGGCATCGGAAGCCGCGCCAACCTTCGCCCCGGCCTTCTCGTACTCGGCATCGGAAATGCGCGAGGCAACCCCCGCACCCTTCTCGACCACAACCGAAAAGCCAAGACCGACAAGCCGCTTCACCGTGTCCGGCGAAGCCGAAACACGTCCCTCGCCAGCAGCCCGCTCTCGACCAACAAATATCGTCTGTCCCACCGTCTGTTCCTTGTCGTTGGA